>JANNOR010000270.1:0-40037 GCA_031399265.1 Cyanobacteria bacterium SOY_34_metabat_3 | reverse complement strand
GAGTGAGTTACTTTTTGATTTATCTAGTCTAGATAAACCTGTTAAGTGCCTTGCATAATGTTGGTCAATAGCCTTCATAGCTTTGATTTAACCTCTCGACAATTAATCCACCCTGCCTAGCCCCCCTTAATAAGGGGGGGATAAGATTCCGATCAAAGTCCCCCTTCTTAAGGGGGATTTAGGGGGATCGAGATATGTGCAATGACCCATTAAATTGCTATAGCTGCTTTTGTATTTTAATCTAATTTTCGATTTGTGCATTTGAGCGATGAGCGCACTTTTTTTCAGTTTACAATCGGTTTGAGATGAGTTTGGCTCAAGGGAATCTCAATAATTAACTCCGTTCCCTTTCCGGGGGCTGAAATGCAGCTCAATTTGCCGCCGTGTTGTTCCACCGCAATTTCGTGGCAGATTGCCAAACCTATTCCCGCACCTTTCCCCACAGGTTTTGTGGTAAAAAACGGCTCAAATATTTTCTGCCGAACTGTTTCTGCCATCCCCCAACCGTTGTCATTAATCCGAACTACTACTGCTTTTTTACCCGGACAAACTTCAGTCACGAGCCGAATTTGTCCCGAATTGACTGGCTCTCCTTCACACCCGCATTGTGGCGATAAATTTTTGTTGACAAAGGCATCTTCTAGAGCATCAATTGCATTTGTCAGTACATTCATAAATACTTGGTTGATCTGAACTGCGTAACACTCAACCAAAGGCAGAGAGCCATATTCTTTGATGAGATGAATTGCAGGGCGATCGGGCTTTGGTTTGAGTCGGTTGCTCAAAATCAGCAAAGCGCTGTCCAATCCGTCGTGAATGTCAACTGGTTTAATCTCTGCTTCGTCAATTCTAGAGAAGTTTCGCAGCGACTGAACTATCTCGCGGATGCGGTTAGCGCCTACTTTCATTGAACCCAGCAACTTCGGTAAGTCTTCAACTATAAACTCTACTTCTGCTGCTTCTATTTCTGCTTGAATTTCTGGCGAAGGCGACGGATAGTGCTGCTCGTAAAGCTGCAATAAATCGATCAGTTTTTGGCTGTATTCGTTGGCATAGCTAAGATTTCCGTAAATGAAGTTAATCGGGTTAGTAACTTCATAAGCTACCGCCGCCACCAACTGTCCCAAACTTGACATTCTTTCGCTTTGCACCAATTGAGTTTGGGTGCGCTGAAGCTCGGACATCGCTGTTTTTAAATGAGCAGTTTTTTCGCGTTCTCTGGCGACTGATGCTTCTAATGCCGTATTTAGTTTTTCGAGTTTTTCGGCTTGGCGCAGCACTATATTAATCATTGCTTTTTTCAGTTCCAATGCAGCGTCTATTTCGCATTGTTTCCAAGGTAGCGATTTGCACCTCACATTTTCTTTCCACAGCTCAAAGGATTTCCGAGGAGACATTCGATGGCTGCCATCTTCATCTATTTGAATGTGTTTGTTGGGGTTTCCCGCCCAATTTACGGTCTTAATTACTTCCGGGCGAAACCACAAAACGTATATTTTTTGAGTCGGCGATATTGCTATTGCCAAACACCCGCTGGCCGTGTCTTTAAAATCCTCAGCTTCTGGATAGCATTTGGTTAGCGAGTCTGTATAAAATATTTCTTTTTTTAGGTTTGTTTGCACCCAATTAGTTAAGTATTTGAGCGCTTCTGGGCCCGGTGTTTGCCCAACTCGATAGCAATTGTCTCCAAATACGATTGCTGCTCCCTGGGCGTTGACTGCTTCCAGCAAATTATGCTGGCATTTAACTAACACTTCCGACAAGTTTTCGGAGGTGGATATGTCTTCAAAAATCTTGGTTTGAATAGATTTTAAGTGTAGTTTGTAGTCGTAGTCTTCGTTTCCTTCTTTTGATTGCAGTTCTAAGGACATTACTTGCCCGATAAATTCGCAGGCCGCGCGCAATTCATAGTTGAGGTATTTTGGTGTACAGTTGTGGCAAGCAATCAATCCCCACAGTTTTTTATCTTTGATTAACGAGATTGACATTGAAGCTGTAACGCCCATGTTTTGCAGGTATTCTATGTGAATGGGAGAAACGCTTCTCAACACGCTAAAACTGAGGTCTATGGGTTCGTTCGTAACAAAGTTGTTTCGCGAAACGAGCGGGACTGGTTGATAATTAATATCTGGTATTAACCTCAGCCAATTTAACGAATACAGTTTTCTGGCTTGTTTGGGAATATCTGTGCTGGGGTAGTTTAAGCCGAAGAAAGGACTCAGATTTTCTGCTTTGTCTTCAGCGATTACAGCGCCGTTGCCTTCGGGGTCAAATTGATAGACCATAACTCTATCAAATCCCGAAATTTTCCTGACTTCTTCTACAGTCAGTTGACATAATTCCTTGATATTTTTGGCGCTTTGAATTTGGCTGACAGTGGCTCTAACTGAATGATAAAAGCTAAAAACGGAAAGGTTTTCTGTGGTGGTTGCCAGTTCTAATTCGACTATTAAAACTCCTTCTCCTCGGTGGAGGATGCAGTCAAATTCTAAAGAGTTGCCTGCTTTTTCGACAGACAGTTTAATGGGATTGACAGTTTTTAAGTTTTCCTTCTGCAAACAAAGCTTGAGTTTTTCTAGCTGAGTGCGATCGAATAATAAGCTTAAATCTTGACCGATCGCACTTTCGGGATCGACTCCTAATAAATCTTGCGTATTTTCACTGACTTGCAGTATTTCTAGTTGAGGTTCTCGTACAACAAGTAGCACCCCGTGCGGCTGAATTTGACCCGATATGTGAATGGGTTCTCTGTCGCAGTTGGTCAAGTCAACTTCTTCGAGTGCTGGGATTGTAATTTGTAGGTCCATTTTCTCTGTTTTCCGCTGTAAAATTTCTCTTTTGGTTCTATCGATTTTAGATTTGAGCGCGAATTGGCTTTTCAATAATCTCATATTGTTCGATCGCACAACTGCTCGCTTCCTCGAGCGACGCTGACAATCAATCATCCGAAAATCTGCCTGCCGTCAAAAATGATTGAGTTAAAAATCAGACTGCCCTGGTGTTGCTGCTCTGCTGACGCCAGCCTTTTAGATATTTCTACGGACTTGGCTCTTCAATTGCGATCCATACCCCATCTTAATTATTGCAGCAATTGTTACCATTGTTCAATAGGTTTCAATAAGTTTCCCTAAAATTAATGTTTGCGCTAAAATTTCTCCAGCAGGAAAAGGCGAGAGAAATGCGTCTTCAGAGCGACCTGCTGATGAAAATATTAAGTTAAAGTAAGGGTGACAAGATTTCCAAGTCAAGTCACGTTAAGCTCTTTAAGTAGATCCAACAGGCCAGACAATTATACTGATGCTCGACTTCAATACAGTTACTGAGTTTTCTCATACCTACTGCATAGGTATCTGTGCATTTTTAGTTCCGGCAAACTTGCTGACTACTTTGCAGACAGCGATTTTGACAGGAATAAACCGACCTAGAATGCAAGTTTGGGCGTCTGCGGTTGTGGCCGGCATTTGGGCTACAGCAATGATATTTCACGTTTTTACCTGGTTCGCGATCGGGGTAGTAATGCCTCCGACATACATCTTGCTAGCGATGGGAATCACTTGTCTGGCTATCAATGTCTGGGCCGTGGCACATCCGGCGACGATGCTGCAATTAATTCGAGTTGCGGTATCAGCTTTTAGGGGACTTTTTAGAAGCAAGAAGGATTTAGTTATCTAGAAATTAACAAGCAATTTGGGAGCGGAAAATTGGCCAGATATTAGGGAGAATATTGGTTTTAAGAGCAAGTTTTCCCTGGTGCTAAATCTTGGTTTGCAGTCCTGATTTTATAATCCTGATTCCGGTTCTCGATCGCGACAATCTTCTGCTTCCGGGCCCTGGGGATGGATCGTGCAGTTGAGCAGGTGGCCCCCGTCGCTTCTGCCGTAATAGTAGCGGCAGCCGATGCAAATTGCCGGAGGTTCGATCGCACTTCGGTAAACCGGATAATCCGCAGCCAGCAGCGAAAAGTCGCGCTGCGTCTGAACAGTCCCGATCGTAGCGCCTGAGAGTTCGACAGCTTGGCGGATGTTTTCGATCCTGCTGTAAGGCGGCAAGTAAATGTCAATATAAAGGCGAATGCCCTCGCCTTCTTGCTCGCGGCGGGTAATAGTACCTCGGAGCAAACCGACGCGCGACGCAATCGCCGAGGAAAATCCCTCAGCCGAAGCGCAGTAACCGGAGAAAACGTGAATGTGTTCGTCCGTAGTAGCCCTCACAGTCAGGCGAGTCGGAATCAGCACTCTCAGGTAAGCGTCGAGTTCGTCAAAAATCGGTTCGGCGAGGGACAGCATTTGGTTTGCGTCTTCGGCGTTGAGTCCAAAACCCTTAGAAACCTTGTACACCAACGCTGACAAAATATTAAAAACTTCCGTTAACAGCGATTGCAGCCGGACATCGATGGCGATCGGACATTCTCTGAGCAGCTTAAAATAATCCTCCAAGCGGTGGGCTATGCGCTGAATGCTGCTAAATCCGAGCATAGCTGCTCCCCCTTTAATCGAGTGCGCGGCTCGGATGAGCTGGTGTATCCTTTGGGGAGCTTGCGCGGTGAATTGAGGGCCCTGCAAGCCTTGTTCGATGATTTGGACGTTTTCTGTGGCTTCTTCGAGAAAGTAGCCGATAATGCGCTGTAGTTGTTCTGGCAGCATAATTTTATTCTCCGAAAGGCACCCGAGGATTAGAAGGAAGAAGGAAGAAGGAAGAAGGAAGAGGGAAGAAGGCTTTAGACACGGCATTGCCGTTTCTCTACAAGGGCTTGCTTACCGCCAAAAGTGCTGTAGTTGGGAACCGATATTTAAATGACGAGTTATTTGTGTTTTCAAGCTCTAATCTGTTCTATCCTGACTCACGGCAACTGTAGTGGCAATGTTGAAAACTCTTAACTGTTAACTGTTGACTGTGATTTTTGGGCTCCGAGGGTAGCAGTTGCTACCCCCAACAGCAGCAGCGCAGCACCTGCAAGTACCGCCGGCGCGGGCACTTCCCCAAACAGCAAATAACCCAAAATACTCGCCGCAACCGGCTCAAACAAGATAGCAAGTGTTACCAGAGTTGGGGAAATCTGTACTACAGCCCAGTTTAAAATAGTGTGGCCGACTAATTGAGGCAAGGCGGCTGTTAACAAAATATAAAAATATACAATGTGCGGATAGCCAGTATAACTGACGCCAAAGACGATCGGCAAAGGCAACAGGACGATCGCAGCAACAGTATAGGCGATCGCAATATAGCCGCCAATTCCGAGTCCCCGGCGCTGAGCTTCCCGCCCCAGCAGCAAATACAGGCTAACAGCCCAGGAACCAGCCAGAGCAAGGAAATTTCCCAGCAGTTGCAGGCTGCCGACATTAGCTGCGCCTGCACTCCCAACGGCGATCGCCATTCCCCCAGCCAGAGCTATAGTAATGCCAGCGATCGACATTTTGCTGAGTTTTTCGCCGAACCAGAAGCGCGACAACAGCGCTACCCAGACGGGATTAGTGGTGACGAGAGCAGTCGAAGCGGCGATCGAAGTATAAGAAAGTGAGGTGATCCAGAGAGCAAAGTGCAGGGCGAGACACAAACCCGCAGCAGCAGCATAGCGCCGAGCTCCCGGTTGCAGGGCATTCCACTGAATTTTCGGCCAAGCCGGAAGCAGAATTAAAGCAGATAAAGTCAGGCGAGAAGCGGCGAGTACCAGGCTGAAACCGAAGCCGCCCGCGCCTGCTTTCAAGTTGGCCAGCCGAATTAAGATTGAGGAAGTTGAGACGGCCAAAACGCCGATAATTAACACAAGGGCGATCGACCAATTCGGCGATTGTTTCGGAAGATTCATTTTTTAGGGATTGGGCATTGGGAATTGGGAATTGGGCATTGGGAAAATTTACAAAGCAATTTTCGCACAAATTATGAATAACTTCTATTCTCTTCTTCTCCTCTCATCTTCTCTCTTCCTTCGCGAGCTTCGCGGCTTCGCGGTTCGTTTAAAAAAAGCACGATCGCCATTCTTAAAAAATTGCCATACTCAAGAAATTTCAAGGTAGAGCGCGCCTAAAATTAGATAACCTCTGTTATAGTTTAAATTATCACAGTATGGGCAGGGCGGGTTTATGAGATTGTAGATTATCGGCAATTGTTGTTGGCGAACCCGCCCTACAAAATGCAACATCACACAAGTCCGAATTATCTCGTTTCCGGTTGCATCGGTATTGTTCAAACAGTTAACACTCAACAGTCAATACTCAACAGTTAACAGTTAACTGTTAACAGTCAACACTCATTCCGGTTCAATCGGAATTAATCTTACAATTTATAACTATCTATGGCTCCTACAGTTTTGATTACAGGCGCTTCTCAAGGAAGCGGCAAAGCAACAGCAATTTTTTTTGCAAGTAAAGGCTACGATGTAGTGATGGTGGCTCGCGAGCCGGAGAGATTGGCAGCAGCAGCGGCTCAAGTGCAGCGTGAAGGTACTTCGGCGATCGCTATTGAGGGGGATGTTGGCGACCTTCAACAAGTGCGTGCGATCGTCCAAAAAGCCCTTGATACCTGCGGCAACATCGATGTTTTGGTTAACAATGCTGGTATTTGTGTCACGGGGGCGATCGACCAAACTACCACCGAAGACTGGCAGCAATTAATGAATACCAATTTTTGGGGATGCGTTAACACAATTCAAGAAATTTTGCCGCATTTTCTCGAACGAAAAACTGGCACAATAGTCAATGTTGGTTCCATTGGTGGCAAAATGCCCTTGCCTCAAATGACAGCTTATTGTGCCAGCAAATATGCCGTAACTGGTTTAACAGAAACTTTGCGATTGGAATTAGCGCCCCAAGGCATTCACGTTTGCGCCGTGCATCCGGGCTTGATTAACAGCGATTTTTTGGAAAGAGCTCAATTTCGCGATCGATCCGAACCCGCAGTCGAATTGCGTCGCCAGCAAATGACCGAAATGCTAAAATCTTCAGGAGCAAGTCAGCCAGAAGATATTGCCAAAGCTATCTGGGATGCTGTGAAAAATCAGCGTGCAGAAGTTATAGTCGGCCCTGCTTTTTTGGCATCGGAAGCTTACCGGTTGTTCCCCGGTTTGATGCAGTGGGCGATGGAAAAGGGCAAGTTGTGAGACGCCTACTCAAAGACTAACGTACAGTCGGTTATAACTGAGATGTTGCACCATTCTCAAGAATTTGTAGGGGCGGGTTAACCAATAGATTTAAAAGTTGCAAACAGGTTAAATAAACCCGCCCCCACCCACCGAAAAACCCCTGATTGACATTATTCTCAAAAATTTGTAGGGGCGGGTTAACCAATAGCTTTAAAAGTTGCAAACAGGTTAAATAAACCCGCCCCCACCACCGAAAAACTCCTGATTGACATTACATTAGTACAACATCTCAGTTTTAACCGAATGAAAGTTATGAGACAGGGGCTTAGCAACAGAATGAATTAATCAATTAACGAATTAAAGCAGAGAACTAGCATTGATAAAACGACCGTTTAAATCGGCTGGCGTCACATTCAACACAGTACCCAACAAAGCATTAGTAACACCGAATCTAATATTAGTAACTTCCACGCGGCCGTTACCATCGGGATCGAGACTTCGCTGCGAGATTCCGCCCTTGGTCAACAAACTCGTTCCGCCTGATATAGTTGCAGGATCGAGCAGCAGCAGCCTCGGATCGTTTAAGCTATAACTTACCTGTTCAAATGAGATATTATTGCTGGTAAATGGTATACTGATTCCAATCGAATCACTCGACTTATCAAAGTCTACAATTACTGCGTCTGGAACTTCAATTCCAGCTACTCTGATTCCCGCTTGATCGACTCGAAACACAAACACATCACTCCCCGCACCTCCTTTGTAAATATCCACATCTCTGTCGCCAATTAAAGTATCGTTACCGTCACCGCCAACTAACAAATCAACACCTTGTCCGCCGCGCAGCAAATCATTTCCTACGCCGCCATCCAGAAAATCACTATTTCTATCTCCTGTCAAGAAATCGTCGCCAGTTTCTCCCAAAACATCGTCATCATCTTTGCCACCGTAAAGAGAATCATTGCCGGCGCCGCCTAACAGACTGTCTTTACCATCGTTGCCAAAAATCCGTTCTGCATCAGACGAACCCCTGACAGTATCATTGCCGGCTAACATCCAAACTCCTGCAGAAAAACTAGCAAGTTGTCCCGGTGTAAGTGTAATATTTTCAGGAGAATTGTCTCCTACCAAACGAGGGATGCCGGAAAGATTTGGTGTGAGTACCATAGTTGTAAGTTTTGTGCGGTGCGTGCGATCGTGGATATCTTACATTCATTCTACAGCTTAGTAGGGTGCGCCAGAACACAGTTACTTTTCGATCGCACTTCACGCCCTGCTAGACAGATCCATCTTGGCACAAGCCCGATCGCCCGTTAGCGAAGCCAACGAAGAGGATCGCAGATTACAATAAAAGTTAAAACTTGAGCCGATGCCAATTATCTTAGTTGAAGACTTGAGCAAAGTTTATCCCATCGCCATTAAAGAACCGGGACTTAAAGGAACAGTGCGCCACTTTTTCAACCGCACTTACCGCAATGTCAAAGCAGTTGAGGGTGTTTCTTTCAGTATTGAACCGGGGGAAGTCGTCGGGTTTCTGGGCGCTAACGGCGCTGGCAAAACTACGACGCTAAAAATGCTGACCGGTTTAATTTATCCGTCGGGTGGTACGGTGAGAGTGTGCGATCGTACTCCCTTTCGCCGCGAATCTGATTTTTTGCAAAAAATCACCTTAGTCATGGGACAAAAACAGCAATTAATCTGGGATTTACCCGTACTCGACTCTCTGAAAATCAATGCCGCTGTCTACGGTATTCCTGACAAAGATTACCGACAGCGAATCGGAGAATTAACCGAGATGTTATCCCTACAAGGTAAGTTAAATCAGGCGGTGCGAAAGCTTTCCTTAGGCGAACGGATGAAAGCTGAATTGATGGCAGCGCTGCTGCACCAACCGCAGGTATTATTTTTAGATGAACCGACGTTAGGTTTGGATATAAACGCACAGTTTAGCGTCAGGCAATTTTTGCGGGAATATAACGAACGCTATCAAGCAACGGTGCTGTTGACGAGTCACTACATGGCTGATATTACTGCTTTGTGCAAGCGAGTTTTGTTAATTCATGAAGGGCAATTAGTTTATGATGGTAGTTTGGACGGATTGCTCGACAGGTTTGCACCTTATCGGCAAGTTCAGGTAGAATTAGCTCATCCGCTGGCAAAAGATAGCGCTTTTGCTTACGGCGAGGTAGAATCAATTGAGGGAAATTCAGTACGGTTTTTGGTCAAAAGAGGGGAGCTAACTGTGAGCGTGTCAAAGATTTTGGCGGAGTTGGAAGTGATAGATTTGACTGTTACCGATCCGCCAATTGAAGAGGTGATCGGCAGAGTTTTTCGCACGGGAAAAGTGTAATAATACTTGCCCAAAAAATCTAACTGTAGGGTGCGCAATGCGCACCTTACTACTGCACAACAAATCTCAAATATAAAATTTAAAATTGATATGACACGATTCATCAGAATTGCTAAAACCTTACTAATTACCTACTACGCTTATATGCTAGAATACCGGGCGGAATTGCTTTTATGGGTGCTGTCGGGAGCTTTGCCGTTTATTTTGATGGGTGTCTGGATGCAGGCAGCTCAAACTGGGTCATTTGGGCTAAATCAGATCGACTTTGCGCGTTACTTTTTAGCAGCTTTTATTGTCAGACAAACAAATGTCGTCTGGGTGATTTGGGAGTTTGAAAAAGAAGTCGTCCAAGGCAAGTTATCGAATAAATTGTTGCAGCCTCTCGATCCCGTGTGGCATCACTTTGCCTCGCACGTTTCTGAAAGGTTTGCCCGATTGCCATTTGTATTCGGATTGGTGCTGCTGTTTTTTGCACTTTACCCGCAGTCTTTTTGGCTGCCGAGTGCTGGCAGATTGTTGCTGTTTTTGCTGGTAATTTCATTGGCTTTTTGTCTGCGGTTTCTGATCCAGTATACCTTTGCGCTGTTTGCTTTTTGGATAGAGAGGGCAAGTGCGATCGAGCAATTCTGGTTTTTAATTTACCTGTTTTTATCGGGACTTATCGCGCCACTAGAAGTGTTTCCCGCACCCGTGCGCGAAGTCGTTTTGTGGACGCCTTTTCCTTATTTGATCCATTTTCCCGCTTCAATCTTGATCGGATTGCCAGTAGATATAGGCCGCGGTTTGTTGGTGATGTTCGGTTGGGGCGTAGTGTTTTTTGTGTGGAATCGGTGGCTGTGGCGGCAGGGTTTGAAACAGTATTCGGGCATGGGAGCTTAAATAATAATTAAAAATTAGAAAAGTGTATGGTGCGTCATAGTAAAGTTATAGTCCTTTTGTCAAAAAGACTTAAGTGACGCACCCTCGAAAAGCCCGATCGCACATCATGCAAAAATGCAATCGCTAGAATTCACAATTTGCATAAAAAATATTTTTTTGTATCCATACATACAAAAGTTTACAAATAAGTCTTATATTAATAAAGTCAACGACTGATAAACAGGATAAACAAGATTCTAATGACAGCAAAAAAAAACCTGATTGTAATCGGCAATGGCATGGTGGGCCACAAATTCCTAGAGCTGATGGTTGCTAAAGAAGCGACAGCAGACTGGAATTTAATTACTTTCTGCGAAGAACCTCGCGTGGCTTACGATCGCGTAAACCTCAGCGGCTTTTTCTCTGGCAAAACAGCCGGAGATTTATCTCTAGTTGCACCGGGCTTTTATCAAGAAAACGGCATTGAAATTCACATCGGTGACAAAGCAGTCGCTATCAATCGGGAACAAAAAACAGTCTCCTCAGCTAACGGTTTAGAGGTTTCCTACGACAAAATTGTCCTCGCCACTGGTTCCTATCCATTTGTACCGCCGATCAAAGGCAAAGATACTGCCGGCACTTTTGTTTATCGGACAATTGACGACTTGGAGGCGATGTCAGATCACGCTAAAAATTGCCAAGTTGGTGTGGTAATCGGTGGCGGTTTGTTGGGTTTAGAATGTGCGAATGCTCTCCAAAATATGGGCTTAAAAACTCATGTAGTTGAGTTTGCACCGCGACTGATGCCCGTGCAAGTTGACGAAGTTGGTGGCGCGATTCTACGCAGCAAAATAGAAGAGTTGGGAGTTTCGGTTCACACTGGCAAATCTACCACCGAAATTGTTAGCGAAGATGGCAAAGTTACTAAAATGCTGTTTGCTGACGGTTCGGAATTGGCAACAGATACGATCGTCTTTTCGGCCGGAATTCGCCCCCGCGATGAAATTGCCAGAGGTTGCGGTATAGAAGTAGGCGAACGCGGCGGCATTGTCATCAACGATAATTGCCAAACCTCCGATCCTGACATTTACGCGATCGGGGAATGTGCACTTTATGAAAATCGGATCTACGGCTTAGTTGCGCCCGGGTATACAATGGCCGGCGTAGCAGCAGATATTTTGAGCAGTGCAGGCAGTAGCACTTTTGCAGGTGCGGATATGTCCTCGAAACTCAAACTTTTGGGAGTGGATGTTGCGAGTTTTGGTGATGCTTTTGCCAAGTCTCCCGGTGCTAAAGAAATTGTTGTTGCTGACACCTTCCAAGGCATCTACAAAAAATTAGTTTTAAATCAAGATGGCAGCCTGATTTTAGGCGGTATTCTCGTCGGAGATGCTTCTGCTTACGGTACTTTGCTGCAATTCATGCAGAATGAAATTGCCCTGCCGCCGCATCCTGAAGATTTGTTGATGCCGCCGCGATCAGGTGGAGCACCTGCGGGCTTGGGTGTCGATAGTTTGCCAGATTCGGCTCAAATTTGTTCTTGCAATAATGTCAGCAAAGGGCAGATTTGTGAGGCGATTCGCGATCGCAATTTAACCGATGTTCCCAGCGTCAAAAAATGCACGCAAGCTGGTATGGGCTGCGGTGGCTGCGTGCCTTTGGTGACAGACATCTTCAAGTCGGAGATGAAGAAAGCCGGCTTTACTGTCAAAAATCACCTCTGCGAACATTTTGAATATTCCCGCCAAGAATTGTACCATTTAGTGCGCTCTCAAAGCATCAAAACCTTTGAGGAGTTGATTGAAAGACACGGCAAAGGTAAGGGCTGCGAAATTTGCAAGCCTGCTGTTTCTTCCATGCTAGCTTCTACTTGGAACGAGCATATTTTAGAGAAGTCTCACGTCGGTTTGCAAGATACGAATGATAAGTTTTTGGCAAACATTCAGCGCGATGGTACTTATTCCGTGGTGCCGCGAGTTCCGGGTGGAGAAATTACGCCGGAGAAGTTGATTGTTTTGGGCGAAGTCGCCAGGGATTTTGGACTTTATACTAAGATTACGGGCGGGCAACGGATTGATTTGTTTGGTGCTCGTGTGGATCAGTTGCCGCATATTTGGCGCCGCTTGATTGATGCGGGATTTGAGTCTGGACACGCTTATGGTAAGGCTCTGCGGACTGTGAAATCTTGTGTTGGTAGCACCTGGTGTCGCTTTGGAGTGCAGGATTCGACAAGTTTGGCGATCGAGGTTGAATTACGATATCGCGGTTTGCGCGCTCCTCACAAGTTCAAGTCTGCTGTCTCTGGCTGCACTCGCGAATGCGCGGAAGCCCAAAGTAAGGATTTTGGGATAATTGCGACTGAGAAGGGCTGGAATCTGTACGTGTGCGGCAATGGCGGAATTAAGCCGCAGCACGCGGTTTTGCTGGCTACGGATATCGATAAGGAAACTTTGATCAAGTATGTCGATCGCTTTTTGATCTTCTATATCCGCACTGCCGATCGCCTGGAACGCACCGCTACTTGGTTTAATAAACTTGAGGGCGGGATTGAATACTTGAAGCAGGTGATTATTGAAGATTCTCTCGGCATTTGTGCTGAGTTGGAAGCGCAGATGGAACACTTGGTTAATACGTATCAATGCGAGTGGAAGACGACGATTGAAAACCCGCAAAAAGTGCAGCGGTTCCAGCATTTTGTGAATTCAGATTTGCCCGATCCAAATATTGTTCGCGTTGCGGAACGGGGACAAACGCGGCCGGCTAGCGAACAGGAAAAAGCTCTGGCTGGAGTTGCGGAATAATCCTAAATCTGGCTGGCAAATCCCCGATCGGAGTCGGCGGTTGAAACCGCAACTACACAAACGAAGTCTGCCTCCGCAGACTGAAGAAAATCTGGTTCCTAGGCTCTGCCTGGGAACCAGATTACAGTAAATTAACAGGAAAATATGATGGTTCAATCGTTATCGGTTTGCGATACAGTCACAACTTGGGTAGATGTGTGTTCCCTCGATGCGATCGCCCCTTACACTGGAGTTTGCGCTTTAGTAGCAGGCGAACAAGTGGCGATTTTTCGAGTGGGAAACGGGGATGAAATTTATGCGCTCAGCAATTACGATCCGTTTAGCAAGGCTTTTGTGCTGTCGCGGGGAATTGTAGGCGATCGCAGCGGGACTCTGAAAGTTGCTTCTCCTATCTACAAGCAGAATTTTAGCTTGGCTACTGGCCAGTGTTTGGACGATGAAACTGTCACAATTCCGACTTTTACGGTTCGGGTTGTAGCCGATCGCGTCCAAGTCGCCCTCAGCTAGATTTCGCGGCTTAATTGTTCGATCCTCGATCCGTCGTCACCCAACAATTGTATTGGTGGCGACGGGTTTTGCATCTTAGAGTTCCCAATAAACTATATTTGGGATAAAATAGATTACATCGGTTTCGTAGTTCAAGGTCGCTCAAAAAAACCATTAATAGCGGAGCTGATGCGAGGATTGTCAATTTAAATAGACTCCAGGGGGTGCAATATCGGTATGTTGTTAAAAAAACTTATTTCCCAAAATAACTTCCAGACAGTAGCAGAGTTAATCGATGCACAACTCAAAACTGGTCAACTGACTTTTCCCGAACTAAAAACACAAATTTTTTACCAGCACTGGCGAGATGAATCTTTGCATCAAGTCCTGGGAGAAATTGCAGCTAAACTCGACAAAGAAACAGCAAGCGAAATTATTGAATATTTGATTTCTCAAAACGGTCAAGAAGAAAAATTTATTAATTTGTTTTTAGCGGCGCAATGCCTATTCGTAGTAAAAGATGGCGTTAATAAAATAACCGAAAAAAAACTGTTAAATGCTTTAAAAAAGTTATCGCAATACGGCACCGTTTTCCTGATTCTTTATCAAAGTGCCCAAGAAATGCAGGAAACTTATCAAATTCGCGATCGCTCGATCGCCGCGATCGCCCAAACTTGGAAAAATGACCCGCAAACTCTGCCTTGGCTGAAAATACTCGCTCACTCAAATGATAGCGGCGAAGCTCGATCGACCGCAGTCGAAGCCATAGCCCGCGGCTGGCCAGACGATCCAGAAATTTACCTGATGCTGAAAAACCTCGTAAAATCCGATCGCAGTTGGGCAGTGCGATCGACCGCAATCCGAGAAATGGTCGCAGGTTGGCCGGATCTGGGTGATACCTTACCATTGGTGAAAAATGTCGCAAAGTCCGATCGCAGTCCCGCAGTCCGCACCGCTGCACTGCATAGTTTAGTCGAGAAATGGCGCGATCGAACAGATACCTTGCTGCTGCTGAGAAGCATCGCCGACACAGACGAAAATTTGGGAGTCCAAGTCGCAGCGTGGCAAGAAATAGCTAGAGGTTGGCACGAAGTTTTAGGCACTTTTTCGCTACTCAAAAACCTGATCGAAACAGGAAACTCTAGTCTGCGAACACTGGCGGTGCGGGAGTTGGCCTCTGGCTGGCCTGGTGAAGCCGAGGTTTGCGGGCTGCTGAAAACCTTAGCGCAATCTGACAATAGCCCAGAAGTCCGCACAGCCGCGATCGAACAATTGGCATCGCACTGGCGAGGCGAAGCAGAAATCTACCCGCTGCTATTAACTCTGGTTGAGTCGGATACGAGTACAACCGTCCGGCGGTCAGCCGTGCAAGCAGCGGTATCTGGCTGGCCTTTGAAGGCGGAAACTCTAACTTTTTTGCAAAAAATCGCCTTGGGCGATCGCGACAGCGAACTGCGAGAAATCGCCCTGCAACAGATCGCCGCAGGTTGGCCCGACATCCCAGAAACCCTGCCCTTGCTGCAAAAAATCGCTGATTCCGAGGATTACTGGAATGTGCGGCAAGTAGTGGTAGAAGCCGTGGCTGGGCTACCGTCAGCCAGTCTCGAAGTTTTTGGCTGGTTGCAAAATCTCGCTGAGTCAGACAGACACCTCAATGTCCGAGAAACAGCGGTAAAACAAATAGCAAAACGCTGGTGTCACCGGGGCGAGACACTGCCTTTTCTCAAAGGCCTGGTCGAGTCAGAGCAAGATTCTCACCTGCTGAGCGTGCTGGTGCGGGCGATCGTCCGGGGGTGGCCAGATGACCCGGAAACCTTGCCTTGGCTGAAAATTCAGCTTGATTCTAGCGACGGGCTGGCGCGGGAAGCAGCGGCAATCTCCCTCGCTGACAACTGGCAGGACAATCCTGAAACTTGGACGCTGTTGGAGGCGAAAGCAGAGGGCGATGAGAGTCCGGCGGTGAGACAAATGGCTTTGCAAAAGTTGGCGCGGGGGCGGACAAATGAGCCGGATACTTTTGAGTGGCTGAAAATTAGAGCTCAGCAGGATCAAGATTCGCAGGTGCGGGCGATCGCCCTGGTAGAGTTAATGCGGGGATGGAAGGAGGAACCGGGGATGTTTGAGTTTTTGCGCGATCGAACTTTGGGTGATTCTTACGATCGAACCGGTTCTTTTGCTTACAATCCGAGGTTTACAGCACTCGAAGCGATTATCGAACATTATCCCGAAAATCCGGGAACTATGCCATTAGTCCGATCGCTTGCAGTTTCCGACGAAGACGAGCAAGTGCGGGCCCTAGCCGGCCGCCAACTGGGTAGCGAAGACTGGTAAATGGAAACAATTGCAGTTTCATGCGCTATAATCCCCTACTAGACCTCAGTAGCAGTGTAATCAACATTATGCCAATGTTGTATCTCTGATTGTTGAGTATGATGGAGAAAAGTTCAAAAGCTGGAGAACTCAACTATGCTGCTAGGTGAACACCCCAACTCCAGCCAGTTAAAGTCATTTGCAATTAACGGCTTATTTGGCTTTAAAGATGTCGAGATACCTTTTGATAAAGAAGCAGTAATTCTGATTGCCGAAAATGGTTCTGGTAAAACTACCATTCTCAATACACTTTACTATTCAATTTCCTGTAAATTTGATAAATTAAGGACTGTAGAGTTTGAGTCAGTAGTTCTTGAGTTTACATCTGGCGTTAGTGTTGAAATCAATAAAAGTGACTTAAATCCGTTGTATGATCCTGACGTTTTTGAGATTTTTTCGGTTCTTAGACGCTATTTACCTAGTCGAGAGATAGAGATGTTGCAGAGAGAGATGAGAAAAAGTTCATCCTCTGAATCGGCTCGGAGACGCATACTTGAATTAATAGATAGATATGAAATACGTATTCCATCTGAATACTTGAACAGCTTGATGGAAAAATGGAGTTTAAGAGTTAGAGGTGAGAAAAAAATAGAGCAAAAAAGTAAAATTGATAAAATTAGAGCAACTATTCAAGAAAACTTGAACGAGTCAGTTTTATATTTCCCAACCTATAGAAGAATCGAAGAAGATTTGAAAAATTTAGGATACGAAGATGATAGGTTTGAGCGGTTAAGCCGTGGGGAAGAAGAAGGCAAGCTGATTCAATTTGGAATGAATGATGTCATTGACAGATTTGACGAAATTAAAACTACCATTAAAAATTCAGCACTTAATTTATTTTCAAAATTGACCGGTGAAATTTTAACTCAGTTTGTAGAGGGTATCGAAATCACCCAAGAAATGAGAGAAAGCATTCAACCCGACACTCTAAATATAGTTTTAAGCCGTGTTGGTGAAAATAATATATCAAGGTCAGATCGAAATAAAATTGAGAAACTGGTGAGTTCAGGAGAGATAAACTCTGACGAACAATACAGTCAATTAGTATATTTTTTATCAAAATTAGTTGGTTTATATGAGCAGCAAAAAGAGAAGGATGATTCTATAAATCAGTTTGCTACAATATGTAATGAATATTTGAACAAAAAACGCATTGTATATGATGAGGCCAATGTAGACATATCAATAATTCAAACTAGAAATAAGAACCCGATAGATATTAAAAATCTTTCTTCTGGTGAAAAGCAAATCATATCTTTGTTTTCCAGAATTTATTTAGAGTCTTCGGAAGACTTTATTTTGCTGTTTGATGAACCAGAGTTATCGCTTTCTATAGAGTGGCAAAAGCTTTTACTTCCAGATATCTTGAAGTCGGGTAAATGTAAATTACTGTTAGCAGTTACTCATTCTCCTTTCATCTTCGATAACGAACTAGATTTAAATGCTAACGATCTAGATACATTTGTGGTAGAGAAATAAATGTCTGTAAACACTTTAAGAGCATCCCGAGACAAGGCGGTAGTCGTATTTACTGAATTTACTAGATTATATAAACAATATCCATCTGCACTATATTGCTTTTTTGAAGGAGAAGATGGTAAATACTATGGAATCCGAATCAAAAATATTATCAGACCAGAAAAAGATTGTTATTTGCCTTGTAAAGGCAAAGAAGGAGTTTTAGGAATCCATAGAATGCTTTCAGCCAGAAAGTATTATGCAAATATTAGAGCAGCTTATTTCATAGATAGAGACTTTGATAAACCGATTAGTGAGCTCGGCTTAAACGGAATATATGAAACTCCATGCTACTCGATAGAAAACTTCTATACCTCGGTTCAGTGTTTTTCCGAGGTTTTAAGGACAGAATTTAAGCTGATTGAGTCGGATGAAAATTTTGAAAAATGTGTTTCTTTGTATGTAAGATTGCAAGAGGAGTTCCATAATGCTGTTGAATTGCTAAATACTTGGATTGCGTGCCAAAGAGATAAATCTAGTGAACTCAATATCTCAGATATAAGTGTATCGCGTTTTGTAAATATTGAGTTGGGTAAAATCACAGTAAAGTATGTAATTGATGATTTGTATCGTATCTTTCCGGGTACAATTGCCATCTCTCAAGAAGAATTAGATGCAAGGCTGACCGAGTTACGAGGTAGTACCAGGCAAAAAAGTTTTAGAGGTAAATTTGAGATTGAATTTATGCTTACTTTTCTCCAAAAGCTGATGCTTGAAGCTAATCAAGGTAACTCCCCTTATTTCACTCGAAAAGTCAAAGTTGTTCTATCTTTATCAAAAAGAAATATTATTTCTGACTTGTCTCAATATGCTGATACGCCAGATTGTCTTTATAACTATCTTGAGTCTTTTAGATAAGTTCTTCGTCTACTCATTCCCACAAAAGTACGATCGCCCACCGCACCATTTTCCCATCATTAAAACACCCGTTTTCTCCAACCTCAGCAACCGTCCCCGAAAACCAGATGAAGAATCCCTTTACAAAAATCGCTGCAATTCCTGCTGCAAATACTTTTCCCATTTAGCCGCTAGCGGAATTTCTGTAAACGGAACCTGCACGGGTTTTGCATTTTTCAACAAAAATTCCAGGACGATCGCCTTTCCAGAATTCGGCGGATTATCTAAATCTACCGCAGCGCCGTTAACTAGCAATTGAATCGACTGCACATTTTTCAAAGAAAAAGTTTGCAAATTCACAGGCCCGCTGCGAGTAGGCTTCCCCCAAGTTAAATTGTCTTCTTGCTGGCCGAGTACAGCATAAATATCATACTTTGCTTTAGCAAATTGTTCGGCCCAGACGCGATAGGCTTCCAGCTTTTGATACTCGTTCCATCCAGCCCAAGCCAGCCCGATAAAAATTGCCAACAGCGGCAACCACATTAAACCTCTTTCCATGCAATATCCTTGTTAAAAAAACTTGCTTGTTTTGTCTGACATCTCCTCTAATCATACAATTGATTGAACTTCTCAGACTCGACGAGGCAATTTAAACGAGAAACTTAAGCTTTGAACGATCGCCCCGTAACCACCGCGATCGCATACCAAACCCCCGCGCACGAGTCATCCAGCACCCACAACCCGTAAAACTGGCGTTGACCGTGAAAATTGGGTTATTGTAGTGAACAAGCCTTCCCTACACGGACGATCGGCCATGAAAAAACTTTTCCTTCTGTGCTTATTTTTAATCGGACTCGGCTGGGCAATTTCTAATTTCCCAGGAATGGCTACTAAAGGCACTTACGACTCGATTGTGCTAGATTTCCGCGAAGATATCGGTAATGCTGAGATTGCCAAACAAGTAGAAGCGATCGCCCAGCAGTACCAAATCGCACCGCAACTCAACAGCGAATTCTCAGCGGGCGACAATGTATATGTAGTCAAGGGCGATCGGACTTTGCTAAATGCCCTGAAAAAATCAAATTTGGCTAAAGATACCGAATACATTGAACCAAACTACGTCTACAGCGCCTTCGGGATTCCGAATGACCCCATGTATAACAAGCAGTGGAATCTGCGAAGTATCAACGTAGAAGCCGCTTGGAATGAAACCAAAGGCAGCGGCACAACAGTAGCGGTAATTGACACCGGAATTACTCCCGTCGCCGATTTAAAAGAAACCAAATTTGTACCGGGATACGACTTTGTAAACGATCGCGCCGAGGCCTACGATGACAACGGCCACGGTACTCACGTCGCAGGTACGATCGCCCAATCAACTAACAACAATTACGGCGTTGCCGGCATCGCTTACGAAGCAGCTTTAATGCCGCTAAAAGTGTTAAGCGGTAGCGGTGGCGGTACGGTTTCCGACATCGCCGAAGCAATTAAATTTGCAGCAGACAACGGCGCAGATGTCATCAACATGAGTCTCGGCGGCGGTGGCGAAAGTCAGTTAATGGCAGAGGCGATCGACTACGCGCACTCTAAAGGCGTTGTCATCATCGCAGCAGCAGGTAACTCCGGCGATAGTTCCGCTTCCTATCCCGCCCGCTATCCCCACGTTATCGGCGTTTCTGCCCTCGGCCCAGACGACGAAAAAGCCTCTTACTCCAACTTCGGCGCGGGTGTTGACATTTCTGCTCCCGGTGGTTCGGAAAATGGCAAGATTTTACAAAGTACGATCGACCCAGAAACCGGTACAGAAATTTTTGAAGGCTACCAAGGCACCAGCATGGCATCTCCCCACGTTGCCGCCGTTGCAGCCCTGGTGAAAGCCTCCGGGATTACCGAACCAGACGAAATTCGCAGCGTACTCTTGCAATCAGCGCGAGTTGTCAGCGAAGATCCGCTAAACCATTTTGGCGCGGGAAACCTCGATGCAGCCGCAGCAGTTCAACTAGCCCAGCGCGGACAAATCAACTTCCGCGACTTCTTCCGCTGGTTGCGCGACAACGGCTATCTCAGCCCCCGTTTCTGGATCGACGGCGGCGCAGTTGCCCTATTACCTAAGATTGGAATGGTGCTCGGTTCCTATCTGCTAGCTTTCATTTTGCGGAATTACTTCCCCTTCGCCTGGACTTGGGGCTTTTCCGGCGGCTTGATTGCTGGCAGTTCGGGCTTTTTTGGGCTGCGAAATCTGTTTGTATTTGACCTGCCGCAGTGGCCGATGCGCCTGATGGGTAGTTCTATTCCTGAACTCGGCGGCGCAATTAATGGCAGTAGTATGCTGAATCCCTTGTTTGCGAGCGTTTTGATTCCAGGGATTTTGATTGCTTTGCTGTTGGGACATCAACAGTGGAAGTGGATCGCGATCGCCATTTCGATCGGCTTTGCCAGCAGTTTAGCAGTGAATGCTGTCCTGTCTCCCGCAGTCTGGGGATTGGGTAGCGGTTTGGTAGCACAGTCATTCTTAATTGTCAATGCTTTGCTGTGTTTTGGACTGGCGCGTTTAGCAATTAAAACAGAGGTGCGATCGGCATGAGTATAACTGTCAAAGGTGTAATTGAACGCCAAGGATTGGGCCCGGGCACTTGGGCTTTGGTTGGTGAAGATGGAGAAACTTACGAACTTAAGGATGCCCCTTCTGAGTTAAAAAAAGAGGGTTTGAAAGTCAGTGTCAAAGGTTTAATCCGTAAGGATGTCATGACTTTTGCAATGATCGGGCCGGTGCTTGAGGTGCAGTCTTTTGAGTCGCTTTAGTCTAATTAGTTAATCGAGTTTTCGATCAAAAAAAACCCCGGCCAAAATTGGCTGGGGTTTATTAATCAGGGTGCATCTACTAAATTAGTCTCCGCCTCCACACCACCTCTTTCAGGACAGTTTAGGGAATTTGTGTTAAAAGTTTGATCGCCCAATAAAAAACCCGGCCAAAAATTGGTCGGGAGTTAATTAATCAGGGTGCATCTACTAATTTAGTCTCCGGTAGGTGCGCGCTTGTTTCAGGACAGTTTGGATTTTTTACCGCAGAGGGCGCAGAGGGCGCAGAGGAAAAGAAGGGAGAGATAAATAATTTGCATACTAATGGATTTGACATGAAAGTTCGATGGCGAAGCCCTCGCAGAGGATCGCGCCCAATAAAAAACCCGGCCAAAAATTGGTCGGGAGTTAATTAATCAGGGTGCATCTACTAATTTAGTCTCCGCTTCCACACCACCTCTTTCAGGACAGTTTGGATTTTTTACCGCAGAGGGCGCAGAGGGCGCAGAGGAAAAGAAGGGAGAGATAAATAATTTGCATACTAATGGATTTGACATGAAAGTTCGTTGGCGAAGCCCTCGCAGAGGATCGCGCCCAATAAAAAACCCGGCCAAAATTGGTCGGGAGTTAATTAATCAGGGTGCATCTACCAATTAAGCTTCCTCAGAATTCGATCGCAATCCGGGCACTTACCTCAAATTTTTTCAACATCACCATATCGCCCAACAAAAAACCCGGCCAAAAATTGGTCGGGAGTTAATTAATCAGGGTGCATCTACCAATTAAGCTTCCTCAGAATTCCCGCGCAATCCGGATAATTACCGCTAAAAACTCAAAACTCTTTTCGGTGAACCAGAGTTGCACTAGCTTGGTCTGTCGGAACCAGCAAAATTTCGCTAATATTCACGTGGGGCGATCGCGTTGCACAGAAATACACCACATCCGCTACATCGTCAGCAGTCAACGGTGTCAATCCTTGATAGACATTTTTCGCCTTTTCTGCATCGCCGTGAAACCGGACATTGCTAAATTCTGTTTCCACCAAACCCGGTTCTATTTCAGTCACTCGGACAGGTGTTCCTAAAAGGTCTTGTTTCAACCCTTCAGAAATCGCTCTCACCGCTGCTTTGGAAGCGCAATAAACATTACCCTTTGGATACGCTCCACGCCCTGCGATCGAGCCGATATTCACTACGTGGCCGCGGCCTCGGCTGACCATTCCCGGCACTATATAGCGAGTCATGTAAAGCAAGCCTTTCACATTGGTATCAATCATTTCTTCCCAATCTTGAAAGTTGCCTTCGTGGAGTTTGTCTAAACCGCGGCTCAATCCGGCATTGTTAATCAGAATATCGATCTTTTTCCACGCATCGGGAAGCGCAGCAATCGCTGATTCGACCTGAGGGCGATCGCGCACGTCCAATTCCAGCAAATAAATTTCGTTCGCCGACGCGATCGATTTTGTTTCTACAAGTTCGTTTGCCAGTCGATCGAGCTTTTCGAGGCGGCGGGCTGCTAAGATTAGTTTGGCTCCACCTTGGGCGAATATCTTGGCACAGGCTGCTCCGATACCGCTACTTGCACCCGTAATGAAAACAATTTGATTTTGGATAGAAATCATTTTTAATCTGTTGTCAGTTGTCAGTTGACTGTTGTCTGTTGTCATTAGTAATTGGTGGCAACTAGCTAATAACAAATAACCACTGCCCGATGCCCGATGCCCAATTCCCGATGCCCAATTCCCAATTCCCCATAACACATATTTTATTATTTGACAACCCGCAATCGCACGCTAACTGTGGCAATTCCGCCTTGTCGTATCAACACTGCTGAAATCCAGCGATTTTCCGGCGTACCGGGAGCTTTACCTACTTTGAAAATTCCCCCGGAATTTAGCAACTCCAGCTCGACTGCTGCGGAATTGAAAAATGTTTTTTCGGTCACGGGTTCTTCCAAAATAGTTCCGATTAAAATATCATTGCCGATCGGCTCTCGGACAATTGCATCAAAATGGTACTCTTGCCCCACCTTAACTTGCTCCGGCAAATTCACTTGAATTGTGGGAGGATTTGTGCCAGAAGTAAGCTGAGTTTGTTCTGCTAAAATTTCTTGCTTAACTATTTTTTCCCCTTCAAAGCGCTGCTGAGAACGGATGGTAGCTTTCAGAGTTAATTCTCTCCCATCCTTTTTCTGAGTCCCGGCGATCGTCGTTACGGTTTCTGCGACAATGGCGCTACCTTCGGTTTTCCAAGATTTGAGCTCGGTGCGGTAATTCAAAGTCGGATATCGCTCCCAGAGTTGCATCAGCGCTTTTTCCATGCTTTGGCTGTTTAAGCCGTCAGAATGAGTGAAATTCGGCGTGTAAAATGCCATAACTGCTTTGACATCGCGTCGGTTGGCTGCTGTGTCAATTTCTGTTAGCAGTTTGGTGAGTGGGGCGGGCGCATTTTCTTTTGTTTGGGCGATTGTTTGGGGAGTCGCCCCGATCGCCGCCACAGCATTCGGATGCACCACGCCAGCACTTACCACTGTTAAACATAACAACATTTGAGCGATCGACTTCCCGCAATTAACGCCAAAAACGATCGCCCGTTGGCGCAGCCCTCGAAGAGGATCGGCTTTTTCGTCCCGACGGCTGCAAAAATACTGAGATACACTTGGCACTAAATTCAAAAAATTACGCATTAGATGATAATTTGGTTACTTGTCAGGAGTCGTGGCACGGGCAATAGTTCGCCTGCAACGAAAACTGACAACTGAAGGAGGGACACGGCACAATCTAATTTTAGATGGCTGATTGAAAATTGGCTGAAACTGCCGGAACAATAAGCATAATAATCTAAAACCTCTAATCTAAAATCGATCGACCTGTGGAACTTGTAAAAGAAACAAATACCTTGACAAAAACCCCCCTCCGGTTGTTGATTGCAGCTAGCGGCACGGGAGGACATTTATTCCCCGCGATCGCCACCGCCGGGCAGTTAAACGACTGTCATATCGAATGGCTGGGAGTCCCAGACCGCATGGAAACACAGTTAGTTTCATCCCTTTATCCCCTCCACACGATCGCCGTCGAAGGATTTCAGGAGCGATTTGGACTCGGTACAGTGCGAATTTTGGGCGGACTCGCCGGCTCTATCCTGCAAGTGCGGAAGTTGCTCAAAGCGGGAAATTTTCAGGGAGTTTTTACTACCGGCGGTTACATCGCAGCACCGGCAATTCTGGCGGCCCGCTCTTTGGGCTTGCCGGTGATTCTCCACGAATCTAATGCGATTCCCGGTAAGGTGACGCGCTGGTTGAGTCCTTTGTGCACTGCTGTGGCGATCGGATTTGCAGCAGCAGCCCAGCATTTACCCCGCGCGAAAACCGTGGTTGCGGGTACACCAGTGCGATCGCAATTCCTGACTCGCCAACCTCTAAAGTTATCAATTCCTGACAGCGTACCTGTAATTTTAGTTATGGGCGGCTCTCAAGGTGCTGTCGCAGTCAATCAGTTAGTCCGCGAGTGTGCTCCGGCTTGGTTTGAGGCGGGCGCTTGGGTAATTCACCTCACCGGAAATAATGACCCGGATGCTGAGAGTTTGAAACACGAGCAATATTTGTCAATGCCATTTTACGACAATGTGGCGAGCTTGTTGCAGCGAGCAAATTTAGCAATTAGCCGATCGGGCGCGAGTGCAATGACAGAATTAGCAGTTACCGGAGTACCTTCTATTTTAATTCCTTATCCTCACGCCGCCGACGACCACCAAAGATTTAATGCCGAAGTATTTGCCGCATCAGAAGCCGCCGTGGTATTCCGTCAAAGCGAACTAACAGCAGAGGTGTTGCAAAGCAAAGTGCTGTATTTGTTAAGAGATTCCGAATATTTAGCAAAAATGTCTCAAGCTGCTTCCGAATTAGCGGTGACAGACAGTGCGGAACGTTTGGCAAATTTGGTCAGGGAATTGTTAGTGCGGTAGGGAGTGTTAGGGTAAATAGGCGATCGAGAATTTGTAACAAGGAGAAAGTCAAATGGCA
This sequence comes from Cyanobacteria bacterium SOY_34_metabat_3, assembly GCA_031399265.1. Classification (GTDB taxonomy): domain Bacteria; phylum Cyanobacteriota; class Cyanobacteriia; order Cyanobacteriales; family Microcoleaceae; genus Microcoleus. Next base: position 14,920 of record JANNOR010000270.1, on the reverse strand, counting down.
TACAGTGACTTTAATTTAGACAAAGTATTGAAAACCTTTGACTTAGCTTATACTGAAATAGTCGAAATCTTCACTCCTGCACCAGAGTTAGAGTATAGCAGATTACTAACAGAAACTTTGCAAGAAAATCTGCCCGTAGCTCTCGGTAGCAATACAGAAAAATCGCGTTCCGAACTGATTATCGCGCCGATTTTAATGGAAGTGAGAAAACTTTTGCACCATCGCGTGAGCCTATTCTCTGGCATTGATTTTACTGTAGATGCTGAAAGAGGGCTGAATGGGAATTGTGATTTTCTGATAAGTCGATCGCCAGAATTGTTGATTGTAAAAGCCCCAGTCATTGCGATTGTAGAGGCCAAAAAGGAAAATATAAATTCAGGATTGGGACAGTGCATAGCTGAAATGCTAGCAGCTCAAATCTTCAACGAGCGCGAAGGTAATCAGATTGCCACAATTTATGGGGCTGTCACTACAGGAGATAGGTGGAAATTCTTAAAACTCGAAGGACAAGCGGTTTTTGTTGAGACAACCGAAACTTTGCTTACCAATTTGGGTAAAATTTTGGGGATTTTAGCATTGGGAATGGACGGCGCTTAATCCTTAATTCTCACCAATATTCAAATTAACAAAATCAACTACCGATTCTAATCCTTCCTTCGTTTTGAGATTAGTAAACACAAAAGGTTTTTCCCCGCGCATCTTTTTCGCATCTCGTTCCATCACGCCCAAATCGGCTCCCACAAAAGGCGCGAGGTCTATTTTATTAATCACTAACAAATCAGATTTAGTAATTCCCGGCCCACCTTTTCGCGGAATTTTATCCCCCGCAGCCACATCGATTACGTAAATTGTCAAATCTACTAACTCCGGGCTAAAAGTTGCCGCCAAATTGTCGCCGCCGCTTTCTACAAACACTAAATCTAAATCAGTGAATTTGTGTTCTAACTCTTCTATCGCTACTAAGTTGATCGAAGCATCTTCGCGGATGGCTGTGTGGGGACAGCCTCCCGTTTCTACGCCCAAAATTCGATCGCTCTCCAAAGCTTGACTCCGCACCAAAAACTGCGCATCTTCCTGAGTGTAGATATCATTAGTCACCACAGCAATCTGGTATTTCTGCCGCAGCGACTTGCACAAAGCATCAAGTAAAGCAGTTTTCCCCGAACCAACCGGGCCCGCAATTCCTACACGAAAAGCACTCATAATTATTTTGGTAATTGGGCATGGGGCATAGGGCATTGGTCATTGGGCATAGTTTCTTCCTTCTTCCTTCTTCCTTCTTCCTTCTTCCTTCTTCCTTCTTCCTATTTTTAACTGCGAAATAATCTAGTATACTGAGTTTCGTGGGCCATGCTAGCTAGGGCTAATCCCCAACTGCAACTAGCAATATCATCGTCTTCTAATTTTAAGACTTCTTGGGCAGTACAACTGATTTGTGGATGTAAATCTAACAGTAATTGTTGACCGGCTGTTTGGCCCAGGGGAATTAGTTTCACGCCCGCACTCGCCAAATTTGCAGCCCAACTGTATAAGTATCCTAACACGGCCGCTTCCTCTTCAATCTGCCAGTTGGCGGCCGCCATCCCAAAGCCGATCGCAAAATTGCACTGATGGCCACCCAATGCCACAAATTCTTGTACAATTGCGGTTAACGCAGAAGGTACGGGCGATCGCACATCCAGCAGCAACCGCAGTAAAGTCCGCCCCATTTGCCAACTTTGCAACCGCAACTCTTCACTTTCCTTAGCCGCAGTCGCCCAACCATTCCAGTAACTCAAAGCCGTCAAATCCCCAATCTTCGCCGCCCTCAAAGCCCGTACCGCCACCGCAGCTTCTACTCCCACCGCCCCAAATTCCAGCGAATCTTGCAACCAATTTTTCAAAGTAATCTCGTTGTCGATCGTACCAGTTTCTACCAGACTTTCGATTCCCTCAGAATAACTATAAGCTCCCACAGGTGCAAAAGCTAGCTGCAACAAACATAATAGTTGATTGTTCACTGTTGACTGTTGGCTGTTGACTGTTCAATTCTTCCTTCTTCCTTCTTCCTTCTTCCTTCGTCAATGACTGTGCCCGTAAGCACCCATATCCGGCTGAAACGGTACAATTTCTGCTATTACTTCCAAACCCATTTTTTCCAGCATTCCCTGCAAAACAGAGTCTGGAGAAAGCCTTAAATAGTTATCAGCAACTTCTAAAGCTACATGGCGATTTCCCAAATGATAAGCCGCCCGCATCAGCAGCAGGGGAGTCGAAGCCCGCACTGTCAGCACCGGTTCGGGTTTTGCGCTTACCAGTACCAAACAGCTACCGTCTTCCGACTGCAATAAATCTCGATCGCGCAACACCGTACCTCTGGGCAAACGCAAGTTTACCACTTCTGAGGCTTCTCTCTCGAATCGGTGGCGGCTGCGAGTGCGATCGTCCGCTGTCATCGGTAAACTAAAACTGACAACCGCATCGGGATTTGCAGGCAAATGTTTTGTGAAAGTTAGCATTTTTTTATTCTATTCCCCAGAGGAATTCACTTCTGATCGAGTCTTTGAGGAATATTTTGTTTATTTCTAATTGCTACTTACAGCCAGTTGCAAAATTGTCATCTCTCTGAACCGCTCCCGCCCTTGGAATATCACATTTAAGTCGTTTTGTCAAGCACTTTCCCGCAGACGATCGCCCTTATTTCAAATTTTTTTGCATACCGTCTACAAACTCGAACAATCAAACGGGAGGGGAAGAAAGAGTCAAGCCCACAATCTTATTGGCCCGCTTGTTGCAGCCGCAGCAGCTCGGCTTGAATTCGCTGTTTGAGTGCCGGATTAGCTTGCTGGAGCAAAGTGAGCTGGTTGAAGCGACTAACTGTCAAGCCATTGGTTTCAATAATTTTTTTAGCTTGCGTACAGTAATTCACCACAATACCGCGAACATTTCCAGACAGCCTGTTAATTTCCTGAGTTTCGTTGCACACCACCCGCGGCACCGAGCCTCCTGCTATTCCTTTAATTTCTTGAGAAGCTCCCAGCCGTTTGGGTTCTATGGCCAACACAGAGCGAGCGTAGCTAGTAATGTCCTCGTTGCTAATGTCTTGAGCTTGGGCGGCGGCTCCGAAAACCAGGCTTGGAGATTGTCCGTACAAACCGGGCGCCCATCCGCTAGCTAAAGCTGCTGTGGAAATGATGCCAAGCAACAGCGATTGCCGCAGCATCCGGTTCAATCCAAATTTAGAGATGTTTAGTGAAGTGTTCATGGTCGTCGGTTATTGCTTGCGTATAAATAAAAATGACATAGCGCTGGAGGCTCAGTCTTTTTGAATCATTGGGCGGTTAAAAAGTTCCTGCCTGGGAATAACAATCTTTAATTCAAGTAGGAGGATTTGTTTCTTGCTAGGCCGATGGCGCCCTGCCCCGCAAGCTACGGCTTTTTTGCAAATTCGATCATTCGATCTAGTCTAACATCTCTGGAAAGTTGACATTAACATAAATTTGAGACTGTAGTTAGAATTACACAGCGTTCCCGAATTGCCCGTACAAATAATTCTCCAAGCCAATTATTAAATAAATCTAAAAGTGCTTGACAAATTACTCAGATCAATAAATTGAATTTAAAGTGTATTAGCGTTAGCGAAGCGATCCGAAGGAAAGCTTACAGAATAGGAGCGCCCGCAAGTCAAGCTAACAGTTAGAGCCAATCGCACTCATCAATTACTGCGATGATTTAATCTGAAGCTGCGACGTATTGTCGATCGATCAAATCGCACTGGTTAGACTTCGCATTCGGCCCTAGCCGGAACCAAAAATCAAATTTTACTACCCGAAGACAGAGGCAGCAGCAGGGAACAAGACCTTAAAATCTTCGTATCAAAACCCGCGCTATCTGTTTTAGGCAAGCCTTCGATTCGAGTAGCCGCTTCCTGAAGTTTGGGACTGCCAAAACTAATCTGGGACTTAGCCAGAAATCCGGGATTTATACGAAACAAGATCCTGACAGTCGCCGAAAACCGCAGAAAAACCCCGAACGCTGGAATTTTTGCGCCTAAGTCCTTCGGTCATCTCGATCGCACATCGCAGATTTTTGCAACCGTTTTCGCAGCAACTTAACAATTATTAATTCCCGATTTCCCATGAAAAGTCAAAAAGAAATTTGGCGAGTTATCCTCGCAGTAGCTATCAGTATTGTAGGTGTCCTGCACTTTGTAGTGCCCGTACCCTTTATCAGAATCGTGCCGCCCCAGCTTCCTTACCCAGAAGCATTGGTTTATATCAGCGGTTTTTTTGAGATATTGGGCGGAATTGGGCTGTTAGTTCCTCCCGTCAGCAGGGCGGCGGCGTGGGGATTAATTGCCCTGTTTATTGCCGTGTTTCCAGCTAATATCAATCAAGCCATCAACAACATTTCGATAGAAGGGATTCCCCACAACCAATTATTGTATTGGTGCAGGCTGCCTTTTCAAGCTGTCTTGATTGCTTGGGCTTGGGTTTATACCCAACCAGACGGAGTGAAACCGCAGGCTTCTATAGTTCCAGATAGACCCGGAAACGCCCAATGAAGCAGTTCGACTACCATCTGGATTTTAAGAATATCGACTTTCGACAGCACCCGGAACTTTATCGGGTGGGGAAAGGAGAACAGGGAGTGCTGTTGGTGGAGCCGTATAAAGGAGAAATTCTGCCTTTTTGGAGATTCAAGACTCCGGAAATTGCCAGGGATTCCAGCAGCAAAATTTACTCCTTATTTTTAGAGTATCTCGATGCCGATGATTTTGTGGGAGCCGACATGGCCCGCAAGTTCTTGCAGATGGGGTATACTCGATCGCGGCGCTACGCCAACCACAAAAGCGGGCGAAAATACCAGCAGAACCCTCAGAAGCTGGCGTCTGTTGCAGAGCAAACCGCAGCTCGAAAAGATATTTTGCCAGTGGAAGCAGATCCGGTGAAAGCAGAATCGGCCGCTATATTTAAAGAGAAATGGATGCTGGCCAAAATCAACGAGAAATATCTCCAGCTTTTAGCCAGACACCGGCAGATGTACGAATCGGGTTGAAGCAAGTCTGAGGATTGATATCCATTTTGGTTGCACTCTTCGACATGATAGTTGACTGTTTATCCTTCGACTGCGCGAGCCGATACCGCTGTTGACTTTTGGCTTTCAGTCGAAAAAAATCTACCCACTAAACGGCGCCGTGCCGTTTCCTGAGTGTACGCAATATTAATTCCGATGGCGTACTATAGCGGTTCTCAAGCGTTATCAGGTATGCGGGCTTCTTCCTGTGCCCACCTGATGTTACTCCGACAAAGGCTATGTTTACTCTTCTTCGTCTTCGGTTTGCCACTGCCGCCACATTTCAAAGCCGTTAAACCCCCTATATTGCAGGTAATTCAAGACTTTGCCCTTGGTTTTTTGGTCTACTTTATCCCAAGCATCGATCTTGTATTTCCGCATGACTTTGGCTTTTAACTCGGCCAGTCTTTGTGCTTCCGAATCCAGATTTTCGGCAATTTCTTCTTCCCACACTTCCTCGAACAAGTCGCTGGAAATTCCTTTTTGCAAGCACTTGCGCTTGACGGCAGACTTGCCGTATTTGCCTGCGGCAGAGGCGATCGAGTTTGCCACCAAGCGAGTGTCAGACTGATAGCCCCGGTCTTGAATTTGCGCGATCGCCTCCAATATTTCCTCATTGCCAAAACCTTTCTCTTGCCCCTTTTTGCGAAGTTCAGAAGCGCTGTAATCTTTGCGGGATAAGAGAAAATAGAAATAGTCAAGACAGCTCATCAGTTAAATTGAAGGGTGGCACGCAAATACTATTGTAGCGAATGTCAACTCCAGTCGCCTTGCTATCGGCTGACTGCATTGCGATCGGCTCTATTCTTCTGTATCCTCCTCTTCTTCCACTTCCACATCCGGTCTGTCCACATCGATCTGAATCAAGCGAATGTGCTTGTATCCGAGTTTAATTTCAAACTCGTCTCCCGGCTTTAATCCCATTTCTTGGGTATAATTTGCGCCGATCACGATCGATCCATTCTTGTGAACGCTAGCTCTATAACTCGCTTCTCGCCCGCGTCCGTCTGCTTTCGACTTCTCTAGCTCAATGCCCTTAGCAGCTAACACTGCATCGTAAAACTCAGCCAGATTAATCCGTGTTTCTCCACTCTTGCTGACTGTGAAGTAGCCGCAAAGCTTTGCAAGTTCTCTGCGCGGCAAATCGCTGCCTTTGATTTTTTGAAGCAGACCTTTTCCTGTTAAGGGTGCTGTAGCTGTTTCTGCCATTGACTGTACCTCGCTTATTGGAATTTACTTATTTCAATTACAACACATTAGATGAACTTTGTTTCACTGTCAATACTAAGAATTCAGAATATAAGATTCTGGATTAATTTTTGCGGTCTCAAAACCGGGGGTGCAAGTAAGGATGCTCGAAGGACGATCTATTTGCGGCTCGCCGGCAATCATGCTTCGATCGCCCGCTCGATCGATCGCGCGGGGAATTATTGCAGATTAAATGCTTTACTTTTTTCAACTAAAGTCTGTTCCCTGCATTCACCAATTCCCGATCCTGTCTGCGGTCAAGGTATAGCAACCTTCAAAGGCGACCGAGACATTCTGGAACGCCCAAAATCCTGCTGGGCTGCATTTTCCTGTGTTTTACCAGTTCAGCTTCCGCAAGCAGGCTTTCTTGCTTCTTGCTTGTTCCTCCTGCTATAAAAAGCCAGACAGCCATGAATGGAAATACCTAGAGCGCGGCTGCAAATCTGCCGCCAGCAATGACCGGTGCGGGGTTAACTTTTACCTCAACACTGTCGGGGCAGCACTGGTTTTCGATGTCGCCCCCAGCTACTTGCAAACCCTGTTTTTCAGGGGCCCAATCCCCTCAAAACGCCAAATACCGAGGAGCAATCTTCTATTAAGGTGTTCGGTATATATAGCAACCGCCGATCGGAGTTAGGACTCTCTTAATTGCCCGAGCTCATGCAGTCGATTGCTTCTTCCTTCTTCCTGATTTTTACCCTGAGCTTCGCCGGGCGGGCCTTCTTGTTTCTTCCTTCTTCCGACTTCCATTTCTCTTGTTCCTTCTGCTATAACTTGCACGCAAAGCAGTCCGAGGAAGACAATCCCCTAAAAATTGCCAGAAATTTCACCCGGCGAGTTGAACGGGTTTTAGCTTAATCCCGGCTCAATGGGTGCGGCGGCAGAAATATCGCGCAGCCGCAATCAGCCAATAGTTTCGATCGCTCCTATTGAAAAAGCGACTCTTCGCGCGGGAGCCGCTTTCTCAGTAGAATCCGAAGGGGCGATCGGGATAAATCTTCCTCCGATCGCCCTTTCGCCGCAGAATTTAAGGTTATTTCCGCAGGGGAATTGCCAAATACTCAGTTAAATCGGCAACAGCTTAAATGTTTGATCCGCTACAAATTAGCAGCCGTTTCCGACAGGGAGATTCCCTGGAAATGTACTGGGTTTCCACTTTCTGGCCTGCCAACTGCCAGACTCTCAAAATTTACCGGGAAGCTGCAAGCGCCGTGTCAAACTCACAGCCGCTTCCGCGATTGCCGATCTCGATATCGGCAAGCAGGAAATGCAGTCACTACAATATTTTCAGCGATCGAGACCGTCCCAATCGCCGGGGGAGCAAACATCAACGGCGCGATCGCGATCGGCTTTTTGAGCCGGCCGCAAGTTTTCCAGCTCAAAAAGCCGGCCTCGATGCAGCCAGCGAAAACTAAAGTTAGTTTCAAGCCCGGACAAGGGAGCTAAAACTCAGCACTGCACGATGTCGCCGATCGCTTTTAGTGGCGCTGTTGCAGGTAATTTTGCGACAGGGGAGTCCGTACCGTCGGCAGTAACTCTTCCGGTTTCGTACCTCGGTGCTGCAAATGCCGCAACCCAAAAAAGCCAGCACTCAAAGCAACGGGTAACAAGCAAAACGTCAGGGCGAAATATTGTTTCAATCCCATTGTTTTTGAAGGTTTCCCCGACGCTGGGGCGGCGCGAGTTGCAGAGTTCAAAGACTCAGGATTAGGAACAGAGTTCGGTGTATTAGCAGCCGACGGTCGATCGTTCTGGTGAACCCAATCCCTGCGATCTTTTAGTCGATCGGGAAAATATTCCCAGACTTCGGTGTCAGAACTGTCTGACTCATCCGCTCCATTGGCTGACATTGGCGGGTATTGGGCGATCGCCGAGGTAGAAGACGGCGGCTTCCATTCTGTACCGGCGATCGGCGGCTGCGTTCCCGATCCGATGATGTGCACCGCAGAACCGGATGCAGCGCTTTGGGCTGGGGCGCCTGTCAGATACCCGTCAAAGTCCGGGTGCTGGTAGAGAATGGGCAAAGCCCAGTACAACTGATGAGAACCGTAGGTAGAAATTAGTCCCGCCCTCGCCCGACTCAGGCTGAGATCGACTGGATAGCCTTGATTGAGGTTGCGGTAAAACAGCCGCGTCAGAGTTAGGGCTACATCGTCGGGGATGCTTTCTGCCATTGCTAGCACTGCCGGAATGCCCCGCTTGACTAGAGCTTCGGTTAAGTTGCGTTCCGGGCCCTCGTCCGCGATGTCACAGGGGTGGCCGTAGGCGCCGCGGCACGAGTTGAACACGGCCATCTGAATGCCATTGTTGACGAGCAGTCCGGCTAAGTCATCGCCGCTCAAGGTTTCGGTTAAGCCGGTGCGCCTGCTGACTAGGTAGAGTTCGCCGCCTCTGGAACCTAAGTTGCTGTGGCCTGCGTAGTGCAGGACTTGGTAGTTTCCTTGTTCTAGGGCTTGGGTAAGCTGTTCCCGATCGGGCTGTTCGAGAATAGTCAGTTGAATTTCGGGAGAGTGCGGGCTGTTTTTAAGGGGGTTAGCGGTGCGGTTTTGCAGTTCTTGTTGCAGGTGGAGCACTTCTCGCTGGAGCTGCAAGCTGTCTCGATCCCCCGGAGACGCGATCGCCATTAAAATTTTTAGCTGCCCGCCACTGGGCAGTATCCGGGTTTGTTTGAACAAACTCGTACCGGGTTGGTAGCGCGAAAACACGACATCGGTGCCGGTTGCCAAAGGGCGATCGCCCGCGTGCAGAACTTCCCACGGCAGGCGCGGCAAGTGCCTGCCTTTGAGTCCGATCCGCAATTGCAGCACTTCTCGGCGGTGCTGGGCGATGCCTTGAGCGCAAGTCCAGCTATCGCGCAAATTTCCTTGAAACAGCCCATTGTGTAACTCTTGCCCCAGGGCTACTAAAGAAGGCGCTGAGTTTTTTTCCGATCGCGAGAGTCCGCGGCCACCAGAAGCATTTGTCTGTACTGCTTTTGACTTAAACACGCCCAGCAAGGGGTCGTTCATCAGTTGAGCTGACAGCGCCAGCCATTTGTCGATCGGCCAGCGGACTTGTTGTTCTGCTAAGGGTACACCGGGTGCAACCCTTTCTGTTCGCACTAGATATTCATCGTCCCCAACAGGGGTGACAGATAGTTTAAATTCCTGGTTCACCGATTTAGCGCCCTCCCGCCTCAATTCTGAATTTGCCTGCGTTTTTGTGGCTAGCAATACCCGTCGGCAAACTGATTTTTACTCTTTCAATCAAAGTTTCTGAATGCGCTTCCCCCGATCGGGCGAGCGCTGGGATCAAATATATTGCTTCAAACACTTTGAGGCTATAAAAGTTGTACTTTAATAACAGTTTATTAGTTTTGATTGCCCTATGGCTCAGTGAAAGCCGAATTTTCTCCAATTTTGCTATTTTTAACATTTTGCACCTCTACCGCAGACCCCTTTACATCCGTCGCAAACTTGAGTTTCCCATTGCTGAGTAAAGTTAAATTGGAGGCACTTTACCAAGCGGATCTCTAGTTCTTATTAAAATTACTTCGGCGCGGGCGGGCCGGTTTCAGGGCAATACGGGAGACAAACTGGAGTAAAATTTTTGGGGCGATCGATCGAGCTATCCGTCCTAACCGCTTATCCTCTACCACAACCCCCTTATCTAAAATCTAGATTTTGTGTCAATTAATGAATTGGTCACCCCTCCGTCCTCATCCGCAAGCCGCCTGGTTCCGATCTGTTTGCCTTCAGGAGCGATCGGCAATCGATTGTTGGCGATCGATCGCCAGTCGATTTGCTGGCGATGGAAATTATTTTTAATTAATAGCAACCGCCCCCGACGTTTGCGAAGTTCTTAATTACTCAAATCCTGGTTTTAATTGCCCCTTCTGTCGGACTTGTTCAGGCTGCTATAACTGTCTGGATATATTTAAATTTAAGCACGAACAAAAAAGTTTACCCGCCAATACTTCTCAACTATACAACTGCCATAAAATTATTTTCCTCTTCGACCGCAACCAGCATCTGTATCCTCTAGAGGACGAAGGTCGAGCGAGCCAGTTTTCCTTTGAAATATTGTCCGGGGAGACCAGACACCCAGTAAGAAACTGGGTTTCTCAGCTTCGCCGCAGGTCAAGAGATTGGAGATTGGAGATTTGAAGAAAGCGACTTCACGGATGAATCCGGGGGGTTGTCAGGAAGCCTCAGCGTAGTCATTCCCGCTCAAAATGCCGATCGAGCTTGCAACTTTCAGCAAAAACCACTCCTGCGTTTATTTTTATTCGTTTCATAATTTTACAATCTGTCTTGAGATAGATAGATTATTGGATAATTGTTCGTATTCAGCCCAAAAAATCGTTTTTCAGTTCGATCGGCTCCCTGGAATCGAGAAAAAATTATGAGACTGAAAAATAAAACAAATATTTGGTTAGGCGAACAATCTAAATTTCTAATTAATCATCGGGAACTAAAATTAGGAGCGTCCAGTCACTTACAAAAAGAATTCAAATCCTAAGTCAGGGAAGGATTTGTCCGAGCTGGGAGTGTTACAAAACTTAAATGCACCCAGGCTCGATCGCAATAAAAGCAAGGATAAAATTTTGGGGATAAAGGTTTTGGGTAGTTGTGTCGGAGTTGTGAGTTGCGAGTTTAAATTCTGCTAATTACTGTAGAAAATACGTAGAAAATCAACAAAGCGACGCACTTGGGCGCAGCTTACTGTAGAAAATACGTAGAAAATCAAAAACGAGTTGCAATTGGGCCCAGCACTTACGGTGTATGCGGCGGCTCAATTATTTTTGAGGGGCAATTGCAGAAAAAAAACTCGCAACCAATCGAAATAAGCCCTTGCAGTTTAAATAGCATCTATGACATAAAGGTGGGATATCAGTTTCTCAATCACAAGCGAAAGTAGGAAGTTATAATTTTCTTCTGCAGCCTCCTGCTTGCTGATAAACTGATTCTAAGAATTTCAGCCGTTTTTGGAAAATATCAAAGATGGAAGAAGAAATGCTGTTAGGAAATGTATCGGGAACACTTTTTCCCGATCGCTCTCTAACTGAAATTCCTGAGCAGACAAAAACAAGTTCCTCTACCAGGTTCAATATGCCGAATTCTAATGTCAATGTAACAACTGCTGTGCCGATCGCTCTCGAAGACGACGAGATAGAACTCGGGCTTTCAGCCAGCAATCTCGATCGGCTTGGGGAATTCCGCAGCGCCACCGCCGTAAATTCCGACAAAGGGTTAGTCAAGTTAATTGATGAAGCGATCGCCGAAAACAGCAGCAGTAACGGCAAAGTTGCGAATCCGCCTAACGGCACATCTCCAAAAGTTGCTGAGGATAAGAGCAAGATTCCTGAATCTAACGGCACATCTCCAAAAGTTGCTGAGGATAAGAGCAACATTTCTGAATTTAACGGCGTACCCGAAGAAGGTGCGGGCAGCAAAGATGATGATATCAGCGATCGCCGCCGGACGATCGAAGGCACCGATGGCGATGACTTAATTGCTACCACCGGCGTTAACCAGACAATATTCGGCAAAAAAGGCAAAGACAAAATCAAAGGAGGCAAAGGCAAGGATAAAATCTACGGGGGCAAAGACGACGACAATTGCGACGGTGGCGACGATGACGATGAAGTCAGAGGCGATCGCGGCAACGATACCGTCTACGGCGGCAAAGGCAAGGATACCGTTAGCGGTGGCAAAGACAACGATACTGTCTACGGTGGCAAAGACAAGGATACCGTTAGCGGTGACGAAGGCAACGACGTTTGCAGGGGCGACGAGGGCGACGATATCGTTAGCGGTGGCGCTGGCAACGACACCGTAGACGGTGGCAAAGCCAACGACGTTTGCATGGGCGACGACGGCGACGATAGCGTTAGCGGTGGTGCTGGCAACGATACTTTGATGGGTGGTGTTGGCAGCGACGTTTGCAACGGCGACGACGGTGACGACAGCGTTAGCGGTGGTGTCGGCGACGACACAGTGATGGGCGGTGTCGGCAGCGACGTTTGCATGGGCGACGACGGTGACGACAGCGTGATGGGCGGCGACGGCGACGACAGCGTGATGGGCGGTGCCGGAAAGGATACAGTCATTGCTGGCGACGGCAAGGATATGGTAGATGGCGGTGACGGTGACGATAGCGTTGTCGGCGGCGGCAACGGTGATGACACGCTGATGGGCGGATCTGGCAACGATACGATCGTTGGCGGTACTGGCAACCATACTTGTACTGGCGGTGCTGGAGATGACGTTTTTACGATCGGCGATCGTAACTCTGGCCCAAGTTCAGTCATCACTGACTACACAAGCAATGACAAGTTGCTGCTTTCTGGCAGCTTGACTTTTAGCAGCTTGTCCTTTGTCCAAGTCGGTCTCAATACCGAAATTCGCGGCAGCAGTAACTTTGTGCTGGCGCTATTGTTGAATGTCAACGCCAGTATTCTGAAAGCTGGCAACTTTTTGGGAGCTACTGGTACGAGTCCAACTCCAACCCCAACTCCAACTCCAACTCCAGTTGCAGCCCCAAGGCCGATTAACAATCCTCCTCGCTCGGAAGCTAATAATCCCCTAATTGCCGGTTCCGATGGCATCAAGCAAACTATTACTTCTGACTTGTTGCGGTTTGTCGATGGCGAGCAAGCTGGTGCTGGCAAAACAGTCTTCAAGCTAACCGAACTGCCCGATGCTAAAACTGGGCAACTATTCTTTAAGGGAGTAGCGGTAACAGTCGGTGTTAGCTTCACTCAAGCAGACATTAACGCCGGTTTGTTAACTTTCCAAGCGACAGTAGGTTTTGTCGGTGCAGCTACTTTTGGTTTTGAAGTTAGCCAAGGCACAAACGTTATCGCCGGCCAGCGTTTTAGCTTGAAAATCGAGCAAAATGTCTTTAAGTTTACTGGCAATACAACTCCTCAAGTTATTGTCGGTTCGGCGACTCTCGATAACGACATCGAAGGCGGCGATGGTGACGATGACATTAAAGGCGGTAAGGGCAAAGACAAAATTAAAGGAAGCAAAGGCAAGGACAAAATCAAAGGCGACGATGGCGATAACGATATCGACGGCGGCGATGACGATGACGATATCGAAGGCGGTAAAGGCAAAGACAAAATTAAAGGAGGCAAAGGCAAGGACAAAATTAAAGGCGGCGATGGCGATAATGACATCGACGGCGAGGATGACGATGACGATATCGAAGTCGGTAAAGGCAAAAACAAAATAAAAGGAGGCTTGGGCAACGACAAAATTAAAGGCGGCGATGATGATGACTCGATCGAAGGCGGCGCAGGAACCAATACTCTAACTGGGGGTGCTGGGAACGATCGCTTTATTTACCTCACTTCCCGTCAAGAGATTACCACAGTTCTAGAAGCTGACTTAATCACTGACTTTAATCCCAATGAGGATCTTTTAGAGTTCTCTACGGCAGCTTTTGCTCTCAGCGTTACCAGCTTGACCAGACTGTCGATTACGGCTAGTTCTGCGGTTGGAAGCATCGCTGGTGCTAATTTGCTCGACTTCAGCGCCGATATCAGCGTTACCAGCATCGCTACTTTGCAAGCGCGGTTTGCAGCTCTGGGCGGCAACAGCAACGACCCTATTTTCTGTCAGTTTACAGATAGCGCTACTGGCCGTTCTGTACTGGTATTTGCTGTTGGGGCGCGCTTTGAAATTGTGACCAGTTTCTCGGCCCGAATTACCCTGGATGTCAGGAATTTTGTCTTTACAGGCGCACCGGTAACTGTTCCTGTCGGTACTTCCGGCCCTGATGTTTTGGATTTCGGTACTTTTCCAGCCGCAATTACAATCAATGGTTTAGCTGGCGATGACAATATCATCGGCAGCAATTTCAACGATACGGTTAACGGCGGTGACGGCAACGATACCATTACCGGCGGCCTTGGTTTGGATGTCCTGAGTGGCGGCAGCGGTGCCGATGTCTTTGTTTACAAGACAACGAAAGAAGGTGGCGATAAGATTTCTGACTTTACCTTTGGGGTTGACAAATTCCAGTTTGTCAGCAGCGAATTCGGGAATTTGACTACTACGAACTTTGATGGTGTTAGCGGTAGTGCTCCTGATATTACTGGCAAAGAGTTGGTGATTTTCACCGGCGGCACTTTTGCCACTTTGGAAGCGGCTCAAGCTAAGGCTTTGGGCAGTTCTACAAGCCCTGGTTTCTTCGTATATACCAATGCGTCGAATGAGACAGTATTGGCTTTTGACTCGAATGGTACGATCGCGGGTGGCTTTACGAAAGTTGCGAATCTGGGTACAGCTGCTGGCACTTTGGGCACAGCGGACTTTGTATTCACAGGTTCGATCGCAGCTTCTCCAACTACCCCTGCTCCGACTTCTGGTAGCATTGTCGATTTAGTTGCGAATGCGGGTACTTACCCGATCGCCATTAACAACTTCGGTTCAGGTGCTGGCGGCTACAATTTCAGCACTCCTGTCTTATTCACCGGAAATGGCGCTGCTAACAGCGTCACTGGTACTGAATTTGCTGACATTATGAGCGGTGGTGCTGGTGATGACACTCTCAACGGTGCTGGCGGTGCAGATATTCTCACAGGCGGTAGCGGTGTAGATGTTCTCACAGGCGGTGCTGGTGCGGA
>JANNOR010000232.1:0-33404 GCA_031399265.1 Cyanobacteria bacterium SOY_34_metabat_3 | reverse complement strand
GGGTGCGAAGTGCGGTTTGGCTCGCAATCGGCGAAGGTCACAATGGTCGAGAGTGCTCGCGGTTCGCTCGTCAGTGGGCAGTGGGATTTTCTCGGCCACGCAGGCGAGCGAGGAAACCGGGTTGCCTCGCTCGCCTGCACAGGGAGGGATACACAGCTTGAAGACATCAGTAGTGGAGATCGATCGCGGTTAATATCTCAGTTCAATCCCCTACCTCGATCGGCTTCGTCAATTCTCAATTCTCACATCTGCCAGCCGCAGGCCTAAAGTGAATTTTCAACTGCATCAGGAAACTCGATATGTGGGATAAACTATCTATTTGACCAGTCCTCAAAGAGGTTTCCGATCAGATGAGTTCCCCAGCCACCGCTACTCCCTTGGAGATCGATCCGCTATCGACTCAACCCCCAACAGCCACGAATTTAGCCGCACCGCACACTGCTTTCTCCAACAATCCGGCTCAACTTCCACAAAAATCTTGGACGATCGAAGATAGCGAGAAACTGTACCGCATTCAAGGTTGGGGCGAACCCTATTTCTCGATCAACGCTGCCGGTCACGTTACAGTATCTCCCAAAGGCGATCGCGGCGGTTCCCTAGACTTGTGCGAACTGGTAGAATCTCTCAAACAGCGAAATTTGGCTTTGCCTTTGCTGATTCGATTTTCGGATATTTTGGAAGATCGGATCGATCGCCTAAATTCGTGTTTTGCCAGGGCGATCGCCCGTTACAATTACAAAAATGTCTATCGCGGTGTCTTTCCAGTCAAATGCAACCAGCACCGACAATTAATTCAAGATTTGGTGCGTTTCGGTCAACCCCATCACTTCGGGCTCGAAGCTGGCTCTAAACCGGAATTAATGATCGCTTTGGCGACCTTGAAAACCCCCGGCGCTTTGTTGATTTGCAACGGTTACAAAGACCGCGAATACATAGAAACCGCTATTTTAGCGCAGCGGCTAGGGCAAACTTCCGTAATTGTGCTGGAGCAAATTGAGGAAGTAGAACTCGCGATCGCAGCGAGCAAAGCATTAGGAATTAAACCGATTTTGGGAGTGCGAGCCAAGCTCACGACTAAAGGCATTGGCCGCTGGGGAGGTTCCACGGGCGATCGGGCAAAATTTGGCTTGACAATCCCTGAAATTATCCGCGCCGTCAGCGAACTAGAAAAAGCTGGAATGCTCGACTGTTTGCAGTTACTGCACTTCCACATCGGCTCTCAAATTTCCTCAATTAGCGTCATCAAAGACGCCATCCGAGAAGCCAGCCACATCTATGTAGAATTAGCTAAATTGGGAGCTAATATGAACTACTTGGACGTAGGCGGCGGGCTTGGCGTTGACTACGACGGCTCTAAAACCAACTTCCACGCTTCCAAAAACTACAATATGCAAAACTACGCTAACGACGTAGTAGCGGGAATTAAAGATGCCTGCGACGAGCGGAAACTGCCGGTGCCAATTATCATTAGCGAAAGCGGGCGGGCGATCGCCTCTCACCAATCTGTCTTAGTTTTTGACGTACTCGGTACTAGCGATGTCCCCAGAGAAATCCCAGAACCAGTAGACGAAACAGCGCACCAAATTCCGCGCAATCTCTACGAAATTTACCAATCTATCACTCCAGAAAATTACCAAGAAGTCTATCACGATGCTATCCAATTCAAGGAAGAAGCAGTCAGTTTATTTAACTTAGGCTATTTGGGAATTGCGGAACGGGCGAAGACAGAACAGTTGTACTGGGCTTGCTGCGATAAAATACAGGCGATTGCGCGACAAAAAGAATACGTATCCGACGATTTGGAAGACTTAGAAAAGGTGATGGCATCTATCTATTACATCAACTTATCTGTTTTCCAGTCAGTCCCAGACAGTTGGGCCATCAACCAATTGTTCCCAATTATGCCAATTAACCGCCTCGATGAAGAACCAACTCAGCGCGGTATTTTAGCCGATCTCACCTGCGACAGCGATGGCAAAATCGACCAATTTATCGATTTGCGAGATGTCAAGTCTGTGTTGGAGTTGCACACTCTCAAGCCCGGAGAACCTTACTATTTGGCGCTATTTTTGGGAGGTGCTTATCAAGAAATCATGGGCAACCTTCACAACTTATTCGGCGATGCAAATACAGTTCACATTCAGTTAACACCTTCTGGCTATCATATCGAACACGTTGTGAAAGGTGACACGATGAAAGAAGTGCTCAGCTACGTACAATACGATGCAGAAAGTTTGATTGAAAGCATCCGCCGTCAGACAGAGAAAGCGTTGCAGCAAAAGAAAATTACTCTTTCCGAGGCCCAACTTTTACTGCAAAATTACGAGCAGAGTCTCAGCAAATATACTTATCTTCAGTCTTAAAATGTAGGGTGCGCACGGAGCGCCTTACCAGGATTGAAAGCTGAGATAATAACCGTAAAAGTAGGGTGCGCACTGCGCACCTTACCTTAAAAAATTACCAATTAGCAATTAGCCATTAGCTGAAAGCTGAGATAATAACCGTAAAAGTAGGGTGCGCACTGCGCACCTTACCTTAAAAAATTACCAATTAGCAATTAGCCATTAATCAGTATGACCGAGAATTTCTGCGATCGCCCGCCGCTCTTCTCCCTGTACAGTTGGTAAAACTTGGCGAGCATCAGTAATCAGCCAATCGAGAGCAGCCGCTTGCAAATCGATCGCCGCCCCGGTTTTATCAACGCAGTAGCGCCCGAACACCAGTTTGTCAACCAAGCGCACCTCCGGCCCCAAACGGGAATACTCGAAAATCACGCTGTTTTCCACAGTCGCCCCGCTGCAAACCCAACAATTTGGGCCGATCATCGTCGGCCCGACAATTTTTGCTCCATCCTCAATGATCGTCATCCCGCCAATGTAAACAGGCCCAGTAATATCAACTTTGTCCCAGTTAACAGATACATTCAAACCAGCATAAATGCCGGGGCGCACCTCAACTCCCGGAATCGAAACATTTTTAACTTCTCCCAGCAGCACGCTCTGAATGGCTCGCCAATAGTCAGGAACTTTGCCGATATCCACCCACTCAAAGTCCATGCTAATCCCGTAAAAAGGCGCGCCTGCTGCTACTAGCGCGGGGAATAACTGCGAACCAATATCGTATTCCGTATCAGAGGGAATATAATTGAATATTTCTGGTTCAAAAATGTAAATACCGGTGTTGATGTCGGTACTCAGAGCTTCTTCTACAGAAGGTTTTTCTTGGAAATCTTTAATTCTGCCAGACTCGTCAGTTACCACGACTCCGTAACTGGGAACCTCCTCGCGAGAAACCGATTTCATCACAATAGTAGCGATCGCCCCTTTTTCTTTGTGCCACTTCACAGCAGCAGTCAAGTCCAAGTCAATCAAAGCGTCGCCGCACAGCACCACAAAAGTATCGTCAAAAAACGGCGAGAAGTCCTGAATCCGCCTCATGCCGCCAGCGGAACCGAGAGCCTCTCCAATCAGTTCTCCTTCCTCAATTCGCCCTTCAAAAGAATAGGCAATTTGTACCCCAAATTTTTGACCGTCGCGGAAGTAGTTTTCAATCACATCTGCTAAGTGGGAAACATTGACCATAATCTGGTCAAATCCGTGCTGGCGGAGCAATTCAACCAAAAACTCCATCACTGGCTTTTGCAGGATGGGAATCATCGGTTTGGGTATTGTCTGAGTAATAGGACGGACGCGAGTGCCTTTACCGGCCGCCAGAATCATCGCTTTCATTCTTAATTTCCTCAACCCTCTGTTAATTGATATCAACTCAACAATTAGATGCTAGCGGTTGCGACCTTTATCGATCGATCGCAGCAAAGTCCTGACCTGTTTATAGGCGACATCGTACCAGGCTATCAATCATTTATTCCCTATTTGCTCGAAACCAAAAACCAGAAACCGGGAATCACCAAGAACTTTGCACTCCCAGTGTCGAGGTTCCAGACTCAGCAGCGAAATGCGGATGAGTCTAGAATATTAACCGACGCAGTGACACACTCATTAGTTTCGCCAGAAAACGTAAGCCTGTCAGCTCAAAGCGCCCGGATTTTGAGATCTTGATAAAACTCCTCTTGAAGCAACTCTACTTTAGACTGAGCAGACAGCAGCAACAACGCCCAAAAAACACCTACACGGTCATGATTTGGCGAGTGAACTTCCTCAGTCGATACCGGGAGTTCTGGATCGACAGAAGAGTGCAAATCCTTATGATGCCAAAGTTCCAGCAGTTGTTCCAAGTCGAGCCAACCCTCGTCAATTTCTGAACCCCGTTCTGCCAAAAGTCGATCGAGCTCGCTAGCAGTTTCCACCAAATTTTCTTGGTGAGCTAGCTCAAAGATAGCCTGAGCAGCCTGCGATCGCATTTTTGAGTTCGGGCGGCGTCGGGGAGCGACTGTCTGCTCCATTGCTGCTTTCATGAGCTGCAACTGCTCGATCAGTTCCGGGAGACTCACCGGTCGTTTTTGCGGCAGTTGAGCTACACCTCGACGGCGCAATTGCCGCTCCAGATGCTGCGGCAAATGTCGCCCGCCTGAGTTCTCTGCGTCTTCGAGCGCCTCCTCGTCCAATTCAGGATTCACGGGGGGTTCGCAGAGGACAATACTTTCTGCTTTGAGCAACACCAGCATTGAAGCGTACAAAAACGCTTGGCCGGAGTGAGACAAATCGGAGAAATCCGTACTCTGATCGGCATCGCAGGCCTTTGTCAGCTTGCTCAAACATCGATCGAACACTTCAATTACCTTAACGTCCCAAGGATCGATTTCTCCCCGTTCTGCTAAGTTTATTAAAATTGCGATCCCCTCAGAAATCGCTTCTAAACCATCTTGGTCTCTGGAAACGGGCATTCGATTTTAGATTATAGATTTTATACCAGTTGGCTATTTTTTAACTTTTTTTGTGCCGGTGTTCCCAGTTTTTTTGAGAAGATCAAATTTGGTGAATCAACCATAATATCTGGGAGACGGGCGAGTTTATTAGAGTTCTGAGAGTTGATTGAAGATATGGGTAAACCCGCCCCGGAGAGAACATCTCCTATTTAAGTTTTGCCGATGTTTTGCGGTTTCTTGCCAATTCCAAGTATCGGAAATATTTGATATTTCAAAGCAATGCCCGCCGCCACAAATAAGGCAATAATTAGCGCCCCAATTCCCACAGGGCTGGGAATCCAGAATGTCACCTCCAAATAGTTAACTTCCCCGGGTTTTAGCTTCCAAACTAACTGTTTTCCATCCTGATAGCTGGCAGGAACGATCGCACCGGCGGCAGTTTCAATACTTTTAGCGCCCCAAGGCGTGTTCAAGCTAAAGTCGAGCTCCAAAAGTCCTCCGGGACTCAGCAGCACACTGCCGTTAGAGGAAAGCAGAGAAAGAGAGCGCAAATCCAATTCCAAACTCAACCGATTGCGCAGCACCAATAACAAGTTATTTTGCTTGACACTCAGGTGAGATTCAAACTTCGGCAAATCGGTTTCTAGGGAACTTGCGACCCGAGAGTTTGCGGTTTGGGCGATCGGATTGTAAAATTGGTTGAACTTGTCTTCTAACTCGGCGCCATTATTGAAAGGAATGCTGACTAGAACTTCTCTATCGGAAAGCCGTTTAGTTTTTCCGTCCAAAGAGCGCACTCTGCGTTCTACACTTTTGAGCCAATCTCCAACAGTTTCGCTGCTGAAGCTCGTCAACTTTTCGCCCAGCTTAATGTGCTGCACGATTTCCCCGCGAGTTTGACTGTCAAAGTTGACTCCGACATCGTACTGAACGCATCCAGTCACTAGGTTTAAAACGCAAAAGATCAAAGGTAAAAAAAAGAAAAAATGCTTTTTATTTTTGCGTATTCCATCCTTGACATTTTGCTGTTTCATTTTACCTTTTTCCCTATTTTTTCCTGTGTGCATGAATTAGGAAGTTTAGCAATTGCCGATTTTAACATTCCTTCGTTTGTAGTGAGGACTTCAGTCCTCTATTAAAGTTTTTAGCCGGGACTAAAGTCCTTACCGCAAAGTTTATGCAGTGTCTGCTTTACTTTTAATTAACCGCACTGAACCTATTGCCGGGAAGCTACACCCAACTGTTGAAACAGCATACTCGGTAAATAGGCCGCACCGCCTACCCATTCCAATTCGCTGCTTAAATCTGCCAAATTTTTAAAGGCTTCAAAAATGCTGCCTGCAACCATTGTATTCTTGACGCGGCCGACTATTTTGCCTTTTTCTACTTTATAGCCTAAGTCCAAATTGACCGAAAATTCGCCAGCTAACTGATTGGACTGACCGGCACCTAAAACTTGCTCTACTATGAGACCTTCGTCCATGCTAGCAATCAAGTCTTGAAGAGGAGTGTTGCCTGGGGAAATGCAGAAGTTAGTCAAATCTGGGCCGGGGCGAGACAATCCGCCGCGAAAACCGTTGCCGGTCGATCGTACACCAGCGCGGGCGGCCCACCTGCGATCCCAATAAAATCCGGTGACAGTTCCTTTGTCAATCAAGACTTTGCGGGTGGTGGGGGTTCCTTCGTCGTCAAAGGGACAAGCTGAAGGGCCTAAAGTTGGATCTTCAAAAAAGGTGAAGCGTTCGTCAAATAAGGTTTCGCCGATTTTGTCGGCTAGAGGAGAGGCTTTTTGAACTACTGATTGACCTGAAAGGATGGTATCAAATAGACCGCCGAGGGTGCTGGCGGCGGCTCTGGGGGTAAATAATACTGGGTAGGAACCGCTGGCGATGGTGGCTGAATGTTCGGCGAGGCGGTATTTTTCGAGGAGTGATTGCAGGATGCTGTCGGTGTCTAGGGGTCGATCGCGCGCGACATCGTAACTGTATGCTTGCATAAAGTCTTCTCCCTTTACCAAATTTCCGGCGATCGTCCCGCTAACTATTTGGCTGCTTCTTTCGGCATACACGTCTCGCGTCGTGGCAATTTTCACGCGACCGCTGCGGACGTGGAAGCCCACATCTACCATAATATCGGGATTGTAGGCGTGAACTTGCTCGATCAGGTTTTTGCCGTTTTCGACTAATTCAGCAGTTGTGGGCGGAATGTAGGTGGTTTCCGGGCCTTTTAGGTGGAAGTCGGAGGCGAGTTCAAATTCTGCGGGGTCGCCGATTTCGGCTGTTTGAATCGCTGCATCGACTAAATCGTCTATCCGCGTTAAATCTGTGGAACTGGCAAACCCGATTTTGCCATTGTAAATCAGCCGGAGTGCTACGCCTTGCAGGGCTTTGGTTTGCAGGGATTTGAGGCGATTGTTCTCAAATTCGATCGGCGTATCTTGACTCGACAAATAGTATACTTCAGCAGCATCGGCGCGCTGACTTGCCAATTTCAAAATCTGGTCTACGGTTGAATCGCTCACAATAATCGCCTTTCTGGTTTGGTCTTTTTTTTATTTTAGCGATTTTGGGTGTGGCCAGAAACCGGGTTTTTTTGTGATGTGTGGCCAGAAACCGGGTTTCTACGAGATTTTACGCATTTTCACAAGATATTCGTGAGAAACCCGGTTTCTAAATCCTGGTAGTTTTATGCGTGACCAGAAACCGGGTAAAACCTCGCACGACCTCTGTCAACTGCGGTTCCCTGAGCGTAGCCGTTCGCTTTAAATCGTTCGCTTTAAAGGGTCAACTGTAGAAGACGATCGCGCATTCTGTGTTTGTGCGATCGATCAACTATCATCAGGTAACGGTGGCAATAATGCCTCTACTTGTACCAGTAAACTAGGCAAAACACTCGTAACAATATTCCAAATAACTTCCGAGCTTACTTGGTCATAACGATGAACCAAAATATTTCGTAAGTTAATCGCATTTCGCCAATCAATTTCGGGATGGAACTGCTGAAACTCCATAGAAACTCTCCGAGCGGCCTCCCCCAAAATCCCCAACTGTCGCTCTACGGCACTTTGCATAAAAACATTTTCAAGATAAGTGTCGCATGAAGCATCCGCCGTAAACTCTTGAATCCGACGGATTGCTTGCGCCATATCCCAAAGTGAAGCACTATCTCGATCGCCCGTTTGCATAAATCACTCGATAGGTTTTCAAAATGTTCGATCGCCGATAGGGATTTTTTAACAATTTTTTTTCTACCAAATCCACAGAACGGTGAAATAAATGCTCGATCTCCTCCTCCATACTCAATAAATGAGAAAACGTAAGGCGATGTGATGGCTCATAGGTCACAAGTACATCCACATCACTATCAGAACGAAAATCATCCCGGAGCACTGAGCCAAACAAGGCAAATTCGACAATGTTCCAGCGCTGGCAAAATTGAGCGATCGCATCTAGAGAGACTTTTAAGCGATCGGTCATCACATACTCTAAATCTGATTGCAACTCAATCATGGGCGAGCCAACCTTTAATTTTTTAGCCTAACGTTTTTTTAATTGTAACGCTGAACCGCAGCAATAATTTCCTTCACTGTCTCCGCATCAGGAGATTTCAAATGCTGTAAAATTTCCAAAGATTGCTGTAAATAATTCAAAGCTTGGTCAAAATCTCCCTTCTCATCTGCTAACAACTGTCCAAGCATGGCGAAAGTAGCAGCTTTCCCTTGAAGATTGCCAATTTTTTCCTGAAGTTCGAGTGATTGTTGATAAAATGCGATCGCCCTTTCTACATCTCCTTGATTCGCATAGATTCCTGCTAGTTGGTGCAAAGTAGCAGTTGTCCCTTGAAGATTGCCAATTTTTTCCTGAAGTTCGAGAGATTGTTGATAAAAGGCGATCGCCCTTTCTACTTCTCCTTGATCGGCATAGATTATTCCTAGTTGGTGCAAAGTAGCAGCTTTCATCTTAATATCGCCGATGCGTTCAAAGATTTCCATAGCTTGCTGTTCTAAAGTAATTGCCTTTTCAATTTCCCCTAGATTGCGCTCAACAATTGCTAATTCGTGCAAACCATTTGCCTTGATATCCCCTAAATCTTCATCATCTTTAACCAAATCTAACGCTTGTTCTAAATAGTATTTTGCTGATTTATATTCACTCCGACTGCGATAGGCCATTCCCAAATCATTCAGAACCCTGATCCGAGTTTTCAAATCCCTTGAAGTTTCCTCGCGCCCATTCGAGGGAGTATATTCAATCAATAACCGTTTCAATAAATCAATCCGTTCCTGTTTTTCCGGCAACTCGCAATTGCCAATCCCTTTGCTAGCATCCAGAGTTTGAGAAATTGCATCATCTCTAGTATTTACAGGAGTTTTAAACACAAAAGTTCCCGAATTCCAGGCCCAGAAATCCGGCGCATAATTAGCAACTCGCGTAATCGCATAATCCGGCAAACAAAACAGCATTAGATGCGGCACCATAACTGGATAAGCATCTCGTACCCAATTAAAATCTACTAGCATCGGCGGACATTCTCCCGTCATCCCGATCGCATTTTCCACTCCCCGCACCATGAAAACCAACTTTTTGTCTGGTTGAACCTTGACTGTTGGCAAAACCTTCAGAATTTCGTCCAGCAAAAACCGCATATCAGGATCGGGAAAATCCCAAATCTCAAACTGCATCTCTTGACAATCGGGATGACTAATTAAAGCCTGAATAATCGCATCTCTATCCTTCGCAAAATTACTTTGGATAAATCCCAAATCAAAGGCATCGTCAGGAACAATATTGACAAAAGTCAGCAATTGATCGAAAGATTCTTGATTGAATTCAACAATCCTTTGTCGATATATTTCAGGGATTTCCTTGAATTGATCTAAGGGCTTGTTGGAAAGCATAACTTTGTTTTACGAGTGGGTTGACATAATTCTACCGACTACTTCCGTTGTATTCCAAAACGGAAATATTGAATAATAAAGTTTGTCCGATTTCATCTTTAGCAATATCTTTGTTGAGGCAAACTTGCGCTAATATGGTGTAATATTCTGGCGTAGGAGTAGACCTTTCAAAGTCAAATTGCTGTTGGTTTAAAGCGTA
Organism: Cyanobacteria bacterium SOY_34_metabat_3; assembly: GCA_031399265.1. Classification (GTDB taxonomy): domain Bacteria; phylum Cyanobacteriota; class Cyanobacteriia; order Cyanobacteriales; family Microcoleaceae; genus Microcoleus. Next base: position 23,483 of record JANNOR010000232.1, on the reverse strand, counting down.
AGTTACATCTTCAGCCAAAACTTTACTATGTCTGCGAGTAACGGCTGTGCGACAAGCCGATTCGTCTGCATCAATTGTCGCACATGACCGCCACTAGCTTTTGCCAAATCTAGTAACTGTTGGCGATCGGCAAATACGGCATCAACATCAACCCGCTGTTCAATTAAACTGGCAACTCCCTCTAATCTTTGCTGATTGTAATTTAAATCGCACTCACTGCGATTAAACTCATAAATATTCACCATTGGCACAATGTTGGGATTGCTATCAAATAAATTGCTGACATTTTTATAGGAATAAATTACCGAAATCGGCACTGTATAGATAATTGTACAGTCTAGTTCTTGGAGTTGAGGAGCGTAATCAAAAAACAAATGATTAGCAACTTTTGGAATAACACGATCTAAGTTATCAACAATTACCAAAAATCCTTTCTCATAGCGGTCTGGATATTTTCTTCTCAGCTTCTCGAAAGCATCTTTCAATAACAAATTAATATCTGTTTGCAAGCGGGACAAATTACGCTGAAGAGTTTCGCGAATCACTTGTTTTTGTTGACTAGAACCTTTGATTTGACCGAGCAATTTGGCTGTCAACTTAGAAATAAACGGAATTTCTAATCCTGCACTCGCTTCAGTTTCTACGCTAACGGAAGATTGAACAGTTTCTTCTGTTTCTTTAGTGACTTCTTTAAACCACGATTCAAAACGCTCTAAAAGTTTGGGGTCAAACTTCAATCGTAATTTAGTTAAATCATCAGCTACTTTGTTGATGAACAGCAAATATAAATCGGTATATTCTGCATCAAGAACATCTAGTTCCTGATCGAATTCTATGTAAATCACCCGATAGTCATTTTCCCACCGCGACTGAATGCGTTTTAACTCTGTACTTTTGCCGCATCCCCTATGCCCGGTAAACAAAATTGTGTTAAATTCTCCCGGTTCTTGAAGATCCAAATCCGTGCTAACATCATCGATCGCCACTGTGTTGCGTACTGCGGACAAATCCACATAATATCGCGCAATATCCTCGCCCGTTAGAGGCTTGACATCGCAAGCGCGGTAAGCTTCTTTGAGTGTTTTAGCGCGGTTGGGTGGGAGTGAAGTCATCGGATTGTAGATTGTAGATTGTAGATGGAACCCACAGCTTATCGCCATCGCGGGCGATCGGGATGTGGAGCTTTTTAAGTCCTATGTTAACTCACATCTCGCACTGTACTCAAGAACTGGCGATCGCAGAAACCGAATTTTTTCGCGAATCTACTTCCAAAAATGATTAATAACTAATAAATAAGCCGCCTAAAATCAAAACGATCGCAATTAACGCCACCCAGATAAATCGATTATCTTTCGTATTTACCTGACTCAAATCTACAGGTTCCGGTACGGCCTGCTTAGGTTTAGCGTATTTGATATCAGCGTTCGGATTGGCTTGAAAACTGATTGATTGATTTTCATCTAAAGCGGCTAAATCGGGGATTTTTACCATCCATTCGTCAGGGATAGCGAGTTTGGGTGCTTCGAGAATGAACAGCAACCGCTTTGCTTGCTGGCGGGTTTCTTGGCGGGGATGGCGGGTGAGTTGCGCGCAAAGCCCGATCGCCCTTTCGGTGTCGCCAGAGGCTTCGTAGGCTGTCACCAACCACATCTGCACCTCGCCGCCCAGCCGGGAATTGCGATCGACCAAACCTGTCGCTGTTTCTAAACTTTGGATAGCTTGAGCATACAACCCACTCTCAAAAGCGACTCGGCCAGCTTGGTACTCAGTCTGAACAATTTCTAACTTTTCTGAACTCACCAGCCGCTACCCACCTGACAAATGTTATTTCTTCAATTCGCAAAACACTAGAATTCGCTGTTTTGTTGCGACATACCAGACTCATTGTCGCGTTTGGAACCCAGCAAGTCTAACTGATCTACTTTAATTACAGGCATCGAGCGATTAGCTCCTGTACTGCGATCTTGCCAGCGATCGAACTTCAAAGAGCCTGTGACGCCAATTTGAGCGCCTTTGCGAACGTAGTCAGCAGCTATTTGGGCTGTTTTGCCCCAGATTTCCAGAGTAAACCAGTCTGGTTCGTCGTTATTGCGCGATCGTCTTCTGACTGCCAGCGTCAACTTACACTTAACTGTACCTGACTCAAAATACTTTACGTCCGGGTCGCCGCCGACGCGGCCTACTAAAGTCACAACATTAAGACTCATAAACTTTTTCGGGAATGTGCTCGATTGGTGATGTAGTTAAACTCTGCCATACGCTTGCTAGCCTCCAAACTGAACTTGGAAAATTGCTGCTAACGGCTTCATCCTGATTTTACACCCACTTACCAGAACATATTGATTGTGGGTCAGGAACTCAGGGCTAAAGCCACTGAGCTTGCAATTTCTTGCAAGCTGTTCTGACCAGCCTAAGTCTTAACTGACTACGTTATTTGAGTCACGACACCGGAGAATGCGACGCTAGTTTTCCGCTCTGTCGCTTGCAGTTAAACAGTCTTAAAGTCACTGAGACAGTGCTGCTAGCCTAACAAGCTCTTATAACCTTGGCGAAGCGAACATGACCCGAAAGGGATTCGGAGACAACCAGATCTCCACAGAGGGGCAACCATACCCCTCTAATCCCGAAAGGGGATTCTCTTACGGTTGAAACCGCCGAGTTGTTTTCCTCTCAGGTCTAAAGACTCTGAGTTTCCCACTTACCGAGTGTTTTTATGATTGGCGAGTTTGCGCTCAACCTATACTCGACAATGTACATTTCTGACTAGACTCAGGATCGAAAACGTAATAGAATCCACCTTGGTTACACTTTTGTAACAACATTATTGCACACATTACTATTTTAGTTTGGGGGGGTACAAATAAGTGGGTCTTCTCAATCGATTTTCTTTATCTAGAGATATGGGTATCGACCTCGGTACTGCTAACACTCTCGTTTATGTATCTGGCAAAGGGATTGTTCTCCAAGAACCTTCTGTAGTGGCGATCGACCAAGACTTAAAAATACCGCTGGCTGTCGGAGAAGATGCTAAAAAAATGCTCGGGCGCACGCCCGGGAATGTCATAGCACTGCGCCCGCTTCGCGACGGGGTAATCGCAGATTTCGACACAGCCGAACTGATGCTCAAGACTTTTATCCGCAGAGTTCACGAAGGCCGAACCTTAGTTTCGCCGCGGATTATTATTGGCATCCCCAGCGGTGTCACCGGAGTAGAAAGGCGTGCTGTCATTGAGGCTGCATCTGCGGCCGGTGCTAGAGAAGTGCGGTTAATTGATGAACCGATCGCCGCCGCGATCGGGGCTGGACTGCCTGTGGCTGAGGCGACTGGCAATATGATTATAGATATCGGTGGGGGTACGACGGAAGTTGCGGTTTTGAGTTTGCAAGGTACGGTGATCAGCGAGTCAGTGCGGGTAGCCGGCGACGAACTCAATGAGGCGATCGTCCAATACATGAAAAAAGTTCACAATTTAGTCATCGGCGAACGCACTGCTGAAGAAATTAAAATTCAAGTGGGTTCTGCATATCCAACGAGTGAGGATGACGACGTGATGATGGAAGTGCGGGGCTTGCACTTGCTCTCGGGTTTGCCGCGAACTGTTACGATCAAAGGCCCAGAAATTCGCGAAAGTATGTCGGAACCGCTTTCAGTAATTGTGGAAGCTGTCAAGCGTACTTTGGAACGCACTCCCCCGGAATTAGCAGCAGATATTATTGACAGGGGAATTATGCTCGCCGGCGGCGGGGCGCTGATGAAAGGTTTAGATACTCTGATCAGTCACGAAACAGGAATTGTCACTCACGTGGCAGCCGATCCGCTGTGCTGCGTGGTTTTGGGAACTGGTCGGGTATTGGAAAACAAACAGTTGGAACGGGTTTTCAGCGGGCAGTCGTCGCGCAATATGTAGTTAACAAACTTGGGATTTTGGATTTAGAAAATTGTCTGCCATCTAAAATCTAAAATCCTGACATAACAATTTTAGATTACTGGAATTATGCTAAAAAACACACTCCGCAGGTGGTGGGATCTGCGTCTGCCAATTGCTCTTTTAGGTTTAGCTGTAACTGCCGCTTGGGGAGTTCGACAAACACAAGGTGCTCCACTATTTGAAGTTTACAATTGGGTGACTCGTCCGTTTCAAGCCAACGCCTCCGGGCAAGAACAACTGATCTCGGCGCGCACTCAAGAATTGCAAGCGCAGCTATTAGAATCAGAAACTCAAAATCAGAAGTTAAAAGAGCTTTTAGGTTACGTTTCAGCCAAGAAACCTAAAGGGATTGTAGCTCCTATTGTCGGTCGCAGTGCCGACCATTGGTGGCAGCAAGTAACTTTGGGGCGCGGCAGTAATGATGGCATCAAAACGGATTTTACTGTGATGGGCCCCGGCGGTTTGGTAGGTCGGGTGGTTAGCGTTACTCCTAATACTAGCTTGGTGCTGTTAGCCAGCGATCCGACAAGTCAATTGGGTGTCGGAATTACCCGCAGCCGCAACATGGGTTTTATGCGCGGTAAAGGCGGAAATCAGGCTGTGATGGAGTTTTTTGATAATGTTCCCAATGTCAAGGCGGGGGATGTGGTTTCAACTTCTTCTTTCAGTCAGTTGTTCCCTTCTGGTTTGCCGGTGGGAAAAGTGGTTTCGGTGGATCTGAATAAAACTCCGGCTCCCGAAGCTGTTGTTGAGTTTTCTGCACCGATGAATTCTCTGGAGTGGGCGGTGGTTTATCCCCACTCTAAGGAAGCCGAACAAAAGGCTGCTTCCAAGGGTGAATCTCCTGCACCAGAAGGGGGAGCAAAGCAGCCATGAAGGCCTTATCTAGGATGTCTGCTCGATCGCGCCAATTTCTCAACTTCGCCGTTACATTTGTATCTGTGATGCTGTGCGTACTGATCTTACCCGCTCGGATGCCGGGAATGGAATTGCTGGGAATTAGCCCGAACTGGCTGTTAATTTGGGTGGTAGCTTGGAGTATCAAGCGGAAACGTACAGTTTTGGGAGCTGCTAGCATGGGCGTAGTTTTGGGGTTTCTTCAAGATGCAATGACGGCTCCTCACCCCAGCCACGCTGTGAGTTTAGTTACTGTAGCAGTCTTAACTGTTGTGTTGCTGAAAACTTGGTCGATTCCGGCTGATATTGTGGAAAGAGACCCGATTCCGATCGCCTTAATTGTGTTTGGAATGGCTGTGGTAGCGGAAACGGTGATGGGGCTGCAATTTCTGGCTATGGGCGATCGGGCTTTAGTGGAACTTTGGAGCGATCGCCAGCGAGTGGCTTTGTGTTCTGCTATTCTCAGCAGTCTTTGGGCACCAGTGATTTATTTTCCGCTCAATCGCTTGTGGGAAATGACGAGGAATGTAGAAAAATCTTAGTCAACAGTCAACTGTTAACTGTTAACTGTTAAAAGCAGTCAGTCTAATATCGCTTGTTGCGCCGAGCCCAGTAAGTGATGAACGGCAATAATCAAGTCGCTGAGAATGAAATTAGGCTGATGCTTTTGCAGTTGGTGGCGGCTGCGAATGCCGCAAGTAACGGCAATTGTTGGTATTCCCAATGCTTGTCCCGCGAGGATATCTGCTTCAGTATCTCCAATCATCCAAGCCGAACCCAAAGATGACTCAAATTCTTCTGCAACTTCAGCCAACAATTCGGTTTTTAAGGCTGTGTAGTTGTGATACGCAGCATCCGACATCTGAGTCCCCCGAATGCTCGTAAACAGTCTGGCTAAACCGTAATTTTGCAACAGTTGAACTGCTTGACTCCTCGGCCGCAGGGTGACTAAAATCAGCCGCACGCCGCGTGAGTGCAGAAGTGAGATCGCCCACTGCACTCCCGGCTGGATGCGATCTAAGTGCAACAAGTCGGGCTGATTGACAATCCGACTCACGCATCCGAGAAAAACGTGAATTTCTTCTCCCCACAAGCCGGAACTTTTGGCTATTTCAACATCGGGCACTCGGTTTTGTTTCATTTGCCAAAACTGCTGTTTGCTCAGGATTTGCAGGTTGAGCTTGATTCCCCGGGTGCGGTACGCTGCTTGAGTGTCGGCTAATCCCTGTTGATAGGTGGTGTAGTAGCGATCGGACACATCGACGATCGGCCCGTCTAAATCGCAAAATACCGTCATCCGGGGGGACGAGTCAGCGTCTGATGGTAGCTGGTACTGAAAGTTTTCGGAATCCGGGGCTACAGTAGTTAACATAAAACGTTAGTAAATTAAGGATAATGATACATTTCTTGATTTTAGCAAAAAATCTATAAGTTAGAATAGAAAAGTTAAACTAAAATTATTAAAAAAACCTATTTAAATTCCGGATCCTCTTCGATGGCTGCGCCAACGGGCGATCGGGCATGGAATGGGGCATTAATCTTCCTTCTTCCTTCTTCCTTCTTCCTTCTTTTTACGTTTGTGGATGATAGCTGGAGACATTAAACTTTAGACTTAAGTTTTTAGCCATTTGTCCTCATATGCTCAAACACAGCGATTTTGCGCGGAACGTAGAAACCAATCGGGTTCAGGTGCTTTCAGAAGCACTGCCTTACATTCAACAGTTTGCCGGCCGCACGATTGTCGTCAAATACGGCGGTGCGGCGATGAAAGATAGCACTCTCAAGGAAAAGGTAATCCGGGATATTGTGCTGCTATCCTGCGTGGGGATGCGTCCGGTGGTGGTTCACGGCGGCGGCCCGGAAATCAATATTTGGCTGGAAAAGCTGGGCATTGAGCCGCAATTCAAGGATGGTTTGAGGGTAACAGATGCCGCGACGATGGAAGTCGTGGAGATGGTTTTGGTGGGAAAGGTAAATAAGGAAATTGTTTCCTTAATTAACCAAGCTGGCGGCAAGGCAGTAGGGTTGTGCGGCATAGATGCTAATCTAATTCAAGCTCGTCCAGATGGTCGGGAAGGAATTGGGTTTGTCGGTGAAGTCAGCGGCGTAAAAGTCAAAATTTTGGAGTCTTTGGTAAACAGCGGATATATTCCGGTGGTGTCGAGCGTGGCAGCGGATGAAAACGGTCAATCTTACAACATTAATGCTGACACGGTGGCTGGGGAAATTGCGGCTGGTTTAGGTGCGGAAAAGTTGATTTTGATGACTGATACTGCGGGCATTTTAGAAGATTATCACCAGCCTGATAGTCTAATTGTGAAGTTAGATATTCAAGAGGCTCGACAGTTGATTGAGTCTGGAATTGTTTCTGGGGGGATGATTCCGAAGGTTAATTGTTGCGTGCGGAGTTTAGCTCAGGGTGTGAAGGCTGCTCATATTATTGATGGTCGCCTCGAACACGCTTTGCTGCAAGAAATCTTCAGCGATTCGGGTATTGGGTCGATGATTGTTGCTTCGGGATATGGTGGAACGAAGTAAAATGTATTGAAGGTCGATCGCAAATCCGAAAGTGCGATCGCAGATAGTAGCACCAATTTGGAGTAAATCGGAAAGACAATATCTGTAGGGTGCGCACTGCGCACCTTACCGCCATAGATAGTATACAAATTGCTCGTCCAGCATCCAGGACTATCAAATAAAGCTGTATTTATCTATCGGGTTCAGTCCGCAAGTTTCATACAAATTAGTCAAATCTATGTCTAGATTAAGAATACGACCCAAAAATCAAGCTCTTGGCTTTGTCCTTGGTTTATTAATTTTTGTCATTTTCATTCCCGGATGTTGGGCTTTCACAACTAATAATTCTCCAACAACTCCGACAGCAAATCCCAAAGTACCTGTAGTGACAGAAGTAAAAAACACTTCAAACTCTAACTCTTCTTTAGGAATAGGGCTTAGCGGTATTGCTGACTACTCAACACAATTACCCTTTTTAGATGCTTTCAAATCTTCTAGACAATGGATAACTCAATGCGCCAGCGGGGAACCAAACTGTAAAGGTGAATGGGATACAGAGGAATACAATCTGTTAAATCTCGATGAAAATGGCTGGGTAAAGTCTCTCCCATCTCCCGCAGATGCTCCTAAATATACTAGGGTAAGTACGCTATTGCTTAGGGAAATCCCGAATTTCTATCCTTCGGGGCAATATATTGTGCTTTATGAGGGTGAAGGTACGATCGAATATACATATGATGCCAAAAAAGATAAGGCTGCGTCGAAGCCCGGAAGGGATATCATCAATGTCGATGCCACCCAAGGCGGAGGGATATTCATCACAATTACTGCTACCGACCCTCAGAAAACAGGGAATTACGTCCGCAATATTAGAGTTGTTCGCTCGCAAGATGAACAGCTTTATCAAAGCGGTGAAATTTTTAACCCGCTGTTTATAGAAAAGATTAAAAACTTTAAAGTTTTGCGTTTTATGGACTGGATGGGGACAAATGGTTCAGAACAAAAAGCTTGGTCAAACCGACCTAAACCAGAGAGTTTATCCTATGCTTACAGAGGCAATGTTCCTGTAGAAGTCATGGTAACTTTAGCTAATAAAGTCCAAGCAGAACCCTGGTTTAATATGCCGCATATGGCTGCGGATGAATACATGACTAGCTTTGCTAAAACGGTCAAAGATAGTTTAGATCCAAAGCTGAAAGTTTATGTAGAGTATTCTAATGAGGTTTGGAATTGGTCATTTCCACAATCGCATTATGCTTTGAAACAAGGTAAGGCGAAGTGGGGGGATAAAGGAGACGCTTATATGCAGTGGCACGGAATGCGTACTGCTCAAATGTGCGATATCTGGAAAGGCGTTTTTGGGGAACAAAAGAATCGAGTTGTCTGCGTGTTGGGAACTCAAAGAGCTTGGCGAGAGTTAGAAACTTCTGCCCTAGAGTGTTCCTATTGGGTAGCTGAGGGCAATAAACCTTGTTATCAACACGGGCTTGATGCCCTAGCTGTAGCTGGGTATTTTAGTGGCAATTTGGGTGGGAAAGAAAGTGCCAGCACGGTAGAGTCTTGGTTGAATGACGCAGATGGCGGGTTTGGCAAAGCTTTTAAGCAATTGAAAGAGGGCGGTTTACTTCCTGGGTTTAAAGATAGTTTGCCAGATGTTTATAATGACGTTAGGTATTACTTAGATGTGGCTCAAAAAAAAGGTCTAAAGTTATTTGCTTACGAGGGAGGTCAACATATTGTAGGTACGGAAGGAGTTGAGAATAATGAAAAACTGAGCAAGTTTTTTATGGAATTAAATAGGCGTCCAGAAATGTACGAGCTCTACACGCAATTGCTGAATAGTTGGAAAGAAGCTGGAGGTAGTTTGTTCGTGCACTTTGTGGATGTGAGTGGATTTAGTAAGTGGGGAAGTTGGGGGGCTTTGGAATATGTGGAACAAAAGGATTCGCCTAAGTATAATGCGTTGATGGATTTTATCGATCGGAATCCTTGCTGGTGGAATGGCTGTGCTGTTGAGGGAGGATGAGGAATTTGGTGCAATCAAGCATCGCCCGATCGCACTTGCTCAAAATCTTCACTATCCCCCGGTAAACTAGAACCCTCGCTATTCCTCAACCGTGGCGATTCCCCATTACTCGCACCCGTACCGTAACCCCCAGAATATCGGTCATCCAAACCCGAATCCCTTAGGGAAATCGCACTTCTTTGACTCGGCGACAATCGATCGCCCCCTCTCCCCCTCCCAGACATCGCCGGCTTGCGAGTTAAAGTCTTCCAAGCAGCCTTAATCCCAGTCACCACGCTGCGAGTTGTAACTTGCACGTTTTGCGCCTGCTTTTTGGCGCTACCAAGACTGCGATCGACCTGTTTGACAACTTCCCCCGCACTTTGCACCCCATCGCTGACATCATCGGTCAACTCGCTAATTTCCAGCCCGGTTAACCGAATCGCCTCCAAAGTAGGCGGAAACTCGCGAGAAAGCGTGTCCGCTAGCTTTTCCACGCTGCGGGCAGCCCTTGCTAGTGCTTGCACCGCAGGTATCAGAGTCACTAACACAGCAGTCAGGCTAACTGCTACTAGCAAAATCGAAAGTCCTAGCCAGAATATAGGGTCACTCACTTGAATCTCGGATTTGGGGCTGACTTAAGTGTTGCAGTAAATCAATGATTGCGATCGCGAGCCGATCGCAAAAATACCAGTTTTTTGGGTAATCCTGACGTTGTTAGCGGGCGGGAGGGCGCAACGGGGGACTGACTTCGGCTTCAGTTGCCGAAAGCGTTTGGCGTTCCCGCTGAGTCGCTTCCAAACCCGCCGCGATCGCCTCTTTGAGTCTAATCAAAGTTTCGTCCCAATTTCGGATTGCAGTTTCAGAAAGTCGATCGGCTTGCAATTGGACGCTAGTCGATAAATCTTCCGCCAACTCCGGCAAAGCATCGGCCGATTTTTTCAATATCTGCCGCGTCTCCTTGCCCGTTCGCGGTGCGATCAGCAACCCAGTCACGGCACCTATGGCAGAACCCACCAACAAACCGCCAATAAATAATCCTGAACGTTTATTTGACATTTTTATAACTACTCTCCATAAACCAATTTTAGGCACGTTTACCCGATCGCAGCCGTTTGCCAAGCTAGAAAAATGAAGAAAGAATCCTGCATTTAAACCAGATGCGGCAGTTTTAGGATAGCTTACCTCAAAGCTCGATCGCGCCGCCGCCAAAGCGTCCGTCCCAAACCCAGCAATCCCAAAAGTTGCTGAACCTGTTGCAGTTGCAATTCCAGTTGTTGATAATTCCGCCGTAATTGGTGAGTACGTTGCTGCCTTTTTGCCAAGAAATCCGGAGATTTACTGAGGACATTGCTGCTGCTGCGTTCCATTGCGGCGAGCCGAATTTCAAAACGCGCGATCGTCCGCCTAATTTTCCACACTTTTCCCGCTATATAAAAACAGGTCAAAGATATCATTAAATTGATAATTACAACAGCAGTCAGCATTTTTTACTGGTTTTTAACTACTAAAATATTCACCTTTTTACCGCTCTTGTGTAGGGACACAACAATGTTGTGTCCCGATTTATGCGTCTCTAGCGATCGAGCTGGTAAAATTTTAAGCCTGAGACATAGCCGGCAAACAGACCTTAGTACCGCCCAAACCGCAATAACCGTTCGGGTTTTTAGCAAGATACTGCTGGTGATAGCTTTCTGCGTAATAAAACTCAGGAGCCTCAATAATTTCAGTAGTAATCTTGCCGTAACCGGCCGGTGTCAGAGCTTGCTGGTAAGCATCGCGCAAAGATTCAGCTAGCTGCATTTGGCTAGCTGAATATGTGTAAATGCCCGATCGGTACTGAGTACCCGAATCATTGCCCTGACGCATTCCTTGAGTCGGATTGTGGCTTTCCCAAAAAACTTTGAGGAGGGTTTCGTAACTAATTACCTTCGGATCGAACACAACTAAAACTACTTCATTGTGTCCCGTCATCCCGCTGCAAACTTCGTTGTAACTAGGATTCGGAGTAATCCCAGCCGCGTAGCCAACAGCCGTCGAAAAAACTCCATTTTGCTGCCAAAATTTGCGTTCCGCGCCCCAAAAACAGCCCAAGCCAAACATCGCAGTTTCCATACCCGCTGGAAAGGGAGGTTTGAGCGGGTTGCTGTTAACAAAGTGATTTGCCGGTACAGACATCGACTCTGCTCGTCCCGGCAATGCGTCTTGAGAAGAGGGCAGGCTCGACTTTTTGCCAAATCCAAATAGCACCATAAGTTTGTGAGAGCGATCTCTGATAAACGTCTTTACGTTACTTAATCATATCAGATTTACACTAAAAATAGCGGCTTTCTTGAAGGTATAAAGTAAAAGGCAGAAGGCAATTTTTATTTTCGGATAATTTTCAGTGATATTGCTCACTACAAATCTAGTTTTAAATCACATTATGCCGCTGCTCGCTGTCACAAAAAAACACCTAAAATATCACGTATTGTTGAGGTATAAATCACGCGAATTTTAAAAAAAACAGCCGATATTTAGAACTATGGTGTTGTAGTAGTTATTCAATGAGAATTCTGGGGAGTGTGTATAGATGGCCGCTAAACCTTGCAGTAAACCTTTAAAAGCTAATCCGTTTATTACTTACCGCGACCCGATTACAGGCAAATGGATGGTAGTGAATCCTAGTTTGCCTAAAGCAGCAGAACAAGAACAGCTAGCAGCAGCTTGAGTTGTACTATTAATGTCATCTATTGGGCCGCTACTTATGGTCGTAAGGTGCTTAGATTGCACCATACATAATTATATATTCGTAAGATGCGCAGTGCGCACCGTACATGATTATTACCCTAGTTTCAAGCATTATTAATCTCTTTTTGTAGTTCCAAATATCGATAGAGGTACTCGGAAATTATCCCGTGCAAAAACAAGTCACGTGCCGCATTAAACGGACTGTTTGGTGCTAGGGGATGGCGATTCACAATCACATGATTCCAGTCGCAATTTCCGGTAATCTCGCTGACGTATAATCCGAAGTTTTCATCTAGCTGAAGCGACAGCACGGCGCGCGCAAATTCGTCGCTAGTCAGACATAGAGAATAGAATACTTTAAAAAGCTCGATCGCAGATTCCAGATCCAAAATCCTCAACCACCTGCGGTTGTCAAAATCAATTTCAACTTCTACAGGTTGAATGCTATCATAATTAATCCCCCGTTTTTTAACATTCTGCAACCAGTTAGGATTTGTCAGCATAGCCTGGTTGTAATCCCAGACAAAGTTATACAGGATTAAATCATGTTCGAGAAACGCATTTTCTTCTAAATCGCTGACAGTGCGCGGATAAAGCTGCGACTTTTCAATTTGCGGATCAGGGCCGTTATCAATTAAGAAATTGACGATGTTAGAACCGATGCAGATGTGCCGCACAATTAAATAACAAGCTTCTGGCGAAACAAAGTTATTTAGAAAAAAAGCGGCCGATTTGTGCATTAAAGTGTAAGCGCTAAATTGAAATGGCAATAAACGCTTGACTGTCATAATTAACGCGAGCAACACGTTAGCAATTACTTTAATGGGAATCAGCAAATAACTGCGAGTCCAGTTTTGCAAATCCTCTATCATATAGGCTTTTGCCACTAAATCGACGGGAATCGACCGATCGCAAAACAACACATCCCAAACATTCGGATCTCGGCGGTTGTACGGTTTCGTCGCATAGGGGATTTGCCGCTCATCGGGGAGATTTTCGGTATCTTGTTTTTGGAGCTTTTGCATTAGCGAATTTCCTCCAATTGCAGTAGATATAAACGAGCAGTGACGCGAGCAGTTTTGACAATGCGGCGGGCGATATCATCTGTCATCCATTCGGCATTAATCAAATTTTCTAATTTGGCTAAATGCGACTCGTCATTGGCTCCGTGATAAGCTAAAAACGATACTTGTTCGTCTTGCAAATCGAGAGTTTCTTGAATTTGTTTTGCCCACTTTCCGGCTAAGCGATTGCCCAATCCTTCGATAATAAACATACTGCCAATTAAATCGAGTGGATTTTCGCGCGATGCTTGGTGGAAGATAAAAGCTGACAGTGCTTCGCTGCCAATATTCTTGTCAAATTCCACGATTTTTGACAACTCGCCACCGACAGAAACATAATTCCGTTCTAGCATTTGATAGTCGCGATGTTCGTCTTGGGCGTGACTGATAAAAGTCGATCGCAAACGAAAGTCACTCATGTTAGATGCAGCCCGAGCAATCCAGCGCGCTCCCTCGACAACTTGCGGGCGGAGATTGCACAGCAAAGCTTGATAGTCTTCTATTGTAAACTCTCCCCGGTACAATTTGCGGACGATCGGCACAGAACGAATTTCGCGATCGAACTTCAGCCAAATCCAGGCTAACTCCCGCAGCAAATAAGCTTGCGGAGAGTTGTACCTTTCCGGTTTAACGTGGGCTAGAGGAGACGCTTCGGGAATTTCAGCGGAGTTATAACTTTCAGAAATCATTGATTTAGTGGTATTTTCCACAGCAGTTAACATGATGTAAGCGGTTGTAAATCGCCCACTTTCGGGTACAAAGCAAAAGATTTTTTGTCCTGGCTTCAACTTGCCAGAATTGAACAATTCCTCCAACATCAAATAAATCGACGCGCAGCCTGTATTTCCCCGCGAGTACAAGTTCGTAAACCATTTTTCTTCGGGAATCATGCAGCCTGCCTGTTCCAGAAGTTCTACAATTTGTTCGCGAAAAAAGTGGGATGAGTAGTGACAAAGCAGCCAGTCGATTTCTTGCGGAAAAACTTTGCCATTTTTAATCAATTGCAGCCATCCTTCAACGCCTAGCTTAATTACATTGTCTAGCAAGCGAATGTTTTGCCGCAAGTCAAAAGCTCCGGCTGCGGCTGCATCGATGTAGGAGTCATAATCCAGCCAGCTTTTGGTGCTGTTTTCGTTTGCCAATCCCGAATACATACAAATTGGATAGGCATTGGCGTGGGAAACGAGTTCAATCCATTCTATTTTTAAACTAATTCCGGCTGCGTTGGGATGATTTTGCAGCAAAAATGCTCCAGCGCCATCTGATAGCATCCAGCGCAAAAACTCTGTATCGAAAGGTAGGGATTTTCCCGCTTGTACTGAAGTCTCTGCTTCAAATTTTGTATTTTTAAACAAGCGCGATGGAAATTCGGAAGCTACGGCGATTGCTGTTTGTTTTTTGCCGAGTTCGAGTTGAGAAACGGCATAATTTAAGGCTGTGACTCCAGCGCAGCAAACTCCTTGAGTTGAAACTATTTCTAGAGGAGATAATTCGGAAAGTTCCCCATGTACTGTGCTGGCAAATCCCGGTACTAATAAGTCTGGTAAAGTGGTAGCGCAGGCCAATAAGTCGATCGCACTTGGTTCGAGATTCGCTTGGGCGATCGCGTCGCGAACGGCAAAAGCGGCCATTTGGCTGTTAGAGTATAGTGTCTGCTGCTGTTTGTCGATCGCGTAATAGCGCTGTTGAATGCCGTTGCTGTTGAGAATTCGCTGTCTGACTCTCGAAGCGCGCGAGGAAATTTTCCCGAGATACTCTTCCATCTCATCGTTATTAATCGGTGCTCCCGGCAAAAACTTCCCAATCCGATTGATATAAGCGCTGTACATGGGGTAAACCTCTAAAATTAGTAATTTATTCGCGTTTGTTACTCGTCGGTTAAATCAAGCCAGAAAACATCTAAAATTGATTGTGCTTTGTGAAGCAGGGAACTTGCAAGGAGCAATCAGCTATGTTGTAGAGTCGCCGGAAATCAGGCTAGCTGAGCAAAACCGACCACAAGCAACATGAAGCTGGGTGAAGTTTTCTGTAAAATTGAGCCAATATATAACTAAAGTTCCTTCGCTGCTTCCCGATGCAAATGGATATTGCAAAACTAGATGCTTGGTATTCTCAATCTCAACGCCGCACGGCTGTCTCGCTGTTGATGAAACGAATAGGCGTAACTCGCACTAGGGCTGAATGCTTTGTAAGGCTGTGGGTTTACTTATTGGTGAAACAGCTTCAGGAAAGCCAGCCCCGCCTCAAACCGCCGCTGGCGAAACTAGAATTGCTAGAAACAGAAGTCCAGTGCACTCACCGGGAAGCCGCAGAACTATTTTACTGCGATTCCGATCGCGGGAGCGATCGGGCTGCCGGAATGATGTTAGATAAATTAGCAGCACTCGGATTGATCGCAAAACACTTTGACGGTAACGCTACAGCAATTCAAATTCAACCAGTTTCAGAAATTTTAGATACCGCGCCACCGGAAAATCAGATTAAACTAAGATTAGATGATTTTAACCCTCGGTGCGATGCAATCCCCGTTGCAAACTTGGTAGCAACCTATTACAACTGGATGACACGCAACACTAACGCCGTTCCCCAAAAAATTGCTAAAATTATTCGGCTTTCTGCTGGTCAATATTCTAAAGGAATGCGTGTTTTGCGGCGCTGCGACAATCTCAATCCAGTCGGATTTTACTTGCTTTATCCCACCGCTAGCGAATCGGAAGTTAACTTTTTTAGCGCTCCCAGCAAAAGCCTGCATTTAAGCTCAGTTTCTGATATAGATCCTTTTAACATGGCGCTACCAGGAGATGAAAGTTGTCAGTCAGTGTTTGTCCGCTGTTGGGTAATCGATCCGAACTACTTGGAAGAATACCGGGTTACTCTGATCGAAGATGTACAAAAAGTTTTAGTCACAATGCAAAAAGATTTTCCCAATCTTTGCGATTTGTACACGCTGATTCTTCACCACAGTTATGAAAAAATGTCTTATGCTGTGGGGTTTCAAAAGACTAGCGGCGATAGTCAATTACCTGTTTACTGGATGTATCTGGCATTGGATAGATTTTTGGCGCTGGATATCAAGGAAGCTTTAAGAAATTTGTAATATAGATATAGAGGATACGGCAGTGCCGTATCCCTACGGTGATAAATTGTAGGGACACGGCACTGCCGTATCCTGATTTCGGGTAATATTAATTCAGATGCAACTGGAATTAATATTACTCGGCGATTTGAATGGCCAGTGAGTTATAAAACTTCGCGTCCCAAATAGGGTTCCAGCACTTCCGGCACTTTTACAGTTCCGTCTGGCTGCTGGTAATTCTCCAAAATTGCAGCCATTGTGCGGCCCACAGCTAAACCGGAACCGTTCAGCGCGTGCACGAATTGAGTGCCTTTTTTACCCGCTTCTTTAAAGCGAATATTTGCCCGCCGCGCCTGAAAATCGGCGACGTTGGAACAACTCGAAATCTCGCGGTATTTGCCCGCAGACGGCAGCCACACCTCTAAATCGTAGGTTTTTGCTGCTGCGAAACCTAAGTCGCCTGTGCACAGGGCGATCGTCCGATAGGGCAATTTCAGCGCCTGCAAAACTCCCTCGGCATCTTGCACGAGCTTTTCGTGTTCGGCTTCGGAGGTACTCGGATGCACAAGTTTCACCAATTCCACCTTATTAAATTGGTGCAATCGAATTAATCCCCTGGTATCTTTGCCGTAACTGCCGGCTTCCCGCCTAAAACAAGGAGTAAAAGAACAGTGGTAAATGGGCAACTGTTCGGCTGTTAATATTTCATCTCGATAAAGATTGACAACCGGAACTTCGGAAGTCGGAATCAGCCACAAATCGTCGTGTTCGCATTTAAAACTTTCTTCGGCAAATTTGGGCAATTGACCTGTTGCTGTGAGAGATTCTGTGTTGACTAGAAGTGGGGGAATTACTTCTATATAACCTGCTTTTGTGTGGCGGTCGAGCATGAATTGAATAATCGCTCTTTCCAGGGCTGCACCTGCACCAACTAAGGTGACAAATCGGGGGGCGGCGATTTTTACGGCGCGTTCAAAGTTGAGAATTCCCAATTTTTCGCCGATTTCCCAGTGCGGCAAAATACCGGAGTTTTGGGGAATGTATTCGTCTCCCCAGCGCCGGATTTCGACGTTTTCTTCTTCATTTTTGCCGATGGGGCTTGACTTATCGGGCAAGTTAGGCAGTGGCAATAATAGAGCTTCTATTTGAGCTTTTAACTCTTTTTCTTGTGATTGTAACTCATTCGATTCTGTGCCGACTGCATTGCCTTCTGCTTGCAATTGTTGAATTTCGGGAGATTCGAGGGGTAAACCCAATTTTCTTTTTTGCCCGATGAGTTTGGCTATTTCGTTGCTGCGGGCTTGCAGTTGCGATCGCTTGCCTTCCAATTCCCGCTGCTGTTTGTCTAGTTGGGCGATCGGCTCGATTTCATGGTTACCTCCGCGCAGGTTGAGGCTTTCCTGCACGGCTTGCGGGTTTTCTCGGATTAATTTGAGGTCTAGCACAGATTTATTCTAAATGTCACATTTTAAATTAGCAGGGACAAAACAAGCGAATGTACAAGCTTTTTCAATCATTAGCGCGTTCAATCATAACTTATTCTCATCAAAAAATCTATTGGGTATCACCCCTGAAGGGTGACACCCCATAAAAGTGTGCTATACTGCAAACATTAGTAGATGCACCCTGATAATTTTTTTACCCCAGCCAGCGATGGCCGGGTTTTTTGTGTCTGCGTGCAGTGGACAGTTGGTAGGGGCGGTGCCAAGAGTGCCCGCCCTCTTAGTAGACTGTTGGTGTCCGCCCTCTTAGCAGACAGTGGACAGTTGTCCGGTGATAACACAAGATGCGATCGACAAATTATCTATTCTGCTTTTTAGAAATATTTTCCAGCGAAGGCGGCATTCAATCCTACGTTCAAGAGATTCTGAAAGCTTACCTGTCCGTAACCGCAGCGACAAACTCGCAACAGCAAGCTGAAATTTTGCTGTTGCGAGATTCCCCAGACTGCAACAATCTTGACGACTCACAAAATCTGAAATTTTATTACCTCAAAACCGAAAATCTTTGGTTTGGTCGCCTTAAGTTTGGGACAAAATTACTAACTTGTTTGCTGCAAAATCGACCGCAGCGGGTTTTTTGCGGTCACATCAAACTCGCACCGCTAATTCAAAGTTTGTGCGAACCTTTGGGAATTCCCTATACAATTTTGACTTACGGTAAGGAAGTTTGGGAAACACTGCCGCTCAAATATCAAATAGCAATGAAACAAGCCGATCGCATTTGGACTATTAGCAGGTACACGCGCGATCGCACTTGCTGCAACAATCAATTAAATTCCGAAAAATTCCAGATAGTGCCTTGTACGGTAGATGGTAATCTATTTGCGATCGGGCCAAAACCGCAACATTTATTAGCAAAATACAATCTGACTGGTGCTAAAATATTGATGACTGTAGCCAGATTGCGATCGACTGATAGTTACAAAGGTGTCGATGTCACAATTCGAGCTTTGCCGCAAATAGCCAAAACTTTTGAGAATGTGAAATACTTAGTGATTGGCAGAGGAGACGATCGATCGAGGTTAGCGAAACTCGCCCTCAATTTGGGAGTTACTGACAGAGTAATATTTGCAGGTTTTGTACCGACGGAAAATTTGGCAGCGCATTACCGCCTGGCGGATGCTTATGTAATGCCTTCGCAAGAAGGATTTGGCATAGTTTATTTAGAAGCGCTGGCTTGCGGAATACCGGTACTCGCGGGAGACGCGGACGGCTCGGCAGACCCGCTGCAAGATGGTAAACTGGGGTGGCGAGTTCCCCACCGAAATTCCGACGCAGTAGCGGTTGCTTGCATGGAAATGCTGAAGGGAGAGGATAGAAGGTGCGATCGTAATTTTTTGAGGGAACAAACCCTCGCAGCTTTTAGTTTTCAATCGCTTTGTCAATCTCTAATCGGGATTTTGGCGACTTCTCGCGGCCAAGATTAAGTTACGGCTTCGATCGCCACTTCTCAATGTACAATGGGAAATTAGCTCAAACACTACTCTGAATTTATTGGTTAGGATACAACTATGCCTACCTGCAAAGACATCTGAGGATACAACCGTGAACCAAGGCACTCCCAAAATCTCTTTAAAGCTACCCGCTGTTAGCAATTGGCTGGTACTGCTACTCATTGCGTGCGTGTTGGTGTCAATTGGTTTGGGTTGGGTAGTTAAATCGATTTTAATTTTAGTAGGTTTTTTGTTGCTGACACCTGTGGTGGCATTTTTCGGACTCCAGTGGTGGCTGAAACGCAATTTAGTTGAAGGTAATTGTCCCGTCTGCCAATACGAACTTACAGCTTTAAACCAAACTCAGTGTCAGTGTGTCAACTGCGGTGAACCTCTGAAGGTAGAACAAGGTATTTTTAGTCGCTTGACTCCGCCCGGTACGATCGATGTTACCGCAGTTGAAGTGTCATCGGTTCAACAGTTGGAAGATTAATAATTGGGAATGGGGCATGGGGCATGGGGCATGGGGCATAGGGCATGAGTTAGTTGTTGGTTATTAATTGGGAATAGGGCATGGGGAATAGGGCATCGGGCATGAGTTAGTTGTTGGTTATTATTTTATTTGTTTGTTGTTATTTGCTATTTGTTACTTGTTGGTTCTAATAACCAATTCTCCATGCCCGATGCCCGATGCCCGATGCCCGATGCCCTATTCCCAATTCCCAAAATTACTTTTCCAATCGGACTGCGTACCACTGCAAAAACTGTCCGGGCCCGACATCTAATTCACAATAAGTATCAATTAAATACTTGGCTTGAGCTTCCACCGAGGATATTTTTTGCACATCCTGGGGTAAATCTTCCTGTACAGAAGCTAAGACCGCTTTCAGCTTTTCTAATAGTTCCGCCGCAGTTAAAAACTGCTCCGGCTGGTTTGTTTCTAAGACTACAAATGTGTCTTCGTCATACAGTGACATAGTTTCAGATGTTGAGGTTAATTATTTCTAAAGTTTTGTGCAGTTGAGCGATCGAACTATAAACTCTTATTTAGAGCTGCAAGGCCCAAGGGCGATCGTGTTACAATTAAACACCATCAGAATTCCTATCGGATTACCGCTATTAACTTAGTTGTTAACAAAGCCGAGCTAGCACTTCTGAGCAAATTTGTCAAGTGCAAATTTGTAAACTGTAAGACTGTCAAGAAATATTCGACCGATCCTTAATCTAATTATAACGGACACTACACATTCCCATGATTACATCTTCCACTTCAACCCCTGTTGCGCGCAAGCCCTCTAAATCAGAAGGTCTCAAAGAACGCAGCAACTATTTGCGAGAACCCGTTGCGACTGAACTGTTACAAGAAACCACCCACTTCACCGAAGAAGGGATTCAGATTCTCAAATTTCACGGCTCGTACCAGCAAGACAACCGCGACAATCGAGTTAAAGGTCAAGAAAAAGACTATCAGTTCATGCTGCGCACCCGCAATCCCGGCGGGTTCGTGCCACCGCAGCTATACTTGGCATTAGACAAGCTATCCGAAGAATACGGCAACCACACGCTCCGCGTCACAACTCGCCAAGGCTTCCAAATTCACGGCGTGCTCAAGAAAAATCTTAAAGCAGTGTTTTCCTCAATTATTAAAAATATGGGGTCAACCTTGGGTGCTTGCGGCGACTTGAATCGCAACGTCATGGCACCGCCAGCACCGTACAAAAATCGCCCGGAATACCAGTATGCGCTCAAATACGCAGATAATGTCGCGGATTTGCTGACACCGCAAACGGGGGCTTATTACGAAATTTGGCTGGATGGCGAAAAAGCGGTTTCGGCCGAGGAAGATCCCGCAGTGAAAGCGGCCAGACAGTCCAACGGCAACGGTACAACATTTCACGATGACAAAGAAGAACCGATTTACGGCCAGCATTATATGCCGCGGAAGTTCAAATGTTCCGTGACAGTACCGGGAGACAATTCGGTTGATTTGTACTCTCAGGATTTGAGCTTGGTGGTATTTACCAATGAAGCTGGCGAGTTGCAAGGTTTTAACGTGTTTGCAGGCGGCGGTTTGGGCCGCACTCACAACAAAGAAGAAACTTTTGCGCGGGTTGCCGATGAGATTTGCTATGTCGCCAAGGATGATGTTTACGATTTGGTCAAGGCAATTGTAGCAACTCAGAGAGATTTTGGCGATCGTACAGACAGAAGACACGCCCGACTGAAATACCTGATTAACGACAAAGGCGTGCAGTGGTTTCAAGACAAAGTTGCCGAATATTTTGGCAAGCCGCTAGCACCATTTAAACCGCTACCTGAATGGAAGTATTTGGATTTCTTGGGATGGCACGAACAAGGCGACGGCAAACTGTTCGTCGGCATTTCTGTCGAAAACGGCCGGATTAAAGATGAAGGTTCGTTCCAGCTAAAAACCGCTTTGCGGGAAATCGTGCAGAAACACAACTTGCCGATGTTGGTGACACCGCACCAAAACGTGCTGATTTACGAAATTTCGCCGGAAATCAAACAAGAAATTCAGGACATTCTCTCGCGCTGCGGGATTCAGGGCGAAACTGCGATCGACCCCTTAGTCCGCTATGCTATGGCTTGTCCGGCAATGCCGACTTGCGGGCTGGCGGTTACTGAGTCAGAGCGCGTGATTCCGAGTATCCTAGAACGAATTCGGGTGCTTTTGACGAAAGTTGGCTTAAAAGACGAAAATTTTGTAGTGCGGATGACGGGTTGCCCCAATGGGTGCGCCCGCCCTTATATGGCAGAATTGGGGTTTGTCGGGAGCGCGCCGGAATCTTACCAGATTTGGCTAGGCGGTTCTCCCGCGCAAACACGGCTGGCAAAACCGATTCAGGAAAAGCTGCACGTCAATGATTTTGAAGCTTTTCTAGAGCCAATTTTTGTTTATTTTAAGCAAAAACGGCAACTAAGTGAGAGTTTTGGCGATTTTTGCGATCGCGTCGGGTTAGAATCTATCCGTCAATTTGTAACCAACTACCAATCTGCTGACTCGATGACAACTGAGATTAATGAATTAGAAGTTACGTCTAGTAACGATGACGGAAACGAAACAACCGCTGGTGGCAAAGTCCGCCGCCGCATTAGCGTTCGCGATGAAATATACAACGAGCTCAAAGATGAAGCTGCACGTCAGGGCAAGCCAATCACGCAGCTAGCCACAGAGGCGATTTCAACTTATTTGAAAAAGATTAAGGAGGAAGCATAAACCGATTTTCAATCGCATAAAATAGACCTAGCGTCAAAATCCTATAAAGGCAAAGCATTTGCAGAAAAACCTTGAATTTGTAAAATAATTCCGGTTGCAAATGCTTTGCCTTTATCATCTCTTCCTCTCTTCCTCTGCGTTCTCTGCGCTCTCTGCGGTTAAAGAAAAAAAATCTCATAAAAAAACGAATAATCCAAAATTAAATGCCCCAACTACAAAGATTAGCAATTAATGCCGATCTAATTTGCGACAAATCAATCAACCTAACCCCCGAACAACAGCATTACTTATACCGAGTATTGCGACTAAATCAGGGCGATAAATTTATTGCAATGGACGGGCGAGGACATTGGTGGCTAGCAGTCCTAGAAGCCCAGGAAACAGGGTTATGTGCGTCAATAACAGAAGAAATTGCGGTTAACAGGGAGCTTGGTGTCGAGGTGACTTTGATGGCGGCGTTGCCCAAGGGAAACGGGTTTGACGAAGTTGTGAGACAGGCGACGGAGTTGGGTGCGGCAACTATTGCGCCGGTGACGAGCGATCGAACTTTGCTGAAACCTAGCGCCCAAAAGGTCGATCGATGGAAGCGAATTGCATCTGAGGCGGCGGAACAGTCGGAACGTCAATTTGTACCCGCAATTTCAGAGCCTATTTCGTTTGATTTGGCAGTGAAAGATTGCACTCAAAAAAATCGATATATTTGCGTGGCGCGCGGGGATAATCGGCATTTGTGGGATTGTTTGATTAGTTTAGAACCCCCCCAGCCCCCCAAGCTTCGGGGGGAGCAAGAGTTAGAACCCCATTTTGTAGGGGCGGTGGATGGTGCGTGCCCGCCCCCTGGGGGAGAATTATCGATTGTGATAGCTATCGGGCCCGAGGGTGGATGGACGGATGGTGAGGTGAAAAGGGCGATCGAGTTTGGTTTTGAGCCTGTTTCTTTGGGGAGTAGAATTCTCAGAGCGGTGACTGCGCCGATTGTGGCTTTATCGTTGGTAGGCGCGGCTTTTGAGAAGTGGTGATATTCAGAAAAAAGTACGGAGACTTGCTGAGTTTGGGCGATCGCAACTAAAATGTAATGGATGCCTACGATGC
>JANNOR010000239.1:0-7630 GCA_031399265.1 Cyanobacteria bacterium SOY_34_metabat_3 | reverse complement strand
TGAGTGAGTTACTTTTTGATTTATCTAGTCTAGATAAACCTGTTAAGTGCCTTGCATAATGTTGGTCAATAGCCTTCATAGCTTTGATTTAACCTCTCGACAATTAATCCACCCTGCCTAGCCCCCCTTAAGAAGGGGGGGGACAGGAGTCTTCTCAAAGTCCCCCTGCTGAGGGGGGATTTAGGGGGATCTAGACTATGATAAAAACGAGATTTATCAAGGCTTTCAGGCTTAAGTTGACACCTATGGGCATTGCCGTGTCCCTACGGGGATCGATCTAAAATCCATTTCAGCTAATCTTGCGCTTGATTTTGCGTTTCGCCGCACCAATACCTAAAATACCAAATCCTGCCAAAGTACCCAACACAGTAGAAGGTTCCGGTACGGCTTCAGCAGAGCCTTTTTCAAAAGAGCCTTTAAGGGCGATCGCATCGTTAGCGCATTCCGCAAACAAGTTAGCAATATATTGGCCCGAAGGCATTGATGATTTATTAAAACTGAATCCGATTGTTTGGGAACCTACGGCCTTAAACTGAGCGAAATTTAGACCGAGGGCGCTCAAAGCTGCTGGAGTTAAAGAATTGATTTCTGCTACTTTTGTGCCCGCCGCAATTGAGTTGAGAACCGTCGAAGTTCCTGTTTGTTCAAAATAAGGGTCGGTGGCAGATAAATCGCCCATTGATGGCGTTCCACCTGCTGATTGAACGCGATTATTATATAGACTTAAATTGCTAAAGCCGTTGTTAGTTTCGGTGACGCTTTTAGCGGTGACATTGCTGTAAACGCCTGTTGTCGGGACACCTGAGTCATTTCCTTCTGCAAAACGGATACCAAATAAGCTGCCGTTTGCGTTAGCTGTGTTGAAGTTTTGACCGGAAAAGTTGAAGAACAAATCGCCGTAGTTGATGTTGCCTCTTTGAGCGGCGCTGTCTGCATATCCTGCTAAACTCAGGTTGGAGTTGATGGCGATGAAAGCTGTATCTGATGTTTCTTTGACGGCGATGCCGTAAAATTCAAATTCGCCGCCGCCGATTTGGGGCCCTGTCACGCCGTCGTTGAAAGAGTCGATCGCATAATTCCAGCCGTTAGATAGCGTTGCTGCTGCAGCCTTTTGTTGCTGTAGTGTAATAACTGCAAAGAAAACAGCCGCTGAGTAAGTCCAGCGGATGCTGTTTTTAGCAATGGAATTCATAGATACACCGTTGGTAATGAATGTTAAAGTATTAAGTCTGGTCGATCGCATATTCTTGATTTTTAGTAAATCACAGATTCCGGCAGGATTTGTTAAAGTTTTGGTAAAGATTTCGTCAGGCGATCGGGTAATATCAACTAGACTTGTTAAAAAAAAGCAACCAATGCCAGTCATCTCCAGCCCTGTTCAATAATTATCCTTACGTTTGCAGTCAGGACTTCAGTCTTCAAAGTCCTAAAATATAGCAGAAGCAAGAAGATCGATGTGAAAATGCAGTCGCAGCGTTCCAGTAGGGACACCGCACTCCCGCCGTTTCCGGCGCTGGGAGTAGCGACACCGCACATTGCCGTGTCCTTACTTTTAATAATTGGTATCAAATTGAGGATTGTAGCAAGACTTTTTTAAAGTGGTATTACTATAACCGATCGACACAGCAAGCTCGATCGTCAAAACAGCGAATCAGCACTTTTTCTGGAAGTGCCGCACAAAGTGAGAATTGGAGAAACAAAAAAATTTAGACGGCGTGGAGCGATCGCGCGTTTTTAGAATAATCAAGAAACTTGCTGCAATATATCCGGTGCATTCCGGTTCCTTCTAAGTCGGACGGTGATTTATGTACTCGAAGCCCTGCATAAATCGATCGAATTTTTAAAGGCTTTTAACACATCGCCGACAGTTCGTTGACTATCTTGACTCTTCCTTTGAGCACCGAACGCAGCAGGCGATTTATCGAATGTCTGTCTTGCTCGTCGAGAGAGTCGTCCAAAACAGCGGCCATCAAACCGTAGCGATCGGCTAAAGTCAAACTGCCCGTATCGGTAACAGAGGCAAGTATTTCGGAGATAGCGCCGGGGATAAGTTGAACTAAAAACATGAGGTGTTCCCTGAATTCGATACTTGTATCATCTCTCGTTTTCCAAAAATCGAGAGTGACGCTGACATAGCAGAGAACGTGATGTTTTGAGCCAAATTATGTGACAGCGACCGCAACAATTATGTGACGAGCTGCGTTTTAAGTCTGCGATCGAAGTCACAAGATTAATCTTAATATCTGCCTATTTTCGCTTCTAGCCTCCCAAATCTCAAGGTTTACAGAGATTTTCCACCTCTGTGAGTATCTTTACGCATTACCGATGTATAAAACGCATCGCTTTGATGCTAAAAATTCATAAAATTTAATATTTTGTAAAAATAGCTACGAATATTTACTGTGTTGCCCTTTACATTAGTTCATAACAAAGGTGCATTGAAGACGCAGCGATCGACCGAACCATCGGTAGCAACTATAACTATACATAGTTTGGCGACTTTCGAGGCAGCGCCCAGTAAAGCTGTAGTATACAGAAAACCAACCATGCTTAAAAGAAATTCAATCGAGTAACTAAATATACAGTTTTAAATCTATACACTCACTAAGGTTAGCAGGAAACTCACACTTTATGTTCCAAGTCAATATCTCCCCGAACAAACCAGCCGCGAGGGTAAGCCGATGACCCAAACAGTAGAACCCAAAGCCAGCCTGAACAAATTTGAAAAACTCAAAGCCGAAAAAGATGGTTTAGCATTAAAATCTGAACTCGACCGCTTCGCAGAAATCGGCTGGGAAGCAATGGACGAGACCGATCGCGAGCACCGCCTCAAATGGCTCGGCATCTTCTTTCGGCCAGTAACCCCCGGCAAATTTATGATGCGGCTGCGCTTGCCCAACGGCATCATTACCAGCAGTCAAACTAGAACCCTAGCCGAAATCGTACAGCGCTACGGCGACGACGGCAGCGCCGACATTACCACCAGACAAAACTTGCAACTGCGCGGAATTCGCATCGAAGATGTGCCCGACATCTTCCGCCGCCTCAAAGAATCTGGCATGACCAGCATCCAGTCTGGCATGGACAACGTGCGCAACATCACCGGTTCCCCAGTCGCGGGCATAGACGCCGACGAACTGATAGATACGCGGGAACTGGCGAACCAAGTTCAAGACATGATTACCAACAGCGGCGAAGGCAACCCCGCGTTTTCAAATTTGCCGAGAAAGTTTAATATTGCGATCGCCGGTTGCCGCGACAACTCAGTCCACGCCGAAATCAACGACATCGCCTTCGTACCCGCTTACAGAGACGGCAACATCGGCTTTAACGTTTTAGTCGGCGGTTTTTTCTCCGCCAAACGCTGCGACGCTGCAATTCCCCTCAATGCCTGGGCAAGTCCCAGCGACGTTGTAGATTTGTCCAAAGCCATTTTAACTGTGTTCCGCGATCGGGGCCCGAGAGCAAACCGCCAAAAATCGCGCTTGATGTGGCTGATTGACGAACTGGGAATGGAACAATTCCGAGCCGCAGTCGAACAAGAATTAGGCCGCAGTTTGCCGAACGCCGCCCTCAAAGATGAAATAATCTGGGACAAACGCGACCACATCGGCATTTATGCCCAAAAACAATCAGGGTTCAACTATGTAGGGTTGCACGTTCCCGTTGGGCGCCTGCAAGCAGCGGATTTGTTCGATTTGGCCAGAATTGCTGAGGTTTACGGCAGCAGCGAACTCAGGCTCACTGTCGAAGAAAACGTGATTATTCCTAATGTTCCCGACTCGCGGATTGAATCGCTACTGAAAGAACCGCTGTTGCAGCGTTTTTCGATCGACCCAGCACCCTTGATGCGAGCCTTGGTTTCCTGCACCGGCTCGAAGTTTTGCAACTTCGCCCTCATCGAAACCAAAAGCCGCTCAGTGGCAATGATTGAGGAACTCGAAGCCGAACTGTCACTTGCCAAACCGGTCAGAATTCACTGGACGGGTTGTCCCAATTCCTGCGCTCAACCCCAAGTAGCAGACATTGGTTTGATGGGGACAAAAGTTCGCAAGAACGGGAAAACCCTCGAAGGTGTTGACATTTATATGGGAGGTACTGTAGGCAAAGATGCTCATTTGGGTACCTGCGTCCAAAAAAGTATTCCCTGCGAAGACCTCAAACCGGTGCTGGTTCAACTTTTGGTCGATCGGTTTGGGGCCGTTCCCAAACAGGTTGCAGGGGAGGTAGCTTCGCTGAATCGGCAATTGCAATTGACGGTTGACGACAGTGAAACGACTGTTCCGGTAGCGAAACCTCAGACATCTACTCTCATTTTCGCTCGATCGGGCAAACAAGTTGCTTGCAGCGAAGATGAGTTCATTCTCGACGTTGCCGAACGGGCCGGAGTCGAACTCGACAGCAGTTGTCGCTCGGGAAACTGTGGCACTTGCAAGCAGAAACTCCTAGAAGGTAATGTTGCCTACGACGAGGAACTTGACGCACTCAAGGACATAGAATCAGGGTTCATCTTAACTTGTAGCGCGCGGGCGATCGGCAAAGTGTCGATCGACGCTTGATAGCACAATGTGAGATGGGAGATCGCCAAACAAAACTATAGTTAAGCAATCTCACATCTCGCATTCCCAATATCTCAAAGTACACCAACAATTCAAGACAGACAAATGAGCAACCTTTCTAGAAGAAAATTCATCATCACCGCCGCAGCCACAGCAGGCGGCACCCTCCTCGCCCACGGTTGCAGTTCCGGTTCCACCACATCTAGCACAGGTGCAAGCCCCGCAGCCGGTGGCGCATCACCCAGCGCCGCCCCAGCAGTCAACATCAACCCCGCCGATGCCCCAGAAGTTACCGCAGCCAAACTCGGATTCATCGCCCTCACCGACGCAGCGCCCTTAATCATCGCCCAAGAAAAAGGGTTATTTGCCAAGTACGGCATGAAAGACGTAGAAGTTGCCAAACAAGCATCTTGGCCAGTTACTCGCGACAACTTAGAACTCGGTTCTGACAAAGGTGGCATTGACGGCGCCCATATCTTGTCCCCGATGCCTTACCAGATGACATTAGGCACAATTACCAAAGGCAATCAGCCGGTGCCGATGAACATTGTGGCGCGGTTAAATACTAACGGCCAAGCAATTTCTATCAGCAAGAAATACCTAGATTTAAAAATAGGTACTGACAGCAAAGCCCTCAAAGCAGCCCTCGCCAATCAAAAAGTTGCTATCACCTTTCCCGGTGGCACCCACGACTTGTGGATGCGCTACTGGTTAGCAGCCGGCGGCATCAATCCAGATACAGAAGTTTCCGTGATTCCAGTACCGCCACCCCAAATGGTAGCTAACATGAAATCCGGCAGCATGGAAGCTTTTTGTGTAGGCGAACCTTGGAATGCCCAGCTTGTTACTCAAAAAGTAGGATATACCGCCTTAGTAACCGGAGAACTTTGGAAAGATCACCCAGAAAAAGCTTTAACTTTAAGAGCAGATTGGGTTGAGAAAAACCCCAAAGCTACTAAAGCAATTACAATGGCCGTACTGGAAGCCCAACAGTGGTGCGATAAGCCAGAAAATAAAGATGAGATGTGCCAAATCATCTCTCAAGATAAGTGGTTGAAAGTACCACTTGCAGATATTGCCGGTCGCATGAAAGGACAAATTGACTACGGTACTGGCCGCGTTGAAGCAGCCAGTCCAGTGGCGATGAAATTCTGGGCTGATAATGCTTCCTATCCCTACAAGAGTCACGATGCTTGGTTCATCAGTGAAAATATTCGCTGGGGTTATATGCCGGCAACTACCGACATCAAAGCCACGGTTGATAAAGTTAACCGCGAAGATATTTGGAAGGCAGCAGCGACAGCACTTGGCGTTCCCGCTGCCCAAATTCCGGCTACCACTTCTCGCGGTGTCGAAACTTTCTTTGACGGCGTGAAGTTTGACCCAGAAAAACCCGAAGAATATCTCAAGGGTCTGGCAATCAAGAAGGCTTAAACAGTTGATAGTTGACAGTTGACAGTTGACAAATCCTCAAATTTAGTTGAGTTGGGTTTCACAACTCAACTCACACCAGCCGACAGGGTTATCAATTCAAAGTATCTACAAATAATCGATTATTCACTATACTTCAAGCAGAAAAATGGCAACAAACTTAGCTGTTTCTAAAAGCAAAAATCCAGTAAACTTTGTTCTGGATATGGTTCAAAAGAACCGCCGAAAAATCATCCGCCCGCTAGTCGCGATTACAGTTCTACTCGTAATTTGGCAAATCCTTTGCAGCAGTCCAACTTCATCCTTGCCCGGCCCGATTAAAGCCGTGCAAGAAAGCTGGGAGCTGATTATCAATCCGTTTTTCGACAACGGCGGTACCGACAAAGGCTTATTTTGGCAACTTGCAGCCAGCTTGCAGCGGGTGGCGATCGGCTTTACTCTCGCAGCAGTTCTGGGGATTGGTTTAGGAATATTAATCGGCACAAACTCTTTAATGTTTGATGCTTTAGACCCGCTGTTTCAAGTATTCAGAACTATCCCGCCCCTAGCTTGGCTACCGATCGCCCTGGCAGTATTTCAACAGTTTAATCCTTTTGAAGGTCTGGGCGTAAAAGCTAACGAAGTTTCAGCGCTTTTCGTAATCTTAATTACCGCAATTTGGCCGATTTTAATTAATACTACAGTAGGCGTTCAACAAATACCCCAAGATTACAGAAACGTCGCCCGCGTGTTGCGCCTCCCCAACCAAAAATACTTCTGGAAAATCCTGCTCCCTTCTTCAGTTCCTTACATCTTCACAGGCTTGAGAATTGGTATCGGTTTGTCTTGGCTGGCGATCGTAGCTGCGGAAATGTTGGTCGGCGGTGTCGGTATCGGCTTCTTTATCTGGGACGCTTACAACAGTTCTCGACTAAGCGCCGTGATTCTAGCAGTGCTTTATGTAGGAATCGTCGGTTTGATTCTAGACAGAATCGTTGGCTTCATCGCTTCCAAAGTTGTTCCTGAAGAACAAAAATAGAATTGGGGAATGGGGCATCGGGCATCGGGCATTAGTGTCAACCACCAGGTCAAACGTAGTATTGGTCTTCTGTCTGAGTCACAATTCTCTCGATCCCCCCTTTTTAAGGGGGGAACCAGAACCACTCAAAGTCCCCGGACTATCAGGGGGGATGCGAGGGGGATCGAGACTCGACTACAAACGAGAGATACAGAGAGTTTTAGTATTAAGTTGACACCAATGGTAATGAAAACTTAGTTGTCTGGGACATCCAGATCAACAAAATATTTTCCCAATGCCCAATGCCCAATGCCCAAATAAATAATTAGCATCTACTAAAGTACAAACTAACCTTAAAGTTGCCATGTCAGTATTTGTTGAAGTAGACCACGTTGACCGCGTATTTAACTTGCCGAATGGCGAGCAATACATTGCTCTCAAAAATATCGAACTTAAAATTAAAAAGGGAGAATTTATCACCCTGATCGGACACTCTGGCTGTGGCAAATCTACACTGCTAAACATCATCGCCGGCCTCGACAAAGCAACTCAGGGCGGGATTACTTTAGAAGGGCGCGAAGTCCGCGATCCAGGCCCAGACAGAATGGTGGTGTTTCAAAATTACTCGCTGCTACCTTGGCTG
>JANNOR010000228.1:0-8147 GCA_031399265.1 Cyanobacteria bacterium SOY_34_metabat_3 | reverse complement strand
GATATTGTTGATGGTACTGTAAGTGCGATCGACTTTGGCAGCATTAGTGTTGGCGGCACTCTCAACAAAACCTTCACGGTTAAAAATCTCGGTACAGCAGACTTAAGTCTAGGGAAAGTGACTTTACCCACAGGATTTAGCCTGGTTGGAACTTTACCTGCAACAGTTGCCGCTGGCGCGAGTGCGAACCTGCAAGTTCAAGTTGATACAACCACGGCTGGAAATAAAACAGGCAAACTGGAATTTGTCAATGATGACAGCGATGAAAATCCTTTTAATTTCCCGATTTCAGCGCTTGTAAATCTCGCACCGACTCCAACGCCTCCACCTGTACGTGTGCCGGAAATTCAAGTATTAGACGGAACAACGGATATTGTTGATGGTACTGGAAGTGCGATCGACTTTGGCAGCATTACTGTTGGCACGACTCTCAGCAAAACCTTTACCGTTAAGAATCTCGGTACAGTAGATTTAAACCTCAGCAACCTTACTCTACCGACAGGATTTAGCC
This sequence comes from Cyanobacteria bacterium SOY_34_metabat_3, assembly GCA_031399265.1. Taxonomy (GTDB): domain Bacteria; phylum Cyanobacteriota; class Cyanobacteriia; order Cyanobacteriales; family Microcoleaceae; genus Microcoleus. The sequence goes on along the minus strand of JANNOR010000228.1, from coordinate 7,636 downwards.
TAGTTGGAACTTTACCTGCAACTGTGGCGGGAGGCGCTACTGCTAATTTGCAAGTTCAAGTTGATACCTCAGCAGCAGGGAGTAAATCTGGCAAGCTGGAATTTGTCAATAATGATAGGGATGAAAATCCCTTTGATTTCGTGATTTCGGCAAAAGTAAATCTTGCGCCTGTACCGACTCCCACTCCCACTCCCACTCCTATTCCTACTCCCACTCCGACTGCAACGCCAGATCCAGACTGCATTTGCGATAAAATTGAGTATCCCAATCTCGATCGACCCAACCAACAAATTGATAACATTATCAATGGTCGCCCCGGTTTACTAATTGGCACTCCCCAAAACGACGCATATTTTGGCAGTAGCCGTCCCAATATATTCGATGCTTTAACTGGCAAGGACAACCTATTTGGTAGCGACTTAAATGATATCTTTAACGGCAATGAAGACGATGATTTCATTGACGGTAATCGGGGAGACGATATTCTATTTGGTGGCAAAGAAAACGACATCATTCTTGGCGGCTTGGGTGAAGATATTATCTTTGGAAATAAGGGCAATGATTCAATTAATGGCAAAGAAGATGATGATTTAATCTTTGGGAATCGAGGTAACGATTTTATCGATGGTGGCAAAGGAAACGATATCCTCTTGGGCGGAAAAGGTCAGGATTTAATGCTCGGCAGTGAAGGTAATAATACTCTCTTCGGACAACTCGGAGACGATACTTTGTGCGGTGGTGCAGGAGCTGACTTCCTCAGCGGTAACGAAAATCAAGACTTAATCGACGGTAGCGAAGGGAATGATACAATTTACGGCGGTGAAGATAATGACACCCTACTCGGCTGCGAAGGCGATGATATTTTGTTTGGAGATTTAGGGAATGACAGTCTCATCGGAGGTTTGGGTAACGATACTTTTGTCTTAGGAATGAATCGCGGATTTGATATTGTCTCTGATTTTGTTAAAGGTTATGATTTCATCGGATTGTCGGGAGGTTTGAGTTTTGATAGATTGGAAATTAGTCAAGACAATAACAATGCGCTGATTAAATTTAAGGGAAGTGGAGAAGTAATTGCTTCGTTAACGGGAGTAAATGCTAGCTCGATTGGTTTTAACGATTTCCGCATTGTTTGATGGTAGGATTAATGTGGGTGACTTTGTAACTTTTGGATGATAATCACCTACTCAAAACTTATATCATGTTCGGTCGATTAACCGCCCGCAATCATATTCGTTCGTAGTGCGGACTTCAGTCCGCTTTCTGGCTGCGGACTGAAGTCCGCACTACGAACCGTTTTTGTTATGGTAATAGATTAGACAGGATATGATTGGCAGAAATTACTGCGGGACTTAGGTTCAGCGGTTTCGCTACTTATAAAATTTAAAATTGTTTAATTTGCCGATCGCCTTTACAGCAATTCTAGGATGAAATAGAATCGCCGGTGGCTTAATCATGTGCAGAACTTCCAAAAAAGCTTGACAAACTTTAGGATCATCTACCAGGGCTTTTAACACCAACTCCATGTACTCAATAACCAGCCGCGTACCCAAATTCAGTTTAGCACCTGTACTTCCCACGTAGCGGGAATCTTGACTTATAGCAAACGTCCAAGGGATAGTATGCAATTTTGCGAGTTTTTGTTGAAATTGTCGGGCAAAGCCTGTTAAATCGCCTTCGGTCTGCCGCTCCCTGTGCTTTTGCAAGCATTCATCTAGCATCTGAGCATCCAGTGCAGCAACCGTCATTCCCTGTCCATAAACTGGGTTGAAAGCGCAAACTGCATGACCGACAATTACCAAGTTTTCAGGGTAGCGGGGGAGGCTTTCGTAGTGACGCAAACAGTTTTCAGTACCTCGATAACTAGAAATAGGAGTTAGCGGTTTTGCGTCTTTAATCGCATCATAAATTAGGGGAGTTGGAAGAGTGCGGGCAAATTCTAGAAAACCTGCTTCGTCTGCTGGGGGATAATCCCGATCGCCCCCAGCGAGAGTCACCAACCAGCGATCGCCTTCGATGGGGAAAATTCCACCGCCGCGAGTCCGAAATGGCGGTGCGTTTCCCACAAATACTGCCGATTTGTCTGACAGTCGATCGTTCCATTCATAGATGCGGGTTGCATAGCCGACAAAAGCGTTAATCACCGTTTCTTGAGGCGGTACATAGCCGAGTTTTTTCAACCATTTAGGCATTTGAGAAACTTTGCCGCTAGCATCGACTACCAAATCTGCATTCAAATTTTGTTCGCGAATGTTGGCCCGGTTTTGACGATCGCGCTTCCTCAGCGATACTCCTGTCACCTCCGGGCGATCGGCATTTAGCAGCAATCCCGTTACAGTTCCTCCTTCGAGGAAATGCACGTTAGTATTTTCAGCCAACCGGCGGCGAATTATCCAATCGAGTAAACCCCGACTGAACATAATCAGATCGCTATCATCCGGGCTAAATTGCGGTGCCCAACCTGCGGGACTAAACCAGACGATCGACTTCGGATCTAAGATAGGAGCACCAGCAGCTATTAGTTCGTTTTGCAAGCCGGGAAACAACTGTTCGAGGATAATTTTCCCCCGATTTAAAAGGATGTGAAGGTGGCCCGATTGAGGAATACCGGCGCGGGGCACGGGTTTTTCTGGGAAAAAATCTCGTTCAACGATCGTGACTCGATCGAAGTGTTTTGCTAATACCCTACCAGCCAATAATCCTGCTAGACTGCCACCAATAATAATTGCATGAGTTTCGCACATAATCAAATTCCTTGAATTTTAAGTGGTCTATTTAACCTATTTTAGATGATAATTACAATGAACTGAATCTATCAATAAACATATCAGTAGTCAAAATTTCGACTGCTTGAAAAGGATTTAATACCAACAAGTCCAAATCACCCGTAACAATTACATTAGCATTACCACTAACAGCCAACTCTAAAAACTTATTATCTTTTTCATCTCGACAGATTGTGATGTTTTCTGTAATAGAGACTAACTGCGATGAACTGATAAATTTAAGTAAAAATACCTGCCGATCTTCCAGAGAAAGATACTTGTTAAACTTTTTTCGATTCAAAACTTGCTCTAATTCATTTAAAGTCGCTTCAGAATATAAAATTATTCCTAGTTTTTCTGCCAACTCAATCGCTTGAAACGGTACTGAGGTTTTAAACAGTAAAGCACTGATTAAAACATTCGTATCTACGACAAATCTATTCGTCATTATTATCTGTTAAAATTTCTTGTAAAATTTCTGGCGTTAAGCCTCGCTGTTTTGCCCTGTCAGAAATTTCTGCCATGACCTCGGTTAAAGTTTTATTATGTAAACTTTGTCGAAAAAACAAGTTAATAATCGAACTTAACTCCTGCTGAGTCTTAGGGCTAGCTTCTTCAAACGCTGTCTTAATATTTTCATCAACTTGAATCGTAATTATTGCCATTGCCATTGAATAGGTAAATAATGACGTGCAATGTAATTATAGCGTCGCCACACCCCAAACTCTCAACCTCGCTTAACTCCCCCAAATCCACAGGGGGCATCGCTTTACAGCCTCACGAAACTCAAAATCTACTTTGAATCAAACAAGATTCACATAGCACAATTATCCCGCAATCACCATTAGGCCGCAGACATATTTATACACTTCCGACTGTAGGGGGATGCTTTAGCTCGTCCATAAGGCGATGCTTGCCATAGGGGGCATGAGTTTAAAACTATACATTGGTCAACTTGCGCCAATGCACGCACCCACCCTTTAACGAGGAATATACTATGTATCAAAATTTGCCAATAAATCCACAACTGTATAACATCGGGTTCTGGCTGGCCCAAGTGCCAATAGAACAGACTACAACAACAACAAATAGAGTAGAAGACGCCGCACTCCTCTATTCCGGGCCGCAATTTTTTATCGCCTTAATATCTGGAGTCGTGCTCGCCTGCGCTTTCCAACTCTTGCTAACAAATTTATCAGTAGCTGCGGGCCTTTCCTACATCGGACAATCCCACGACGACGGACACCAATCTGATAGCAGCAGCCCCCCAGTCCGCCACATCGGCAGCAAAGTCGGTACTTGGACGCTAATCACTGTCACTATCGCCCTATTCTTCGCCTGCTTGCTTGCTGTCAAGCTGAGCTTGATTACCAGTCCCGGTTTAGGTGCGATCGTCGGTTTAGTCGTGTGGGCCGCTTATTTCTCCCTGCTTGTCTGGGTGAGTTCCACCACCGTCGGTTCCCTGATCGGTTCCGTCGTCAACACGGCGACATCAGGCGTTCAAGCCATTTTCGGCACCGCAGCCGCCGCCCTGGGCGCGAAAGCAGCTAGCAACCAAGTAGTCGCCACAGCCAAAGCAGCAGCCGCAGCGGTGGGCCACGAACTCGGTAGCGCGATCGACCCTACAAGCTTGCGCGAAAACGTCGAAGACTACATTCAAGCCCTGAAACCGCCGGAATTAGATATCAAAGGGATGCGCAGCGAATTTGAAAAGTTGCTCAACGATCCGCAACTCAAATCGATTGCTGGCGAAAATTTGCCTTCTCTCGATCGACAAACCCTGATAGATTTAGTCAGTTCGCGATCGGACTTGTCAAAACGTGATGTCAACCGCATCGTAGACCAACTCCAAGACGCTTGGAAACAAGTCGGAAAACAAGACCAAAAACCAGACGGCATCGCCCAATTGCTAGAGTATCTCAAATCTGCTAAATCGGGAGATTTAGTCTCAGATACGCTGACAAGTAGGGTAGAAAAAGTCCTCGGAAATCTGGGCGGCCAAAATCCCGGACAAAGCTCGACCATGATGTCCCAAGCAACGTCAATGGCAGTCAATGCTTTAATGGGAGTAGTATTAGGTCGCACGGATATTTCTGACTTCGATATTGAAAAAGTAATGGGTCAGCTCAAAACAGCTAAGGACAAAGTTAGCCAGCAAGCTGATAAAGTTACTGCTCAAGTCAAAGGCGAACCCGAAACTTACAGCCCAATTCGCGCTGACGTAGAAAACTACTTGCTCAATACTTATTCGTGGCAAATGAACCCTACCGCGATCGAGCGCGAATTCCGTGATGTGCTCTACGATTCTACGGCAGATCCGGGAACTGTGCGCCGCGAATTAGAAAAACTCAAACAGTCGAGTTTTGCGGAAATCCTGGCCAGTCGAGGTGTTTTTACCCAAGACAAAATCAAGGAAATTTCCCAGGAATTAGAAGGAATCAGACAGCGAGTTTTACAAACTGTGGCCTTTGCGGAGGAGCAAGAAAAAGCTCGCGATTTGCAGTGGCGGGTGGAAACTTATCTGAAGCTGACGCCGAAAGAGGAATTGACAGCATCAGGTATTGGTGGAGATTTCAAGAAAATCTTAGAGGATTCTGATGCGAATTACGAACAGTTGCGCGATCGGCTTTCTCCTTACACCCGCGACAGTTTCGTGCAAATCCTTAGAGGTCGCGAAAACTTCGGGTTCCAGGAAGTAGACCAGATTGTTAAAGAGTTGGAAAGGACGCGAGATGTAGTTTTAGCAGATAGCAAAGGTTTGCAAGAAGCCGCGCAAGTCCGACTAGACAATCAGTGGCAAAAAGTGCAAGAATACTTGCAGTCTACGGGCAAAACAGAACTTAATCCCGAAGGCATTAAGCGCGATTTCAAAACCCTGCTCGAAAATCCCGAAGCGGGAATGTTGGCGCTCAGATCCAGAGCTTCTAAGTTCGATCGCGAAACTTTGGTAAAATTGCTATCTCAGCGGAAAGACCTCAGCGAAGACCAAGTAAATCAGCTCCTCGACAGCGCCGAAGAAAATTGGCACAGCGCGATCGCTGCGCCGCAAAAGTTGGCAGAAAAAGCTAAGGATCAGTACGACCAAAGCACCACCGCCCTTGCAGATTACCTCCGCAATACTGGCAAGTCAGAACTCAATCCTGAAGGGATTAAGCGGGATTTGACCAAATTGATGGAAAATCCCAAGGAAGGAGCTTTAGCGCTGCGCGGAAGGCTATCTCAGGTCGATCGCGATACTTTGGTCAAGCTGCTTTCTCAGAGAGAAGATTTGACCGAGGAACAAGTCAATCAAATCATCGACCAAGTGCAGGATACTCTCGGCTCGATCGTGAAAGCACCGCGCCGTTTGGCAAAGCGGGTGCAAAGCCAAGTGCAAGATTTTCAGGGTGTGTTAGAGGATTATTTGCGCAATACGGGCAAGGATGAATTGAATCCCGAAGCCATCAAGCGCGACTTGCAACTGCTGCTGCACGATCCGAAAGTGGGGGCTTACAGCTTGGGTGAACGGCTGTCGCATATCGATCGAGCTACAGTCATTTCCCTGCTGTCTCAGCGCCCGGATATTTCGGAAGCAGAAGCGACTCGCATTGTGGATCAAATTGTGTCGGTGCGCGACCAATTCCAACAGCAAATTCAGAAAATACAAGAGCGCATTCAGTCTGTAATTGACGGCATTCTCGGGAAAGTTCGGGATTACCTGAATTCCCTCGATCGCCCAGAACTAAATTACGAAGGTATCACGCGGGATGTGCGGAAGTTATTTGACGATCCGCAAGCCGGATTTGATGCTTTGCGCGATCGGCTAGGTCATTTCAACCGCGATACTTTAGTCGCACTAATTAGTTCGCGCGAGGACATTTCCGAAGCAGATGCTAACCGCTTGATCGACCAAATCGAAAAAAGCAGAAATACCGTCTTGCAAAGAGCTGAACGCTTGCAGCAAGAAGCGCAACTCCGTCTCGAAAGCATTAAAGTGCAAGCCGAAAAACAAGCCGAAGAAACTCGGAAAGCAGCAGAAGTTGCCTCTTGGTGGCTGTTTTTCACGGCTCTTTCTTCGGCCGCTGCTGCTGCGGGTGCGGGTGCTTTAGCCGTCATTCGGTAAAAAAACAGTCAATTTGCGATCGGATTGCCAATAGTGCCTGATGTCAGTAGAAACTGACATCAGGCATTAATTTTAATGTAGGTGCGCCATAAGCACCTTATATCATTTCTCTAAAATCGTGCAACACTCTTCGACCCCCCCCTTGCAAAGGGGGGGAACAAGAATACTGTTATTTCGTTTAAAATTGGTATTAGATAAATTCCGGTTGCAACGACCTATGATATGGAGGACACGGCACTGCCGTTTCTTGCGCCGCGATTAATTGCGCCCGAGCGGAGCGGACCGCCGGCGAGGATCCCGGCCGGGCCGTCGGCGCGGGACAAAAGGAACGTGCCGACGGCGAGCGCCGCGACGAGCAGGGCCGCCAGCGCGGCGAGGCCGCGGAGCCAGATTGTTCTTCGGGATCGTGCTTTCATGCTGTCCGTCCTCGGCCTCATTCTGCCGCACTGCCCCTCGCGACGTCAGCGCCCGGTATCGTCGTGGGCCGCTCCTGTTGCCTCTCGCACTCCCGAGGATCGATCGATGCCGAGTCGCACGCTTGTCGCCGTCCTGGTCGCCCTGTTCTTCCAGAACGCATCCGCTGCCGAATGGAAGTGCGATTGGCTCGTGCCGGGCGAACCCTTCCGCGGTATCCACGGCATGGTGATCGGCGCCGACGGCATGATCCTGGTCGGCAGCGTCATGGGGCAGGCGATCTACCGCGTGGATCCCGCCAGCGGGCGCACGGAGCTCGTGGTGGCGGCGCCCGACGGCGAGGCGGATTACCTCG
>JANNOR010000120.1:0-31469 GCA_031399265.1 Cyanobacteria bacterium SOY_34_metabat_3 | reverse complement strand
ACTATTTTTTAATACCCACCCCGCATGGGGGGTGGCGCGGCCTGGGCGGTGACCATACTATAACGCGGGTTTGCCAACCGCCCCGCCCGTCTCCTCTATATCATTCCGGCACAGCCGGAATTGATATCAGTTAATTTTTTTTATTAACCGCAGAGGATACAGAGAATCAGAAGGGAGAAACAAGTGAAAATTAATCTTTTATTTCAAAAAGTTTTGCTATTAATTATCGGATTGTCAATAAATTTGATGGCTTTTTTTATTCTAGATTTTATTGTCCAAAACGGCTTTGCTGCAATGTTCAATTTTGCAACTATATATCCTTTATTGGGTGTTCCTGTTTTTTTGAGTGTATTGATTGCTTTGTGTAGTGTAGTTGCTGGTTTGTTGAGTAAAGAGTAGTAATATTTATATTCCACATCCTTAATTATTGCAAAACCGTTATTGCTGCGGGAAGTTAAGTCAGTTAATTTTTTATTCACCACAGAGGCCACAGAGGACACAGAGAATTAGAAGGGAGAAACAAGTGATATTAAATCCGTTGATATCCTAATTATTCATCTTACTCTCTCTTCTTTTTCTCTGCGCTCTCTGCGCTCTCTGCGGTTAAAAAATCTAATCCTTCTGCGCCCAACTCTTCGCCCAATTCAAGTTTTGCATCACTTCTTTCAACGTCGCAGCTTCTGAATACAACCGCAACACTGGTTCAGTTCCGCTAAACCGAATTAACAGCCAACTTCCGTCAGCCAAACGGAATTTATATCCGTCAACTTTGTTGCAATCGACAACTGCTTTGCCGGCGATTTCTGTCAGAGGTTGATTTTCCAGCAATCCCAGCAAGCGCGATCGCTCGTCCATATTTGCTAAGTGCAAGTCGATTCTGTCGTAAGCTGAGGTAAAATTAGTCTCTGTTTGCAGTCGGCTGTAAATGTCGCTCAAATCTTCGCCGGATTTGACAACGGCTTCTAGCAAATACAGCGCCGATAGCAAAGCGTCTCTTTCGGGGATGTGCGTACCGTAGCCGATTCCGCCTGATTCTTCGCCGCCGACTAGGACTTGGGTGGTTAACATTCGATCGGCAATATACTTGTAGCCGATCGGCGTTTCAAACAATGGTAAGCCGTACAGTTGGGCAATTTTGGGCATAATATCAGAACCGCTGACTGTTTTAATCACTTCCCCGGTAAACCCGCGCCGTTTTGCTAAATGTTCGATTAAGATGGGAACTAGGATTTGAGAACTGAGAAAATTGCCATTACCGTCAACCGCTGCAATCCGATCGCTATCTCCGTCAAACACGAATCCGATCGACAAACCAGAGCTTTTTCGCTGGTGAGTTCGCATCACCCGGAACAACTGCGACAGGTAGCGCGGCAAAGGTTCCGGTGCACCGCCGCCAAACAGCGGATCTCGATCGCTGTTAACTTCCTGCACTGTTTCTTCTAATATTTGAGCTAATCCGCCCGCCGCCGCGCCGTGCATTACATCTACAAATACGGTAATTTTGTGAGAGGCGATCGCATTTTTAATCGCATCAATATCGACCATCTCCCGCAGCGTTTTGCAGTATGCTGGCCAAGGATTGAAACTCTCCAATTTGCCGGGAATTGCGGAAATTGGGGCGGGATTTCCTAATTTTGCTTCTATCTGTTGCGTCACTTCCGGCGAAACTGAACCGCCAAATCCGCCCTTGACTTTTAACCCTAAATATGCACCGGGATTGTGGCTGGCTGTCAGGACGATCGCGCCCAAAGCATTTAATTGTTTCGCAGCCAAACTAAAAGCGGGAGTCGGAGCGTAAGAATCGCTGAGGAGCACGTCAAATCCCGCGTTTTGGACTGCCTTAGCCGCTTCGAGGGCAAATTCTTCAGCCAGAAATCGGCGGTCGTAACCGACGATTACAGTACCGCTAGTTGCATTATTACCACCAGTTTGTCCGAGAACTTGTGCCGCTAGAGGAGCTACTAACGCCACGCGATCGAATGTAAAATCGTCAGCAATGATGCCGCGCCAGCCATCTGTACCGAATTTAATAGGATTCATTAGTCACAAGCCATAAGTCACCAGTCTATTTTATGGGGTTCTTCCTTCTTCGTCACTAGCAATAGTCAACAATAAACTGGTTCCCAGGCAGAGCCTGGGAACCGATGGCTAGAGGCTCTGCCTCGTTCGGGAAGTAAAATACGACGAGGCAGAGCCTCTATATCTGTGTTCCCAGGCAGAGTCTGGGAACGAGTAACAAAAGAAAAATTGAGAATTCAAGAACCTTTCTTGCTTGTTAGTTAAGACCAGAAATTCCTTCTTCCTTCTTCCTTCTTCCTTCTTCCTTCTTCCTTCTTCCTTCTTCCTTCTTCCTTCTTCCTTCTAAAAGAATGCCGGTTGATGGCGGATCAAATTCAGGAATTCCTCGCGAGTTTTCTGTTCGTCTTGAAACACGCCCAACATGGCACTCGTAACTGTCCAAGCACCGGGTTTCTGCACGCCCCGCATCGTCATGCACATATGGCTGGCTTCCATAACGACAGCCACTCCCTTCGGTTCCAATATTGTCTGAACTGCTTCGGCAATTTGGCGAGTCAAACGTTCTTGCACTTGCAAACGGCGGCTATACATCTCGGCAATTCTGGCTAATTTGCTCAGTCCCACTACTTTTTGATTGGGAATGTAAGCGATGTGAACTCGGCCCATAAACGGCAGCATATGGTGTTCGCACATACTAAATACGCTGATGTCTCGCACCAACACCATTTCGTTGTGACCTTCGTCAAAGATAGCGCCGTTAAGGAGTTCTTCGAGGGATTGACTGTAGCCGCTGGTGAGAAACCGCATTGCTTCTGCTACCCGCTTCGGGGTTTTGAGCAATCCTTCGCGTTCGGGGTCTTCTCCTACTCCCAGCAGCATCGTGCGAACGGCGGCCATCATTTCTTCCAGGCCTACTTCTGAGGGTACGGGCACGCTGGATTCTTGACCGTGGGAGGAATTGCGATCGGGTCGAGTGGTGATGCGGGGCGAATTGTTATCTGCGGTTTCTGAAACTTTCATGCTGTCAGTCGAGATTGTGTTCGAGCCATTGGAACCGTTGGAAGATGCAATTGTCATAATAATTTCGTGTGAGGGTCTATCGATTTTGGATTTTTGATTGGTAGAGATTCAAAGATTGTTGGATTGTGAGAAAAACTCAGTATTTTACAATCTCAAGTTCACAAAACTCCAGCGTTTGACATGAGGGTGATTTCTTCAATTACTGCACTTGCTGGCAATTGAACTGCGTGCAGAATTGATTGGGCGACGATTTCTGGGGTTAACATCGCAGTGCGATCGAAGTCGGCTTGGACGGTTTCTGTGTCCCACATGGGAGTGTTCACAGAACCCGGACAGATTGCTGTGACGCGAATGCCGCGAGCCCGTTCTTCGGCTGCTAAGGTTTTAGACAAAGCCATGAGACCGAATTTGCTGACGCAGTAGGCTCCCCAATTCGGGAAGGCTTGGCTGCCGGCGATCGAGGAAACGTTGATGATGATTCCCGATCCGCGATCGCGCATTCCCGGCAAAATCCCTAGAATGCACTGCCAGACGCTAGTCAAATTTAGGTCTAAAACGTTCTGCCAATCGGCTAGCGGCGTCTCTGTCAAGGAGCCGGTGTAGCCCATTCCAGCACTGTTGACTAGGATATCTACGGCGCCAAATTGAGCGGCGATCGCGCTGATGCTGCTTTGCACTCGATCGATTTTTGCTAAGTCTAAGGGATAAGCTTCTGCTTTCACTCCGACTTCTCGGGCGGCGGCGGCAACGGCTTCGAGGTTTTCGGACTCTCGACTAACTAAAGCCAGATTTATGCCTGCTTTGGCGAACGCTAGAGCCGTTGCTTTCCCAATACCGCTGCTCGCTCCGGTAATTAGAGCCTGCTTTGTTGTCGTCGCATTGTTCATTAAATTTCCTGATACTTTCGCTCGGCAACTCTCTCAAGCGTTACAGCCTTCTTCAGCAAATCAGAGAACTGTTTGCCACGGGTGAACACAGTTAATTATGAAAATTAACATTAAGAACTGTTAAGCCGGTGTCATCTGAGAAATTATAACACTGCTGACAGATTCGCAGAATAGTGAGTGGTGAGTTATTACTTGTTTGCTTGAAGTTAAGACATTTTTAACTCATCATCGATCCCGGATCGATCGGCTCAAGCAGAAATTTCTGTGAATACACCGATGTCGCGAAACTTTTGATACCGCATTTGGCGTCGCTGCTGGCCTGTAAGCTGGCTCAGTTCTGCTAAATTTTCCAACAAAGCTTTTTTGAGCATGGACGCAGCCTTGAGGGGATTGGCGTGAGCGCCGCCAATGGGCTCGGGGACTATCTGATCGAGAACGCCGAGGTTTTTCAAATCCCAGGAAGTAATTTTGAGGGCTTCGGCGGCCAAGTTAGCTTTTCCTGAGTCTTTCCAGAGAATGGCGGCACAAGCTTCGGGGGTGGCGACAGTGTAAACGGAATGTTCCAGCATCAACAGCCGCTCGCCGACGCCGATACCCAGTGCGCCGCCGGAACCGCCTTCGCCGATAACAGTGCAGATAACCGGAACATCGAGGCGAAACATTTCTCGGAGGTTGCAGGCGATCGCCTCTCCCTGTCCGAGCTGTTCGGCTTCTAAGCCCGCCCAAGCTCCGGGAGTGTCGATAAATGTGAAAATTGGCATCGAGAAGCGATCGGCGTGTTCCATCAACCGCAGGGCTTTGCGGTAGCCGCCCGGAGCAGCCATGCCGAAGTTGCGGGCGATATTGTCTTTAGTGTCGCGCCCTTTTTGATGGCCGATGATGACTGTGGGACGCCCGTCTATGCGGGCAATTCCGCCAACGAGGGCCGGGTCGTCTCCGCCGCGCCGATCGCCGTGCAGCTCGATCCACTCGTCGCTAATTGCCTGAATGTAATCGAGGGTGCTGGGGCGGCGCGGGTGACGGGCGAGTTGCAGCCGCTGCATGGGGGACAAGCTGCTAAAAATTTCTTGTCGCAGTTGAGCGCTGCGGGCTTCGAGTTTCCGAATTTCGTCGGTGACATCGACGCTGTTTTCGGCGGCGAGTTCGCGAATTTGGTGAATTCGGGTTTCGAGTTCGGCCAGGGGCTTTTCAAAATCTAGGAGTAAGGGTTTACGGTCGGGGTTTGCCACGCTGAAAATTTTTAAGTATGTTTTGTCGATCGACTCTTTGGAGATCCTACCGCGTTAGGTGTTGCCAAAAAACAGGGTTTACCGGAAGTTCTGAATTTTGAATGCTAATTTGCTTTATACGGCGCTAGAAAACCAGGGGCTTGAGCTTCGTTTCAATTTTAAATATTATAATTGGTTAATCCGCATCATCCCTTCCGTCTCAATTCCCCAACAGTTGACAGTTAACAGTTAACTGTCAACTGTCAACTGTCAACTGTCAAAATTAAAATGACAGCAAAGGTTGGAAACCGTGTTTGACCGAAATCTCACCGATTTGCTCCATCTTTTCCACCGTAATTTGATTGCGTCCCCAAGAAAAATTGGTGTACAACTTTTCAAATTCCAGCAGCATTGATTCGGCAAAACAGGCAAACAACTGTCGGCCCGGTACATCCATATTGACAATCTTCATAATCTTCCAGTCAATATCCAGGGAATGCTCCACAATGCCGCCATTGAGTACATACACTTCGGGATGCTGAACTTGAGTTGCCAGATTTTTCGGATAACCACCGTCAATTAGCAAACAGGGTTGCTTCAATGTAGAGGGATCAATTTCCACTCCCTTCGGCATACTCGCTACCCACACAACAATATCAGCTTGGGGCAGAGCTTCTTCCAATCCCATAATTTTGCCTCGCCCCAATTCCGTCTGCAAGTCTTGCAAGCGTTCTTTGTCGCGGGCAATTAGCAACAATTCTGCTACATTTGTTTTGACATTGAGCCAGCGACAAACAGCACTGCCAATGTCGCCAGTAGCACCGCAAACAGCTACAGTAGCTTTTGACAGTTCAATGCCCAATTTGGGGGCTGCTTGTTCTACTTGGCGGCACAGAATGTATGCCGTATGAGTATTACCAGTAGTGAAGCGTTCAAACTCCAACTTGAGATTGCGAATTTGCTTAATTTGCTGCAAGTTGAAGGTTTCAAAAATGATCGAAGAAAAGCCGCCCAAAGCAGTGATATTAATCCCATGTTTTTGAGCGTGAGCCATCGCGTTCAAGATTTTGCGAGTGGCTGCTTTAATTCGGCGAGTGGCCAGCATTTCTGGCAAAAAACAGGATTCTACATACCGGCCTTCTATTTTTTGCCCAGTGATACTTGTTACCGTGATCGTATCAACTATCTGCGGCGGCGCGCTGCACCAAAAGTCTAGACCTTGATCGGCATATTCTGGATAGCCCAGCTCGTTAGCTACTGATTGGGCGTGTTCTAAGCTGGTTAAGTGACCGATTAGACCAAACATTAAGTTGTGAAATGAAGGAAGAAGAAAGAAGTCATTTGACAGTTGACAGTTTACAGTTGTTAGTTGTTAGTTGTCAGTTATCAGAAGTCAGAAGTTAGAAGGGAAAATTAAATTTTTTTAATTGAGTTCCCGTTCTTTATTTCCAACTTGATTGGGGTGCAAGACCTGGTAAGGAAGAAGGAAGAATGGAAAATTAAAAGGTTTTAATTTTTAATTTTTATCCAGTTCCTTATTTCCAAATTGATTAGGCTGCGAGGCCTTGTGCTGACATCCGCATGATGTCGCGGTTATTAAACCCAATGTTACCTAGGGCTTCGCCGTAGGCAATCATAAAGTCTTCTATTAAAGCATCTTTTTCCATCCCCAAGACGCGAGCATCGTCTGCGACAGAGTTTAGCAGCTTCCAGATGATGGGCAGGTTTTGGCGGTTGGCGACTTCGAGTTCGGCTTTCGATTCTTCAAAGTGAGCGTTAAGCCAGACTTCCCCAAAGTTGAGGTGCATATATTCTTCTTTGACGACGCCTTCGGTGATTTTGCGGGCGAAGTCGTCGGCAACGGGAATGTAAATATTGTAGGCTGCGATCGCAAAACACTCGATAATTAGCGATTGAATCAGCAAGCAAGTTACAATCTCACCGGATGCCGCTGCCGTTTGGAAGTTTCCGTGCAGTTGGGAAAAGAACTTCTTGGCAAATTCCATGTCTGGCGTTACCTTGAGATTCCGTCCGCAAGCTTGGAAGCCTTTCTTGTGGCGGTTTTCCATCTTGGACAAGCCAATTAACTCTTCCTTTTTGTCAGCCAACATTTCGGCCAGTGTGAGGTAATTGTCATGAGCTTCTTGCTCGCCTTCAATCACAATGGCGTTGATGCGGCTGTAAGCGTCTTTGTAGGTTTCGGTTTGAAAGTCAATTGCTGGGCAGGCCTCAAGTTGGGGCATAAATATGTTGTCTCCTGATGGTTATTGAGCAAATACCAAGTAGAGTTTTGGATGTTAAGACAATGATACAGTTACTTGAACTTTACTTAAGTCATCAGTCTGGTTAGCTAGGCTATTTCCAGCCCCCGCTCTCTCGGTACTTCGATTTAAGGGCGGGTTGTTGACTGTACACTCTACCCATTTTCCACAATCAACTTATCAATTGTCTGAGAATTTGGGGGGCGATCGGGTTTGAGAACCTCACAGGCTTATTATTTTAGGTTAATTCACAAATTTATGGGTAAATCCTTTGACAAGTCGAAGGCGCTGCAACTGCTGAGTTTTCTGCTGTTGCTGGCGGGGGCTGGGCTGGTGCTGCTACCGCTAGCTGCTGTATTTTTGGTTTCTCTATCACCATCGGGTGTCGGTGTCAAGACCACAGGCCTAACTTTCGCAAACTATCAGGAGGCTTGGCGGCGGGGAAATTTTTTGTTGGCATTCCTTAATTCTACTCTAGTGGCGCTGGCAGTGACAGCTTTTCAGGTTGTGACTTCTGCTTTGGCAGGTTACGCCTTGGCGAGGTTGAAGTTCCGCGGGCGAGAGGCGATTGTGTTGGGGGTTTTGGCGACGCTGGTAATTCCGTTTCAGCTTTTGGTAATTCCGATTTTCTTGGTGTTGAAGTGGGGCCATTTGCTGAATACTTACGGGGCGCTGATTTTGCCGACGGCTGCTAATGGTTTTGGGATTTTTCTGCTGCGCCAGTATTTTTTGACAATTCCGGTGGAGTTGGAAGAGGCGGCAATGCTGGATGGGGCGAATCGCTGGCAGGTTTTGTGGCAAGTAATGTTGCCTTTGGCGCGCCCTGCTTTGGTGACGCTGTTTTTGTTTACGTTTATCGGCGAGTGGAACGATTTGTTTAAGCCGCTGGTGTTTACGACGCGGCCGGAGTTGCGGACTGTGCAGTTGGTCTTGGCTGAGTTTCAGGAACAGTTTACTAGCAGTTGGCAGTTGTTGATGGCGGCAGTGGTAATTGGCACTGTGCCGGTGGTGTTGCTGTTTTTGGCGGGCCAGCGGCAGTTTATTCGGGGGATTGCGGCGACGGGAATTAAGAATTAGGTTTGAAGTGAGGACTTCAGAGTCCTCTAAGAAAGCTTTACAGTAAATAAGAAGGACTAAAGTCCTGACTGCAAACAAATACTTATGTGAAGCTATGCAAAAGCTCGGTTTGTTTTTATTTATTGTATCTTTTCTGCCCTGGCTGGCAATCTTTTTTATTGTGCCGTTCCTGCCGCTGAGCATCGCCGAAAAAACGCAAATAGATATTGTGTTAGCTGTGCTAGCTGAAGTTTGTTTTTGGGTGAGTGTGCTGCTGTTGGGGAAAGAAGTAGTTACTAAATATCGGCGTTACTTGAATCCGCGCTATCTTTGGCAAAAAATCAAAAGTTTGAACCGCAGATAGCAAGCCTGGATGTTTGCGTGTATCTGCGGTCAAAGTTGAGCTATTCGCTGATAATCTGCAAGCGAATCGAGCGTTCTCCGTCTCCAAAATCCACTTCAATCTTTTCTCCCGAAAGACTGTCCAAGCATCCCAAAAGCAACCGCAAATTCGGCGTGCTTGCTCCTGTATCCACGTACAATCTATCTGCCAAACTGCCTAAACGCTTCCAAACAGTGTATAGTTTGACTACAGTTTGTTCAAGCAATGCTGCTTGTTTTACAACGTCGGCAGTGGTTCCCAAACAGCCGACTCGCAAGGATTCTTCTAAGGCCATTTCCATATCTAAGTGAGACTGATTGAGAGCTTGCACTTGGGCGGCGGCGTCGAGATATTTTGATAAATTCTTGGCGTCTGAAGTTAGCTGTTTGACAGTATCTACGTCGGGATTTTCTGCTACTTCTCTTTGGATTTCGATTTGGTGAGATGGGGAAAGTTTCTCCATTTCTTTGACTAGAGGAGCGAGGTAGCGGGAAGGAAGCGAACCGCTAGATGCTTTTTCTTTGACTTCTTCTGGCAATAATTCTGAGTTCATTGCCATCCATTCGTCGGAGAGTTGTTTGACTTCGCGCCTGGTAATTCGATCGCCCTTTGAGGCCGCGTCTGTTACCATTTGCTGTACTTCTGGCGATGATTTGGCGGTTTCGACAAAGGCTCTCTTGCTGAAGTTCCTAATCGAATCTGGGTCTAAATCTCCTTGTTCGATCAGAGTTTCGGCACTCTTGGCTAATTCTATCAAAGAATAGGCTTGACTTTTGCCAATTTCTCGTTCTTTTAGCCAGTTCAAAAAGCCGGTACCGCGTCCGTCGCCGCCTTTTTTTTCTCTGTCTCGGACTGTTCGGAGAATGCGCCCGCGCCAGATGTCGGTTTGCAAGTCGAAGCGATCGCACACTTTCCAGGCATTGTCAACCTGCGATTCAAAGTCGAAGTCTGGTAGTAGTTCGTCTTCGGGATCTGGCAATTGGAAATTGATATCAGTCAAGCCTTTGAGGGCTTCGGCAAGTTCTGCGGGAGATTGGGGGACTTCAGCCATTAGAAAAAATTTGTGTAGTGCAACAGCCGATTTGATTTTGAACTTGCACGGTTTGACAGTTGAGACGCTATATGTAGCGGTAATGTGGGCAAGACTTACCTACTAATAGAGTTTTTGTGCAAGTCATATTATTATTGCACGGCGGGGGGCGATCGGCGAAAAGATATGGCAGAAGGAAGGCACTACACGGATGAACACGGATACACGGATTAATTTACGATGGGGATTACCTACTGCGCGCGATCGCCAAGTTTGGGAATATGCTTGTCAGCCTGACTATAATTTAAGTAGCTGAAAACTCACGTTAACTTATGCCAGCTAAAGATATCTACCATAACGAAGTTAAAAATGCCTTACTCAAAGACGGTTGGACAATTACAGCCGATCCATACTTTATTAAATATGAGGATGCCGAGTTATATGCTGATTTAGCAGCAGAAAAGCCGATTGCAGCACAACGTCAGGGACAAAAGATAGTTGTTGAAATTAAGAGCTTTATTGGGCGATCGCTAATGTATGATTTTCACGGCGCACTCGGTCAATATATGGTCTACAGAAATCTCATTCAACTCACAGAGCCAGAATGTAAGCTATATTTAGCAATTGACGATATTGTCTACAAAAACTTTTTTCAACGCAAGTCGATACAATTAATTACTAATGAAAATAAGCTTTTGTTAATGGTAGTTGAAATGGAAAAGGAGGAAATCCTGCAATGGATCAACTAAAATACTATCGGAGTACGATCGAAAAAATATTGACTGAATATTATGAACTCGGCGTCAAGGGAGGAATGGCGCTAGATGAATTAGAGACAGACAGCCGCCTTGCATTTGACGAAAAACGAGATCAATATCTGTGGTTTCGCTCTGGTTGGGAGGAAAAAAAACGGATATGCCATATTACGATGTATCTTCGTATTAAAGATGGCAAAATTTGGGTTGAAGAAGATTGGACAGATTTGTGTGTAGTTGATGATTTACTAGCAGCAGGAATTCCTAAGAGTGATATTGTTTTAGGGTTTCACAATCCCTATAAACGGAAATTTACGGAGTTTGCGGTTGGTTGATGCCATAAGTGCAAGTGCGATCGGGCTTTTTGTCATTGCGAGGGAAAGCGAAGCAATCTCAGAGGGCGATCGCTATCTTCAGATGCTAAAATTGAGAACAGTAGCTCAAGGAAAAAAGTCATGTCAGAACAAGACATCGCTAAGATCATTACGATCGAACCGGGGAAGCGTGGTGGCAAACCCTGTATTCGGGGCATGAGAATTACGGTTTATGACGTGTTGGAATATCTTGCATCTGGGATGACTTATCAAGAAATTCTGGATGATTTTCCGTATCTGAGGCAACAGGATATTTTAGCTTGTTTGAGTTTTTATTAAGAGGTAACTATGTCAACAACTGCGATCGACATTGGCACGCTGGTTGTCAGTACGCCTGAAACCTGTGGAGGGCGGCCCCGAATTGCGGGAACCAGAATTTCTATCGCTCAAATTGCCGTTTGGAATAAACAAGGACTGAGTGTAGAAGAAATACTCGAAGAGATTCCCTATTTAAATTTGGCGCAAGTCTATGCAGCATTATCTTACT
The DNA here is from genome assembly GCA_031399265.1 of Cyanobacteria bacterium SOY_34_metabat_3. GTDB lineage: Bacteria > Cyanobacteriota > Cyanobacteriia > Cyanobacteriales > Microcoleaceae > Microcoleus. The sequence continues at coordinate 19,990 of JANNOR010000120.1, read as the reverse complement.
ATCACGCTAACCGCAATGAAATTGAGGCAGATTTAGCCGCAGAATTAGCTGAATATCAGCTTTTGGAAGCCGAACACAGGGCGGGGAATCTTTAATGAGCCTGATTCGTTTGTATTTGGATGAGGATACGCTTAGAAAAGCATTCGTGCAAGCCCTGCGAGAGAATGGGGTTGATGTGGTGACTGTCTCAGATGCCAATAATTTAGGGCGTATAGATGAAGAACAACTGATATGGGCAACAGAGCAAGGTCGAGTCATTTATACTTTTAATAGTCGAGATTTCTGTCGGTTGCACGGGAGCTTTTTGGCAGCAGTTAGGAGTCACGCAGGAATTATTGTTGCACCGCGACAAAGTTACTCTGTAGGTGAACAGTTGCGCGGTTTATTGAATTTGATTGGTAGCAAATCTGCGGAGGAAATGATGAATCAACTGGAATTTTTAGGAACTTACATCAGGTATGAATAAACGTATCTAAGTCAGTGGTTGTAACTATCCCTACCTTTGTGCTAGATTTTTATCCAATTCCGTAAAATTTTTGTCAGGGCGATCGCCACAGCATCGCAATGAAAAAATAGCCACTATCTCCCTGCGTAAAGTCATGCCCCAAAACTTCTCCGGTAAAAATCTCCGAGGCCGCAACTTCAAAGATCAAAACCTCACAGGTGCAAAATTCATCGGTGCAGACATCCGAGGTGCAAACTTCACTAATGCCATCCTCAAAGAAGCTGACTTCACCCGTGCCAAAGCTGGACTCCAACGTCGCTGGACAATTTTTCTAGTAACTGTCTCACTATTTCTATCGGTAATATCGGGATTGATTTCAGGCCAGGGTAATTTTTGGGTAGGAGTGTTGTTCACTCCATATAACATCAAACAGTTCAGCGATACTCCCGGTGTGATTGTGTTGATAGTTTTGGCAATCTTCTTTATAGTAACTATTCGCCAAGGTATAGGGACAGCGGCAGGGGTAGTGGCAGTGGCAGTGGCAGTGGTAGTGGTAGTGGTAGTGGCAGGGGTAGGGGCAGCGGAAGCGGCAGGGGGAGGGGCAGCGGCAGTGGCAGCGGCAGCGGCAGCGGTAGTGGCAGTGGCAGCGGCAGGGGAAGCGGCACCGGCAGTGGCAGTGGCAGTGGCAGGACTAGGTATTTACATTGCTTGGCGTGCTCTGGCTGGAGATGAGAAACACGCCTTTGTTCGCACCTTTGCCATTGCCTTTGCTGCTACAGGTGGCACTAGCTTTCGCAATGCCGATTTAACTGATGCCAATTTTACTGAGGCAATTCTCAAAAGTACAGATTTTAGAACCGCCAATCTCACTCGCACTTGCTTCCGCAATACAGAAAAGCTCGATCGCGCGCGAGTCGGTAAATCAATATTAGCTGATACCCGCGTCCGAGAATTACTCGTCACCGGCAATGGCTACAAAAAATCCTATGTTAATGCGAATCTCCAAGGAGCAAACTTGACAGGCGTTAATCTCAACGAGGCTAATCTCAAGCAGGCTAATCTCAGCGAAGCAACTTTGCATCAAGCTAATTTGGAATCGGCAAACCTCACTGAAACTCAAGCCTTGGCAACAGATTTTACAGAGGCTTATTTTACAGGTGCTTGTTTGGAAGGTTGGAACATTGACGCTAATACAAAGCTCGATCGCGTTGACTGTCGGTTTGTCTATCTTCTAGAATATCCCAAATCGGGAAGTGGCGATCGCGAACGCCGCCCTCACCACATCAGTAAATGTTTTGAGCCAGGGGATTTCGAGAAACTCTATAAAAAGATTATGGAAACCGTGCAAATCCTGCTCAAAGATGGGATTAACCCAGAAGCTTTTACCGCCGCTTTTCAGAAGTTAATGCAAGAATTTCCAGACATTACACGGGATTCAATTCAAGTATTTGAGAAAAAAGGAGATGATGTTTTACTGACTTTCAATGTTCCTGAAGGAACGGATAAAGGAAAATTCGAGAAAACTTGGGACGAAGGTTATCAAGCAGGGCTGCAAGCTCAAAGTCAAGCCGAGAGATTAAAATCTCAAGATGAAATTATAGCAATTCACAAATACTATTCTGAAGAATTAATGAAAGGAATGTTTAGTAAAGGTTTCGTAAATCCTTCAACCGTGCCTCAGCCATCTGGCCCTATAATTAACATTAGCAATCAATCTACAGCAGAGAGTAAAGTCGCAAGTGACAACATCGACCAAAGTCGCAAAGCTGAAATTTCAGGTGGTACGGTTAACGCTACCGGTGCCGGCTCGTTAAGTTTAGGAGATAATGACGGTACAACAGCCAACACGATCGAGGAGTTGCCCGATCCAGCCGATCGCGCAGCCCTCGAAGAGGATCGCCCTTCCTGACAAAGTGAGTAATGCTATAATTTTAGTCAAACTCCGATTGCAGCGGAAATCAAAGCTATGTCCGAAGCAGTTTCTCAAAGTTTAACAGAACTTGAAACCGAGACTAATCCCAGTCCAGTAGATGAATCGATCGGCGAATCGGAAGATGTGGAGTCACTAAGGGCGATCGTTCAACAATACCAAGCCGAATTAAAATACAAAGATGAGGAAATCGCCTGGTGTCGCCAGCAAATAGCTGAACTGAGAGAACTCACTGTGATGTTAGCCAAACAACCGCTATCGATTAATATTATTCAGGAGGAAAAGTAAGCATAAACTTTGAGCCAAACCATGCAAACTGATGCTAATAAGCAGGATATTCATAATATGAGTAATAGCAACCTAAATTTTACTGAGGAAAGTTTCGATGATTCTGCATTATTGCAGTTAGATGAAATCAGCAGCAAACTTACCACTAATCTTAATCAGTTACCTCACTCACCTGGGCTGTTTCAATTAGTGATAGATCAATTGTTGAAATACTACCAACTTTCCATAAAAGCAGTCGAAGAAAGATATCAAGCCGAACTTAAATCAAAAGATGCTCAAATAGAGACGTATCGTGAGGAAATAGCTTTTTTGAGAGAACTGACTGTCAAGTTAGCTAAAAATCCGATCGTGATTAATTCCAGCCAAGACAACAAGCCAGAATAAGTTTCTTTTTAGTTTATGTCAAATGAGGAAGCACTGGCTCGGCTGAAACAAAAGTGTGAAGCAAAAATTAGAGAATTAAAGCAAACACACAAATTAGAAATTGCTGTTAAAGACAGGGAAATTCAAGACTGTCGCCAAGAAATCGCTGTTAAAGACAAGGAAATTCAAGGATGTCGCCAAGAAATCGCTGTTAAAGACAGTAAAATCCAAGACTATCGCGAACAAATCGAATATTTAAGAAAACTTAATATGTCTTTCACAGAAAGAGTAATTTATAATAATATAGAAGTGAACACCACATCAGAGAGTAAAGCTATGAGTGACAAAATCGACCAAAGTCGCAAAATAGAAATTACGGGCGGAACAGTTAACGCTAGCGGTGCAGGAGCCTTAAGTTTAGGTGATATCAGCGGTACTGTTGCCAATACAATTAATCAATTATCTGATTCTGCTAAACCAGGTGAACCGGGAATAAAAGAATTGTTGACTGAGTTACAAAGTGCGATCGAATCTGAAACTAATTTATCTGATGATGATAAAGCTGAAGCATTGGAACAGATAAAAACTTTGGCAGAAGTAGGGCAAAATCCCCAAGAAGGCACAATGCAAAAGGCGGGAAAAACGGCAATGAAAATTCTGAAAGGGACTATTGCTAGTTTACCGAGTGCCGCGACATTGGTGGAAGCTTGCAGTAAATTGTTGCCTGCGATCGCAAGTCTCTTACTTTTACCCTAAAATTATTCATAAATTCAGACAGAACTTATACACTTCGATCGAAGAAACCGGGTTTTTACCAAATCTATCGCCAACAACGAAGTATTCTCGCAAAAACCCGGTTTCTGACTACCCGCGCGTAAGTCCTAATCAACCCCCCGTAAATACTCGAAATAACCACCCAAAAAGCATCACGCTCAAGAAAATTACACCACCAACAATCAACATCAAACCCAACAGCAACAGCGCCACAAACAACCAATTAGCTTTTTTCCCAGTAGGTTCGGGCGAACCTAAATGAGCGTCCAGCAATTCTATATTCTTGACATTAGCTTTCCAAGCAACATCCAATAAATCTCCAGCCACCGGTACAGTGCCCGCAACTGTATCAAATACGATGTTAGTTGCCATTTTGATTAAAGTCTCTTGCGGCACTCCCATTTGAGCGGATTTGAAAACTACATAACCGGCAAAAATTGAACCGACCAAATCGCCGCCACCCGGGATTAGTCCCAAGATTGGATCTAGTCCGATGCGGTGTTTTGTACCGGGAATGGGAATTGCATTGTCGAGTAAATGGCTGATGCGGCGGAGTCGGCGCAAGGATGCAACATGGGAGTTGTTGGGAGTGTTTGCGGATGAATTTTGTATAGGAGAACGAGACATTTAGATTACTCCTCACTTTATTTCTTACTTGTAGGGGCAATCCCCCCGTGGTTGCCCCGATTTCGATCGCCAAATTATCTTTCATGATACAGAGAAACCCGGCTTTTATTCAAAACCGGGTTTCTTGTTTCTAGCTGCGGGCTATTAGCTTAGCCTGCTATTTGTTGCCTTCGGTGAAGTCGGCATCGATCACGTCGTCGCCGCCGCCTGTGGGGCCGCCGTCTCCGTAGCCGCCGGGGCCGTCAGTTGGGCCGCCTGCTTGTTGGTACAGGTTGCTGCTGACAGCGTAGAATGCTTGCTGCAACTCTGTTGTCAGGGTTTTGATGCGATCGTCATCTTCTTTTTCGATCGCCTCGCGCAAGTCTTTAATCAAGCCTTCAACCTTAGTCTTGTCGTCAGCAGGAACCTTATCGCCCAATTCTGCTAACTGCTTCTCTATTTGATAGGCTAAAGAATCGCCTTGGTTTTTGCGATCGATCTTTTCGCGACGTTCCTTGTCAGCAGCGGCATTCGATTCGGCTTCCTTCACCATACGATCGACTTCATTGCTGGGCAAAGTAGAAGCACCGGTAATGCTAATAGATTGCTCCTTGCCAGTACCTTTATCCTTAGCAGCTACATTCAAAATACCGTTAGCATCGATATCGAAAGTAACTTCAATTTGAGGTACGCCGCGGGGGGCTGGAGGAACTCCATCTAAGCGGAAAGTTCCCAAATCCTTGTTGTCGTTTGCCATTTCCCGTTCGCCTTGCAAAACGTGAATTTCCACGTTTGTTTGGCCGTCTACAGCAGTCGAGAAAGTTTCCGACTTCTTCGTAGGAATAGTCGTGTTGCGGGGAATGATTTTGGTCATCACGCCGCCCAAGGTTTCAACGCCGAGAGACAGCGGGGTAACGTCTAGGAGCAAGATGCCCTCAGTGCCTGCTTCGCCGGAGAGCACGCCTGCTTGAATTGCGGCACCGACTGCTACGACTTCATCCGGGTTTACCGTTTGGTTGGGGTCTTTGCCGAGGATTTTTTTAACGAGTTCTTGCACCGCTGGAATGCGTGTAGAACCGCCGACTAGGACAACTTCATTAATTGCAGATTTGTCTAGTTTGGCGTCGCGAATCGCGTTTTCTACGGGGATGCGAGAGCGATCGATCAAATCCGAGCAGAGTTCTTCAAACTTGGCCCGCGTCAAAGTCGTGTCCAAGTGTTTTGGGCCGTCTTGAGTCGCGGTAATAAACGGCAAGTTGATTTCGGCTTGGGTAACGCTCGAAAGTTCAATCTTGGCTTTTTCGGCTGCTTCGGTCAGGCGTTGCAGTGCTTGTTTATCTTTGCGGAGGTCAATTCCTTCGGCTCTTTGAAAGTCTGCGGCGATGAAATCGACGATTTTTTTGTCGAAGTCGTCACCGCCGAGGTGAGTGTCTCCAGAAGTTGCCAGCACTTCAAATACGCCATCGCCAACTTCGAGAATCGATACGTCGAATGTACCGCCACCTAAGTCAAATACGAGGATGGTTTCGTTGCTCTTTTTGTCTAATCCGTAAGCTAAAGCGGCGGCTGTAGGTTCGTTAATAATCCGCAGCACTTCAATACCGGCAATTTTTCCCGCGTCTTTAGTCGCTTGGCGCTGGGAGTCGTTGAAGTACGCGGGAACCGTGATCACGGCTCTGGTGACGGTTTCGCCGAGGTATTTGCTGGCGTCTTCTACAAGTTTGCGGAGGACTTGCGCGGAAATTTCTTCAGGGGCAAATTGCTTGCCGCGGGCGGGACAGTCGAGTTTGAGGCTGTTCCCGACTTTCAGGACTTTGTACGAAACTTCTGTGGTTTCGTGGGTTACTTCGTCAACCCGGCGTCCGATAAACCGTTTTACTGAGTAAAAGGTGTTTTCGGCGTTCATCACGGCTTGGCGCTTGGCGATTTGTCCGACGAGCTGGTCGCCATTTTTGGCATATGCTACTACAGAAGGTGTGGTGCGACCCCCTTCGGCGTTGGCTATGACGGTGGGTTTGCCGCCTTCCATAACTGCGACGCAAGAATTTGTCGTACCTAAGTCAATTCCAACTACTTTTCCCATAGGGGTGTTCCGGCTCCAATTTCTACAAAATTTTGGTGTTCTATCTGTGCGATAGTCTGGTTATTCAGGACTGCGATGCTACTTCGGGGATTTACCGGTAGTGAGTCCTGCTTTAATACAGTCTTCGATAGGGTGCTTATCTCTATACTGCGGGCGGTTAGACCTTGGGATGAAGGGGTGTTTACCGAACCTGTTACGGGACGGTTGCATTCATCGGTCTGGCGGCGCTACAGTTGTTGACTGCTTTTCTTTACTCTTCCTAATGTACGGGGTTCGATCGATCGCTGTATTGTGGCAAACCGTATACGTTGTGTTGTATTTGCCGTCTTATTTGTATAAATTTTGTTTGGTTGGTTGGGGCGATCGATCTTTATTGATGCAAAATATAAGTAGAACACTCAGATTCCCGACTTCTTGAAGCAGTCTGGAATCTAGTAGCGATCTGACTATTGACTAATCAGCAGAGCACAGGGAAAGTAATTTAGAGCTTCACCAATTGCCAGCATACCGTTGTTACTTTCTACCACTTGATTTGTAATTGCATCTTTCCAGATAGACGGCATTTGCTCGGACAATTCCAGATTAGTATCTTGCCAGACTTGTTTGCCGATCGGCATTTCTTCCGGTTTGATCACTCCTGCCAAAAACCGAGGGGCGATCGCGATCGCTGTCGTATCTTCAAATTTTCTGGCAAAGGCAATAACATTATCCTTAAACATACCCACTACTTCCAGGGGCTGATAATCGCCTGATTCAAAAACTTGCAAGTATTTTTTTCTTGCTTCTAGCGCTCTTGCCGTCAAAAACAGCTTAATTCTAGCATCTTCCCGCGTCGCGATCAAATCTTCAATTAGTTGCAGAATATCCGTCTTAGCTTGCTGTTTAATTGACCGCAAAACCTCGATGCGGCGGTCAAAATCAACGGGACGACGGTTGTCTGGATCGACGTGGCTCAAATCCCAGAATTCCGTGCCTTGATAAATGTCGGGAACGCCAGGCGCAGCTATCTTCAGCAGTGTTTGAGATAAAGAATTAAAAATTCCGTAATCAGCTACTTTTTTCCAGAAAGGCGTAAATTTCTTGAGGAATTGATTCTGTTCCGAAGGTTCGAGAACGCTATCTATAAAGGTCATAAAAGCAGTTTCGTAGTCGTTGTCCGGTCTCAACCAAGCTGTATAAACTTTGGCTTCGCGGACGGCTTTGATCGCATAATCTTTGAGGCGATCGACATAATCAGTATTTTCAATCCCCTCAAAGGGAAAACTGCCGATCAGAGTTTGGTACAAGAAGTATTCGTCGTTAGTATCGGGAACCATTCGATTCACAAAGTTGACTTTCTTAGAAGAGTTTAACTCTCTCCAAGACCTGACTTGCTGTTCCCATTCATCGGGAATTTCTGACAAAACGTTAATTCTGGCTCGCACATCTTCGCCGCGTTTGGTATCGTGGGTAGCTGTAGCATTCATTTTGTGCGGCCAAGCTGCTTGTTGGTGCTTGTTGAACTCGTGAAAATCTGCCAGCGGAACGCCGAACTGATTCGGGTTTCCTCCGACTTCGTTGAGGGATAAAAGCCGATAGTAGACGTATAAAAGCGTATCTTCAACGCCTTTTGCCATCAACGGCCCTGTCAACTGCTGGAGTTTCATCACAAAGTGGCGGCGCTGCTCTTTTTGTTCTGCGGTTAAGGTTTCTTCTTCTTCCAGCAACAGCACCGTTTCGATAAATTTAAGTTCTTTGAGCAGTCGCGGTACTTGTTCTTTCGCATGGGCGATCGCATATTTGACGTAAGTGCGATCGGACTCTCTCAAACCCTCTTGATTGATGTAAGTTCGGTACACTGGAAAAATCGTCAAAATAGCGGCCAGTGCTTTTTCCAAACCGGGACGAGTAAAGTCGTTCCCCTGTCTCGATTGACCGGAGATATTCTTCAAAAGTTGAGCCAGATTGTCTACATCTCCCGCCAAATTTTTCTCAACAATCAGCCCTTTTTTATCTAAAAACAACTGTTCGTAGGGAACGTTTAAGCGAGTAAATCTCTGATATATTTCGGTAAATTGCTGTTCGCGATCGCACCGACAGAAAACGCCGTTTAGGTAGTTCAAAAAGTCGTAGCCGCTCGTTCCCTCAATCGGCCAATATGACGGCAAATCTTCTTCGTGTTCCAGAATTTTTTCCACAGTAATGTAAGTGTCTCCGGTTCTCTCGCGGAGCCGTTTCAAATATTCTGTCGGATCGTAAAGTCCGTCGATGTGATCGATTCTCAATCCGGTAAATTTTTCCTCTTCAACCATGTCGAATATCAGAGCGTGGTTTTTGTGAAAAACTTTAATTTCTTCTACTTTTACCGAAATCAGTTCGTTGACTGTAAAAAATCTTCGGTAGTTAATTTCTTCGGCGCCCACTTTCCAGAAAGCCAGACGGTAAAACTGCTCGGAAAGCAAACCATCTAGCAAATTAAAGCTTTCAGGATTGCCATGTTCTCCGTTGAAAAATTTGATATTTTCATCAATGAATTCCTGCACGATGGGATTTTGATTGTAGAGTTCCCACAGCAGTCCTTTGACAAAAGCGATCTGATCGTATCGGGCTTTACCTGTAGTTTCTGAAGGGGTATTTTTAATCAAATAAAGAATCCCTAGGAACTTGATAAAATCAGGATGACGCCGACCTAATTCCCTGCCTAAATGCCCCAAATTATGACTGATAAAATTAGCATACGATTCTATTTTTACAGGCAATTTCAAGTCGTAGTAATTAATTGTCAGCCCGATTTCGCTGTACTTGAGTTGAATCTCGCCATTTTCCAGACACTCTCCATAAAAATTGCCCAGCAGCGGCGCCAGCACTCGACCCCTGAGATGTTCGTAAGCGTGATTCCATTCAATATCGAAGTAATCGAAATAGTCGGAATCCGGGCCGTGTTCCAATACGTCTAACAGCAACAAGTTTTGAGTGTCGTAAGCCATGTGATTCGGAACAATATCTTGCAGCCATCCCATGTTCCGCTTCTTGATTTCATCTGTGAGCGCTTCAAAGTTTTCGGAAGTTCCCAATTCGGGATTGAGCTGATTTGAGTCAACGACATCATATCCGTGACTGCTGCCTTTTCGGGCTTTAAATATCGGTGAAGCGTAAAGGTCAGTAATTCCTAATTCTTCCAGATAGCTAAGTATTTGTTTTGCCGCTTCAAAGTTAAAACCTGCATGAAACTGAATCCGATAAGTTGTTGTGGGAATTCGCATCATGTTAATCTTACTCCTAATTAGTTTTTCGGGTTTTCTCTTTTAATCATGAGGTCGAGCCTCCTGGACGGCATTCCCAAGCAGAGCCTGGGAATGAGAGAATACAAAGATAAATTGCTTGTTTGTTGTTCCTAGGCTCTGCCTGGGAACGCATATCTAGAGGCTCTGCCTCCTGTTTTAAGCATTATACTTCATAAAGTGCAAAACTCTGCGGTTTGACGGTCAATTCTTGCTCGGAAGTTATTTTTTCGGGCAAGTTTGAACCTGCGCCCATCCATTTTAGGTCTGTAGAATCTAAAATCTTTTGCCAATTTCCTTGAGGAAGTGCAGCCTTAAAAGTAACTTGTTTTTTGTTGAAGTTGACAATGCAAAATATCTGACTTTTATCCGTCCACCTACGTAGAAATAGGATTTTTTCGGTCTCAATGCTGGATACTTCTAAGCTATTTTTGTCTAGTTTTTTAAGGGCGGGTATGGTGCGCCGCAGTTGAATTAAATGTTGGTGCCATTCCCAGAGAATTTTGTGTTTGCCTTCTGTTTGTTTTTCCCAGTTTAATTTGCATTTCTGGAAAGTTTCTGGACTCTGGGGGTCTTGAAATTCGCCTCTACCTTCAAAGATTTTAAATTCTTGCTGTTTGTCTTTGCGGATAGCTTCTATTAAGTTTTCGTCGGAGTGGGAAACGAAGTAAAAAAACGGTGCTGATTCTCCGTATTCTTCTCCCATAAAGAGGAACGGAATGTATGGAGAAATTAAGACAGTGCCCGCCGCTAGTTTCAGCGCTTCAAAATCTACTATTTTTGATAGTCTGTCTCCCAAAATGCGGTTGCCGATTTGGTCGTGGGTTTGGGAAAATACTACAAATTGATGGGCTGGTTGCTCCTTGGCAGAACTGCCGTGCTTTCGCTTTCGGTGAGGGGCGTATTGACCGGAGTAAACAAAGCTTTCTTTGAAGGATTTTTCGAGGTGTTCGCACTTGCCGAAGTCTTGGTAGTATCGGTCATCTTCTCCGGTGAGGAGGGCGTGCAGTGCGTGGTGGAAATCGTCGCACCATTGGGCGTCTAGTCCGAAGCCGCCGAGTTCTTTCGATCGCAAAGTGCGGACATCGTTTAAGTCACTTTCTGCGATTAAATAAAGTTGTCGTCCTAGCTGTTGAGAAAACTGGCTGGTAGCATCGGCGATTTCTTGCAAAAACGGTCTGGCACTTACTTCAAATATGGCTTGAATTGCGTCGAGTCTCAGCCCATCGATGTGATAGTCTCGAAACCAATATAAGGCGTTTTCAATAAAGTAGTCGCGCACGCCGTCGCTGTAGGCGTCGTCGAAGTTGAGGGGATCTCCCCAAATTGAACCGTATTTTGAGGTAAAGTAGGGGCCGAATTCGCGGAGATAGTTTCCTTCGGGGCCGAGATGGTTGAAAACGACATCGAGAATTACTGAAAAGCCTTGTTCGTGGCAGGCGTCGATCAGTTTTTTGAAGCCTTGGGGGCCGCCGTAGGAGTTTTGGACGGCGTAGGGATATACGCCGTCGTAGCCCCAGTTTCGCTCGCCCGGGAATTGGGCGACTGGCATGATTTCTATGGCGTTGATTCCCAGTTTTTTTAGTTGATGCAGTTGGGGAATGATTGCTTCAAATGTTCCGGCTTGGGTGAATGTGCCGACGTGTAATTCGTAGATAACCATTTCTGGTAAGGGTACGCCTTGCCAATCTGTATCTGTCCAGGTAAAGGCGCTTTCATCTATTACTTGAGAAGGAGCGTGTACGCCTTGGGGTTGATATTTTGAGGCGGGGTCTGGTCGATCGCCTTTTGCTTCTAGTTGGTAGGTGTAAAGGGTTCCTGGTGGGATGTCTGTAGCTGTGGTTTGCCAATAACCATCGGCGGTTTTTTGCATGGGAAGCAGGCGTTTGTCTGGGGAAGCTATTTGGACGGCTACTTGGTTGAGGGTGGGGGCCCAGACTGTAAATTCACATTGGTTGTTGCCGAGGTAATTTGCTCCTATCTTCACTTTGAATTGTTCTCCTGATAAAATAGGTGGGCGGTGTGACGGAAAATGCTATTTTGGCAATGGGTCTGTTGAGTGCCGATCGCCAAACAAGGCTATTGAAAAATTAATATCAGTTCAAAAAGTAACAAACAACTAACTTTAGACAGAGCAACGGTTAGAATTGTCGCAAACAGGCAAAATTAGCGGTTGGCTCGATCTAAATTAAAGCATGAATTGGCGATCGCCCGATCGGCAATTCATGCAAAACAGGATCGCTTAATTAGCCGCCTGCAAGGGTTAAGATTCCTTGTTGAGCTCTTGTCTAAAATCTACCTGTGGGTAGATCGCAATTCACTACGAGCGTGCATTTATGGTTCTTGATTTTGGACGGGAAATTTGCTGCAATCTAGACTCGGCGGAGTCTCGCGAGTGGTTGGTCACAAACGGAATTGGCGGTTATGCTAGCGGGACGATTGCCAATCTACTCACCAGGCGCTATCACGGCCTACTGGTAGCCGCCCTCAAACCGCCGCTGGGACGGACTTTGATGCTCGCGAAGCTGGACGAGACTGCTGTGTACGGCGATCGCCCTTATCCGCTTTATACAAACCGCTGGGCCGACGGGACGATCGAACCTCACGGCTACAACTACATCGAAAGCTTTCACCTCGAAGGTACGACGCCAGTGTGGAGGTTTGCTCTCGCTGACGCCATCCTCGAAAAGCGGATTTGGATGCAGCAAAGTGCTAACACAACGTATATTCAATATCGCTTGCACCGAGGCTCAAGACCGATCGTCCTAGCTGTCAAAGCCCTCGTCAATTACCGCGATTACCACCACACCACGAGGGCAGGCGACTGGCAGATCGGGCTAGAAACCTTGGATCGAGGGATTTGCGTGACGGCATTTCCCAATTCTGCACCTCTCTATCTGCTGACAGATGCTGAACCAGAGGCTAAGTTTCGGGTGTCTACGTCCTTATACAATTGGCACTACGGATTTGACCTTGCAGCCGAAAAGCGGCGTGGATTAGATTATTTTGAGGATCACCTGCACGCAGCAACTTTCCATTTTGCGATCGAACCGGGACAGTCTCTCACTTTGATAGCCAGCACAGAGAAAAACCCGCAATTCAACGGCGATGCAGCTTTAGCATCCCGCCGCGCTTATGAGGGAGAATTGCTGGAAAAATGGTCAAAAGCGGACGAATCTCCCGACTGGATAAACCACTTAGTGCTAGCAGCCGACCAATTCATCGTCAACCGCCCGCTACCGGAGGAACCGGAGGGCAAAACGATCCTCGCCGGATATCCCTGGTTTAGCGACTGGGGGCGGGATACGATGATTAGCCTGCCGGGCCTCACAATCAGTACCGGGCGATCGGACATTGCGCGATCGATTTTGCGAACCTATGCCCGATATGTCGATCGGGGAATGCTGCCGAACCGCTTTCCCGATGTCGGCGGCGTACCGGAATACAATACCGCAGACGCCACGCTGTGGTACTTTGAGGCAATTCGCGCTTATATCGATGCCACCGGGGACGACGAACTTTTGAGCGAACTCTGGCCGATATTATGTGAGATAGTTGATTGGCACATCAAGGGTACTCGGTATAACATCCGCGTCGATCCAGACGACGGTTTAGTCTACGCCGGCGAAGCGGGTGTGCAGCTAACTTGGATGGACGCGAAAGTGGGCGATTGGGTGGTGACTCCCCGGATTGGCAAGCCGATCGAACTCAGCGCGCTTTGGTACAACGCCATACAAGCAATGGTCAGTTTTGCTCGCAAATTGGGTAAATCTCACAATGAATACGATCGATTGGCCGATCGAACTGCTGCCGGATTCACCCGCTTCTGGAACAGCGATGCGGGCTTTTGTTACGACGTTTTGGACGGCCCAGACGGACACGATGCCTCTCTTCGACCAAATCAGATATTTGCGGTGTCGCTGCCCTTAGACTTGTCCCCCAAATCCCTGTCAGCAGGCGAATTGCGGGTCAACGAAACCCACCGCTATACACCGTTACTCACGCCCGATCGGCGTCGGGGCGTAGTCGATGCTTGCGCTCAACAGTTGCTGACTTCTGTCGGGCTGCGCAGCCTCTCGCCGGAACACCCGCAGTATCGGGGCGAATACCGAGGCGACCAATTGCAGCGCGATCGGGCTTATCACCAGGGCACAGTTTGGGGCTGGCTAGTCGGGCCCTTTGTTTTAGCTCACTTAGACATATACAAAAACCCAGCACAAGCGCGCGAATTCCTCACGCCGATGGCACATCATATATTGGCAGGCGGAATTGGCAGTTTGGGCGAAGTTTTTGAGGGCGACGCGCCCCACTCGCCCCGGGGCTGCACTGCACAAGCTTGGACAGTGGCTGAGGTGTTGCGGACTTGGTTGGCAATTCAGAGAACTGACGGTTAAATTGGCAATATTATCTGTCATTTGTGAGACTTCTATTGTTGAATAGTGATGCGACAATAGTTGTTCGTAGTGATGAATAGGTTGGGTAGAACTGAGATAGGGCACCATTCGTGTGAGACCTGTAGGGGCGGGTTCGCCAACAGCTTTAAAGCTTGCAGATAGGTTAAATAAACCCGCCCGACCCCACGAAAAATCCCCTTAATGACAATGGTACAAAAGGTGATGCAGAACAAAGTGAACCCTACGCTTCGCTCCGCCCAACCTAAAAAATATTAGTTCAATCGGAGATTTATGGCATTATTATTGGCGGGCGATATTGGCGGAACTAAGACAATTTTGCGCTTAGTAGAAAGGACTGTTAAGGGTGAAATGAATGCACTTTACGAGTTTCGCTATCCGAGTGGAGAATTTCCAGATTTAGTACCGATGGTGCAGCAGTTTTTGACGGAAGCTGCTGTTAAACTGGATGTTGCACCAGTACCTGAAAAAGCTTGTTTTGCGATCGCAGGCCCGGTAGTCAACAACACTGCAAAACTGACTAATTTGCCTTGGCTGCTGGATACGAACCGTCTGGAACAGGAATTAGGAATATCCCACGTTAGTTTAATCAATGATTTTGTCGCGGTTGGCTACGGCGTGTGGGGTTTGGATGCGGAGGATTTGCACATTTTGCAAGTCGGAAAACCCCGAGAACACGATCCGATTGCTGTGATCGGTGCGGGTACTGGTTTGGGAAATTGTTTTGCAATTCCCGAAGCTAATGGACTGAAAGTGTTTTCTTCTGAAGGGGGACACGGTGACTTTGCACCGCGATCGGAGTTGGAGTTTCAACTGCTGAAATATTTGCTCGCCAAACACGACATTGCCAGAATATCGATCGAGAGAGTAGTTTCGGGACAGGGAATTGTGTCAATTTACCAGTTTTTGCGGGACACAAAATTTGCGCCTGAATCAGCCGAGGTAGGAGAAATTATCAAAAAATGGGAGTCAGAAATTGGGAAAACTGAGAAGACTGTCGATCCGGGGGCGACAATTGCGAGGGCGGCTATGGAAAAGTGCGATCGGCTTTCCGAACAAACAATGCAAATGTTTGTAGAAGCTTACGGCGCTGTTGCCGGAAATATGGCTGTGTCACTTCTACCTTACGGCGGTTTGTACGTAGCCGGCGGTATTGCTGCTAAAATTTTGCCACTGATTCAAGAAGGCGGTTTTATGCGCGCTTTTACCCACAAAGGGCGGATGAATTCGCTGTTAGAAATGATGCCGGTTCGTCTGGTTTTGAATCCCAATGTAGGGTTAATTGGGGCAGCAGTTTGCGCGGCCGGTCTTTAGGGGAATTTTAAGGGAATCGGCGGTTGAAACCGCTACTACACAAGCCAAGTCCGCCTCCGCGGACTAAGAATTTACCTGATGTATTATTCAGTCTCGCGTTGCGCGGACTTTGTTTATATAGCCGCGGTTTCAACCGCCGGGTATCTTATCTCATCTTCAAAATCTTCTCAGCAGCAACTTCAGATACCGGAATCACCGATAATCGATTGCCTTTCCTCACCACCAAAATCTCATCCGCACTAAACTTTTCTTTCAGTTCATCCAGAGATATTAATTGAGCAAATTCCTCAAGAAATTCAACTTTCACAGTTTGCCACCGAGGCGCATCAAGCTGAGATTTAGAATCATAATATTCGCTATTAATATCGAACTGACTAGGGTCAGCAATATTACTTTCAACAACACGCATCAAGCCAACAATTCCCGGAATTTTAGTATTAGAGTGATAAAAAAATACCAAATCTCCAAAACTCATTTGTCGCATAAAATTGCGAGCTTGATAGTTGCGAACACCATCCCAAATAGAAAAGTTATCCTGCTTCAAATTCGCAATACTGTAAACATCCGGTTCCGACTTCATCAGCCAATAATTCATGTAATTGGGCATGGGGCATTGGGCATGGGGCATTGGGCATGGACAATTAGAATCCACAACTAACTAATCATAACTAGGTGCGCAGTGCGCACCCTACAATTATAGTTTGTGGGTAAGTTCTCAAATAACTAATCATAACTAACCACTAACTATAAAATATCCTTCCGCTTTTGCAACCACAGCGTCAACATTAAATAAACGAAAATATGCACGCACAAAATTCCCCAATTTAAACTCAAATTTTCCCAGGTTGGATCGTACACAGGAGTAGGCTCAAAGGGCTGAGGAAGCGTACTCCCGTCGGGTAATGCAGTCGGTGCGGGAACCATCGCATTTACATTAACTAAAGAGCCGTAAGCACCCACAGACCAGCGACTTAACATCAGCCAAGAAAACTTGCTCGCCGCGCCTTCCATCTTAAACAAAACTCCAGAAAAAATAATCTGAGGTAGCAGTAAAAGAGGCAAAGCACTATTAGCTTGGGAGCCATTTTTGACGATCGCCGAAACGACCAATCCGAGACTGACACAACTCAGCAAAGTGAGAAAAGTCGTAATGCTGACTCCCACAGGCCAAGAAATCAAACTCGGTTCAGGCTGTTTGAAAGCAATCAAAATTACTCCTACCGTCAAGATAGTTTGCAAGACAGCCAAACCAGAAAGGATGAAAAACTTTGAACCCAAATAAGCAAACAATCCTAAATTTACCAAACGTTCCCGCAGATAAATAGCCGATTCTTTGACAATTTCTTGCAGAGAAGTTGCGAGTCCTACCCAAATCGCCGCACAGGTAAATACAAATAAAACTCGCAGCGCCAAAGGTGCTAAAGTTGCTTCCGGCGCGCCAATTAACGGGTCTTTATCTCTGACTGCAATCCGCAGCAAACTAATGCCGATAGGCGCTGTTAACAAAGCTAAGCTTAAATTAACCAAATCGCGGGAAATAAGCTGAAAATAACGCTGAGATAGCAAAACAAGTTGTTTGAAAAAAGATACAGATTTTGGTTTGGGAGGCGCAGCGTTTTTTTGCCCGTTGGGAGTTCCCGTGCTGAAATGATTGACAATATAGCGCTGATAGTAGGGAGATTTGTTAAACTTATCCGCCCAGCTTTGAACGTTAGTTTCTCCTGTTTCTAATTCGTTGTAAATGTCTGCAAAATCGCCTGTTTTGACATCGAAGAAATCGAGCGCTTCCGCAGGCGGGCCGAAGTAACAAAGGCGTCCGCCGCGACCCATAAACACGATCCGATCGCACATCGTGATATTTGCCGTCGCGTGAGTCACCAAAATCACCGTTCGCCCTTGACTTGCCAACTTTCGCAGCAGTTGCATCATCTTCTTATCCAAACCCGGATCGAGTCCAGAAGTCGGTTCATCTAAAAAGAAAAGTTTCGGATCTGCTAGCAGTTCGACTCCGATACTAACCCGCTTCCGCTGTCCGCCGCTAAGCTGTTTCACAAAAGCAGTACGACGGTGAGTCATCTCAATATCTTCTAAGGTTTTTGTGACTACTTGCTTGACATTTGTATCCGGAGGTAAGCGCAATTTAGCTGCGTAACTCAAGACTTCTTCGACTGTCAAATCGAAGTGGACAATATCATCTTGAGGGACGTAACCGATTTGATTGCGGTAAATATTGAAGTTTTGGCGCAAGTTATCGCCGTTGAGAAACACAGCGCCGTTAGTAGTTTTTTCAATCCCTAAAAGCGTCCGCATTAAAGTAGATTTTCCCGCACCGCTACCGCCGACTAAAGCTACAAATTGCCCTGGTTCGATCGCCAAAGTGATCCGATCCAAACGCTTCGGAATCACCAGAGAGTCAGCATCCAAGCGAATTTGAGTGCCTCTGTCTTGCATCTCCAACTCACCGCTCAGGTAAGTGAGAGTAAAGGGGCCGATCCGAATTGCATCTCCTTCGGATAATTGTACCGAATTTGTGATTCGCTGACCGTTAACAAACACCCCGTTAACGCTGTGATCTCGCAAGATATAATTGCCGCGACTATCTTGGTCAATTGTGGCGTGGCGGCGAGAAACCAGCGGCGAATCTAATTGCAGCGAAGCGTTTGGATCGCGGCCCAATAAAACCGATCGATTCTTGATAGCAATTGACTGTTTGCTTGGCAAAGCAATTGCCTTTGCACTTGGATTAAAATAAGTCACCAAAACTTGATTTTTTGGGTCAAGACCGATTTTAATTTCTATACCGTTTTGCAGACAATAACCGTCGTTGGGAGTGATGCGAGTGCGATCGACAAATAAGCCATTAGTGCTCGGTTTCTGCCCGTCACCGTCGTAAATCCAGTAATTCTCACCTTTTTGGCGCAAAACAGCATGAACGCCGGAAACGGCGCGCCAAGCCTCGGGAAGCGTTAAATCTGCACGAGTGCGATCGCGCCCCAAGACTTGCTGCTGCTGTGTTAACTCTAGCTGTAAAACTTGCCCTTGACTGCTTAATACTAAATAAGGTCGATCGGTTAAAGCTGTCGGTTGTCCTATATTCCCTGTCATACTGATAATTGCGGTTTTTGCACTCACTTTTTCAGCATATCAAAAGTAGAGTACCAATCCATTTATTTATTTTATAAGTTATGCAAAACATCTAATCGTAGGGTGCGCACTGCGCACCTTACTCCACGATCGATTACCGAATTTCCAATAATTTAGCAGTAGCGTTGACAACAACTTGAGCAGAACCGGTGAAAAAAGGTCGATCGAGAGTTGCGATAGTATCGCTAGATTGGTGATAGTAGGGCGATCGCAAATTGGCCGTATCAGTCACCAAAACCGCACCAATTCCCTTATACCAAAAAGGCGCATGATCGCTGCGCAAAACATCGGGAGTCAGCAACCCTTTCAGAGGCACCGGCAATGCCACAACTGGAGGTAAATTAGTAGTTCCAGACTCCGCAAAAGTTCCCAACAGCAGCGGATGTTCCGCATCGCCAACCACTGCGATAAACTCGCCTTTATCGGGAGAAGTCACCCCCGCTGCTTCTAGAAAAGGTTGCGCTGTCAATCCTTCGGGATATCGCTGGCATCCGGGCGTGTGACAGGCATAACCTACCATATCCAGGACGATCGCTCCTTGCAAATCTTTTAGCCGCGCCGCACTGCCGGTGAATGCTAAACTGCCTAAAAGTCCGATTTCTTCCCTGTCGAAAAATGCCACTTGCAAGGTGCGAGGTGTGGGACGAGAAGCCAGCAGTCGCGCTACTTCTAAAACTACTGCAACTCCCGTCGCATTGTCATCAGCACCAGGGGATTTTGGTACGGTATCGTAGTGGGCGGCGATCAGAATTGCACCTGCTTTTGAGTCCGTACCTTTTCTCTCGGCAAAGACGTTGACTCCGCCATCAAATGGCTGCAATTGCGGTGAAATTCCCGAAATTTCTAGTTGTTTTGAAATATAGTCTCTGGCGAAATTGCGATCGCGTTCTCCCTCGCGTTCTCCTGCTAAATTTTCAACGTGTTTCCACAAACTAGACTGGTTGATTTTGGGCAAATCAACGGGCTGTTTTTCAGCAGAAAAAACTGAGGGAGGTGGGTTTTGGGAAATGTTGATTTTGCGATCGATCGAAACTTCGGGTACAGCCGACAACCGCTGCCACGAGTCAGAACCCCAACCCGCAGCAGCCACCGCAACCAGTATAAATAGCGCTATCCAAATCAATTGTTTCATCAGTAAGTATACTTGAGATTTTAGACTGTTATACCAATTTTTTATGAGGCTGCATAGAATCCGATCCCCCCTTAGCTTGCCCCCTACTCCCCCTTAATAAGCAGGGTGGATTAATTGTCAGAGAGGAATGTAGGATAGAAGAGGTAATCAAGTCTACCCGGACAGGGTAGACTATCCCTGCTGTAATGAATTAACCATGAATTTAATTGAAGCAATTAAATCTCTTCCAGATCATAGAC
>JANNOR010000165.1:0-7972 GCA_031399265.1 Cyanobacteria bacterium SOY_34_metabat_3 | reverse complement strand
ACCCTATTTTTCGCCCTGGTTGCCGTGGGGGGGGGGCTCGGGGCCAACCCCCCCACCCCCCCCTCCCCAATGTAAAATCGTAAAAACCGCCGCCTTTAATTCGGTTGTGCCCACTCGGTTGCTGGGACTGTCCTGCTACATTAGTAATTACTTAGTAATAAATATCAGCAGCGATCGGGTAATGGTTATTTAATTTAACCGCCCCCGTCTAAAATAACAAGCTGTCTCTGAAACGGAGGTACTCGTGAGCAACTCATCTAATAAATCCCCTGAATTCTTTGAAGAAGACGGAGAAAATGCCAATTTATTATGGCAATACGTGCAGTCAATGGCTCCCGACACTGTTTCTCAGTTGTCTAAGCCGACTTCTCACGAAGTATTTCAAGTAATGGAGCGAAATATTGTCGGACTTTTGGGTAATTTGCCTTCGGAACACTTCGGGGTGACAGTCACTACCAGTCGCGAACATTTGGGTAGATTGCTCGCCTCAGCTATGATTAGCGGTTATTTTCTCAAAAATGCTGAACAGCGAATGACTTTTGAAAAGTCCATAGAAGCCAGTGAGAGACACGGTTCGGAAGATTAGTTGATTACTAACATTTAAGTTGTATAAGTGTCAAGCCCCCCTCGCAAGATGGGGGCTTAATATTTCAGATTTTAGATTTTGGATTTTAGATTAAATAATTGAATAATTATTGATATTATTCTTGAATGCCCAATGCCCAATGCCCAATGCCCAATGCCCAATGCCCAATAAATTAGTATGTCTCTTTCTCCTGTCCCCCACAAAGTTATCGGCGTTGCTGCAATCTGGAACGATCGACAGCAAATTTTGATTGACAAGCGCCGAGAACACGGACTGCACGGCGGTTTCTGGGAGTTTCCCGGGGGTAAAATAGAACCTGGGGAAACGATCGAAGCTTGCATACAACGGGAAATTATGGAGGAGTTGGGGATTGTCGTAGAAGTTGGCGATCGCCTGATTACCATTGACCACGACTACACTAAATTTACAGTCAGGCTCTACGTCCACCACTGCCGTCACGTCAGCGGGGAACCGCAAACGATCGAATGCGATGAAATTCGCTGGGTAACGCTCGACGAAATTGACCAGTTTACTTTTCCCAAGGCAAACGAACAAATTATCGCTGCACTGCGTTCAAATTGAACTTTAGGGCATAGGGCATAGGGCATAGGGCATAGGGCATAGGGCATAGGGCATAGGGCATAGGGCATAGGGCATAGGGCATGAATTACAACTAACAACTAACAACTAATTATTACTTTTGAATAGGCAGAGTAAAGTGAAAACAACTGCCTCGATCGGGTACGGAGTCTACCCAAATTTGACCGTAGTGGGCGCGGATGATGCCTTGACACAGAGACAGTCCAATGCCGTAACCGTCTGTTGACTTATCTCGCTGCAAGCGAAAGCTGTCTTCAAAAATGCTCGCGCAATCTTCTTCAGGAATTCCCGGGCCGCTGTTGCAAATGCTGACTTGAACTTTGTAAGCTGTGCGGTGGAGAATTGAAAGATTAACAGTTCCTTGGTCTGGGGTGTACTTGCAGGCGTTGTCAAGCAGGTTGACGATGACTTGTTTGATGCGATCGGGATCGGCATAAATCAAGGGCAAATCTGCGGGAATGTCTATTTCCAAATTCAGACTTTTCGCCTGAAATTTATCTTCAAATTGCAGGATTACATCTTGACAAATCGCCCCCAGTTCGATTCTTTTTGCTTGAATGTTAATTTGAGCGTTTGTACCCCGGGCTGCTTCCAGGATATCTGTAATCATGCGATCGACAATTCGGATTTGACGCCGGGCTTGTTTCATCAAATGAGCGGCAAGACTCGGTGTCAAACGCGACTTTTCCCCCTCTTTCACCTTCTGACTGGACTCCAAAGTCTCCAAAGCCAAAGATGCGGCCGTCAAAGGATTCCGCAAGTCGTGAGCCAGCATCGCAATAATCCGGTCTTTCATCTGCAACTGCTCTTGCAGGCGTTCTTTTTCCTGCTTTAGCCGAAAAACTTCATCGGAAAGCTGCACGAGTTCTGTGGCACAAGCAACGGAATATATCGGTTTTGGATCGTTTTTTAAAGCTGTCGCCAAAGCTGGCGCAGACTGCGGTCCAAGAGTGTATTCTTCTACAGAACGCTTCCAGCGAGGCCACGAGTGTTCGAGTTGGGCGATCAAATTACTGCCGGCGAGAGTTTGTCGCGGCTCTGGATGAATTTTGAGCAGCGAGGGAGTCGCTACCAGTTTAAAATGTTCGGCTAAATCCGGCTGTTCTCCTACGTCGATGACTTGAAGCTCAAAGTCGCACTCTGCCTTCAAATCCTTGAGGTACTTGCGGATGTGTCTGGTCTGTTCCCTGGAAGCGGAACGCTTGTCTACGAACAGCAAAAGCTGTAAAAGCGGTGCAGAGTTGACCGGCAGTTCGGGAGAACCGTCGGTATCGCTGGTGCTGGATGTTGAATGGACGCTGTTGAGCTTTTCGATCGGGTGAAAATAATTGACCATTGCCGAGCCGAGTTATTCCACTTCTACTTTAATTTAATACTTACTTTAGATTTATGCTATTCTCCGATGATTTGATTACGGCGGGCCCATGACATTTTTGAGATGGAAGAAAGATGAGTCGCTGCGGGTGGTGGTGAAAGTGGCGATCGCCTTTTTTGTGCTGTGCCTGCTGCTGACGCTGCACCGCTACTACAGCTTTTACGCTACATACGACCAAGGCATTTTCAATCAACTTTTTTGGAACGGCACTCGGGGTCACTTGTTTGAGAGTTCCCTCTCTTCGGCTTTGTCCACTAACGTGGTTCATGACAACCAGCTCCCGGAAGTATCTTACTACCGGTTGGGGCAGCACTTTACCCCGGCGCTGATGCTGTGGCTGCCAATTTACTCGCTGTTCCCCTCGCCCGTCACTTTGACGGTGTTGCAGGTGACTTTAATTACGGCGGCTGGAGGAGTGCTCTGGGCTCTCGCCAGACACTATCTGGAACCAAGGCTGTCGGCGACAATTGTGGTGAGCTATTACGCAGCTAACGCCGTCATCGGCCCGACTTTGGGCAATTTTCACGATGTTTGTCAAATTCCGCTTTATGTTTTTAGCTTGCTGCTGGCGATGGAGAAGCGCTGGTGGCCGCTGTTTGGGATTCTGGCAACTTTAATTTTGGCCGTGCGAGAAGATGGGGGAGTTGTGTTATTTGGGGTGGGAGTTTACTTGATTTTGAGTCGGCGCTATCCTCTGACTGGCTTGGCTGTGTGCATCCTCAGTTTTGGCTACATGATTCTTTTGACAAATTTGATTATGCCTTTGTTTTCTGCTGATATCTCCCAGCGGTTTATGATGGAGCGCTTCGGTCAATATGCTGATGGTGATGAAGCTTCGACTCTAGAAATTCTTTGGGGCATGATTAGCAATCCGGGGTTGTTGGTGACTGAATTATTTACGCCGTTTTTTGTTAAAATTAAGTACCTGCTCGGTCAGTGGTTGCCGTTAGCTTTAGTTCCTGCCGTAGCGCCTGCGTCTTGGACGATCGCTGGATTTCCCCTGTTGAAGCTATTTTCAGCGAAAGGAGAGTCGGTGCTGGCGATTAATATTCGCTATGCGATGACTGTGGTTCCAGGGCTGTTTTATGGCGCGATTCTGTGGTGGGCCGATCGCCAAAAGGAAGAAGATCAAATTAGAAGCGGAGAAAAAACCAGCTTGCGTTTTCCGAATGCAATGTTTCCTTTCCCTTCGTCTTCCAAGTTTCGTCGCTTTTGGGCGTTTTGTATCTGTTTGTCGCTATTTTTTACCTTCACGTCTAACCCAAATCGGACTTTTTCTTTGATTTTGCCCGATGCGATCGATCCTTGGGTGCAGGTTCCTCTAATCAGACAGTGGCAGCACGTATCTCAAGTGCGCCCGCTGTTGGGTCAAATTCCTGCTGCTGCTAGTGTGGCTGCAACGAATACTCTTGTGCCGATTTTGTCAAGCCGCCGGGAAATTCTCAGGTTTCCGATGTTGGAACTGCGCAATGATGCGGGGGATGCCGTGAAGATGGAGTACGTAATTGCCGATATGTGGCAGTTGCAGCAGTATCAAGCTGCTTTTCGCCGGGAAAGGGGACAGTTGCAGGCGATCGTCCCGCAGATCGATCGAATGTCCAATTCTGGAGAGTACGGAATTGTGGGCTTTGAAGACGGCGCGATTTTGATGCGCCGGGGTGTTGTTTCTAATTCTGCATCAGTTGCTGCTTGGAATCGTTTTCGCCGCGAATTGGAGCCAATTTTGAAAGGGTAAGCGGGTAGAGCCGATCGCCATTGCTTCCTTCTGCGGCATCAATCTTGAGGAAACCTGTTTTTTTGGCAGGAATGGCGATCAAGCAATTTCTTGCAAAAACCCGGTTTCTGCATAATTTTCCGTCCTGGTTGCTGCCCGCAGGTCAGCTCCAGGGCATAAATTTGCGATCGGCCAACATTTGAGGCTGCGTATTATACAATAAATCTGTTAATCATAAACATTAAGATATATAAAATCTTGGGAGGGCAGAAAGATGAAAATTTTGGTACTGGCATGGGAGTTTCCTCCCAGAATCGTCGGCGGTATCGCCCGCCACGTATCGGAACTGTATCCAGAATTGGTGAAGCTAGGCCACGAGATCCACTTAATTACAGTAGAGTTCGGCCACGCGCCGATGTATGAAGTGGTGGAAGGAATACAGGTGCATCGGGTGGTGGTGGGACACGCCCGCGACTTTTTTCACTGGGTGGCCAACCTCAATCAAAGCATGGGCCACCAAGGCGGCAAACTGATGCTGGAGGAAGGCCCCTTTGATATCATCCACGCTCACGACTGGTTGGTGGGAGATGCGGCGATCGCCCTCAAGCATACCTTTAAAGTACCGCTAATTGCCACCATCCACGCCACCGAATACGGGCGCTTCAACGGCATCCACAATGACGGACAGCGCTACATTAACGCCAAGGAAAACGACCTCGCTTACAACGCTTGGCGGGTAATTGTGTGCAGCGATTATATGCGGCGCGAAGCCGAGCGGGTACTATCGACTCCGTGGAACAAAATAGAGGTAATTTACAACGGAATCAGATCCGAGAAAAAACCGCGCTGGCATGAATTTGACGCGATGAATTTCCGCCGCAAATTTGCAGCAGACGACGAAAAAATCGTCTATTATGTAGGAAGAATTAGCTACGAAAAAGGTATTGCTGTATTTCTGAATGCTGCACCTAAAGTAATCTGGGAAATGGGAGGAAAAGCCAAAATAGTAATTGTTGGCGGCGGCAATACAGACCATCTCAAATTTTTGGCTTGGAATTTAGGAATTTGGAATAAGTGTTATTTTACTGGTTTCATGTTTGAGGAACATCTCGACAAATTCCAGACGGTGGCTGACTGCGCGGTTTTCCCCAGTCTTTACGAACCTTTTGGGATTGTAGCGTTAGAAAGCTTTGCGGCAAGAGTGCCGGTGGTGGTTTCCAATGCGGGCGGACTTCCAGAGGTGGTGCAGCACACTAAAACTGGCGTTGTTACTGAGGCAAACAATCGCGATTCTTTAGCTTGGGGGATTTTGGAGGTGCTGAAAAATCCGGGTTACGGGCGGTGGTTAGTTGATAATGCTTATGAGGATTTGGAACGCCGATTTAGTTGGCCGAAGTTGGCGATGGAAACGGAGTGGGTTTATAACCGGGTAGTGGAGGAAAGGGCCGAGGTTGATTGGTAAGAATGGTGACGGTTGACGGTTGACTGTTGATTGTGAATCGAATATCAACTCTTTGGGTGGCAAATATTAAGGAATTGTAACACAATGATATAGAGACACTCGACAGACGCTTGAGTGCACTCGGAAGATTTAAAGGGAATTCGCATCTTGAATATTTTTAGCGACATCGAACCTCAACGCAAACGCAGCTTGTTGACTTTATTTACCGCAGGTTTGCTATTCTGGTCGAGTTTGGCTTCGCTGCTGCCAACTTTGCCACTATACGTTCAATTTGTGGGCGGCACAAAACAGCAAATTGGCTTTGTGATGGGTGCATTTGCGATCGGGCTTTTGCTGTCGAGGCCGCAGTTGGGTAAAATAGCCGATCGCGCGGGGCGAAAACAAGTTTTGCTTGTAGGCGTGTCAGTGGCGGCGATCGCCCCGATCGGCTACATATTCGCTAAATCTATCCCTTTATTGTTACTTCTGCGCGCTTTTCACGGCATTAGCATCGCCGCTTTTAGCACAGCTTACAGCGCTTTGGTAACAGACTTTTCGCCGCCTCAAAAGCGGGGCGAATTAATCGGTTACATGAGTTTGGTAGCTCCGATCGGTTTGGCATTTGGCCCGGCGATGGGCGGATTTGTGCAAGCTGGGGTTGGTTATACTGCTTTGTTTGCGATGTCGGCGACTTTCGCTGCAACGAGTCTATTTTTCACCTGCAAAATTGTGGAACCGAATTTTGCAGGCTCAACAGAATCTGACTCGATATCTGAGGACAAAAATACTCAAAAATACTGGCAAATGCTCTGGAATCCTAGAGTGCGGATTCCGGCTTTAGTATTATTGCTGGTTGGTTTGGTATTCGGAACTCTGAGCACTTTTATGCCTTTGTTTATCCAAGAAACCAAGGTTAATTTGAATCCAGGATTATTTTATTCTACGGCGGCAATCGCCAGTTTTAGTATGCGGTTGGTTACGGGACGGGCTTCGGACAAATACGGCCGCGGCTTGTTTATTTCTGGCGGCTTAATCTGTTATGCCGTGTCTATGTTATTGTTGTATTTTGCTAGCAGCAGCGGAGCTTTTTTAATCGCAGCTTTGGTTGAAGGTATCGCAGGCGGTACTGTTTTGCCGATGATGGTAACGCTGATGTCGGATAGGTGCGAACCTCAAGAAAGGGGTCGATTGTTTTCGCTTTGTATTGGCGGATTTGATTTTGGAATTGCGCTGGCGGGCCCGACTTTGGGCTTTGTTGCTGAACAAGTCGGCTACAGAAATATGTTTGGTTTGGCTGCTGCACTCGCTGCTTTGGCTTTGCTGATTTTTGTGACTCTTTCTAGCAAGGATTTGTCTCATTCGATGAAATTTGCGATCGGGCGCGGCAAAGATGTTTATGCTGTGAATCGGTGATATCAATTCCGGTAACACTCAGACATGATAGCAACAGAGGACACGGCAATGCCGTTTCCCTACAGCAATTAATTGTAGTAGGGAAACTCCAAGAGCCCATTGGTGTCAATTTAAGCCTAAAACCTAGAGAAATCTCGTTTATATCCGAGTCCAGATCCCCCTAAATCCCCCTTAAGAAGGGGGACTTAAAGAGGCTTCCTGTCCCCCCCTTCTTAAGGGGGGCTAGGGGGGATCTGGATTTAATAGTCAAACAGCAATCTCTGACTGGATTTGACCTTAAGTTGACACCAATGGAAATTGCCGTGTCCCCAGGGGGATTTATAGATTTTAAATGGGCTTGGAGGGATTCGAACCCCCGACCTCATGGTTCGTAGCCATGCACTCTATCCAACTAAGCTACAAGCCCCTGTTAAGTTCAGATTTAATCTAAAATTGATTAAGTTCTTTTCTCACAGAAACTAACAGTAACACTATTACCAAAATAATGCAAGAGATTTTCCCAACTTTTTCTAAATTGCCCGATCGCACGCAGCTAACTCATCTCGATAACAGCGGCGAAGCCCAAATGGTGGACGTTTCGGCGAAGGTGGCAACAGCGCGGCAAGCTGTGGCGGCTGCGAGGGTGCGGATGTTGCCGGAGACGTTTGCGGCGATCGAAGCTGGGAATGCGCCCAAGGGCGATGTGTTGGGCACTGCGAGGCTGGCTGGAATTATGGCGGCGAAGCAGACGGCGAATTTGATTCCGCTGTGTCACCCTCTGCCCATTAGCAGCGTGGAAGTGCAGGTGACTCCTGATGCTGAGTTGCCAGGGTATCAAATTCGGGCGACGGTGAAAATTAAGGC
>JANNOR010000111.1:0-9533 GCA_031399265.1 Cyanobacteria bacterium SOY_34_metabat_3 | reverse complement strand
AGACTTGTTAGTATTAGGTAACGGGCTGAGTTTCTCGCAGTTAGCGATTGTTCAAGATAGCGGTGCAACTTTAATCCGGTTTGCACAAACTGGGGAGATTTTAGCAAGTCTGGGCGGAGTTTCTGCTAGCAGTATTAGTGCAGTTAATTTCGGATTGATTTGAGAGCGATTTGGGTTCGACCGCTTCTAATAGTTCGATCTATCCCCCCTAACCCCCCTTAAGAAGGGGGGGACAAGATTCTTCTCAAAGTCCCCCTTCTTAAGGGGGATTTAGGGGGATCTAGACTTAAACACCAATCAAAAATACAGAGTCCTCTCTTCAATCCGCGCAGGCGGATTTTGTCTGTGTAGATGCGGTTTCAACCGCCGAATCATCTTCAATCCGCGCCGACGGATTTTGTCTGTGTAGAATCGGTTTCAACCGCCGATTAATTTTCAATCAGCACCGTTGATATCGCATTCCCGGTAACTGCGAAATTAATCCCATTAATTCCAGTTGCAAAAGTATACTCGAAACTGTTCCCGCCTCTAATCCCGCTGCTTCCACAATTGTATCAAAAGACATCGCCGAGGAGTCGATCGCACTTAACACCTTCGCCAACTCCGGCTCCAGAAGCGGCACTGGCTTCTCAACCGTCGGATTGACCGAAAACAAGGACAACTGCTGCGCGCTATCCAATTTTGGCATAGCTCCGAGCATTTCCAACAACCGGTCTTCGCTTAAGAGTCGATCGCTATTCGGCAGAATTGGATGAGCACCTTTACTCAGCAATTCCAAACAACCAAAAGAACGCTCATCATCCAATCTCGCCGTCAAAACATACACATCGCGGCAAAATTCATTCGCTTGATAAGCAGTAATTAACGCACCAGATTTATGCGGAGCTTCAATCACGATTGTAGCACGACTTAAGCCAGCAATTATCCGATTTCGGCGCGGGAAATTAGTTTTATTCGGTTGAGTGCCGGCGGGATACTCGCTAATTGCCAATCCCTGCTGCCAAATGCGATCGCACAACCGCTCATTTTGCTTAGGATAAACAATATCAACTCCGGTTCCCAATACCGCAAAAGTCCTTCCTCCCGCCTCCAAACACGCTATATGAGCCTCTGTATCAATCCCCGCCGCCAATCCCGAAACCACAGTAAAACCGTTTTTAGCCAAAGCCGTACTAATTTTTCGAGTCCACTTTCTGCCGTATTCCGAAGGGCTGCGAGTGCCAACAATTGCCACAGTTGGCGTAACTCCTTGATTCTCTTTGACATCCACATTACCGCGATAATACAGCACCGGTGGCGGACTGTGAATCTCCAATAACAAACGGGGGTAATCTGAATCTGCGGGCGTCCAAAAATTGGGATTTTTAATTAAATGTTTTTCGATAAATTCTTCAGGATTGAGCTTGGATCTTTCTTGCAAAGTTGTTTCAATTGTTTGCTTGCCAAAGCCATCAACTCGCATTAAATCTACTGGTTTTGCTATCCAAGCTGTAGCCAAACTATCGAAATGTTGTTGCAGTCTTTGCAACAAAATCGGCCCGATACCATTGATTTGCGACCATGCTAACCAGTAAGCGCGTTCTTCTAGCAATGAGTTGCCCTCAATTTATTCGAGAATGATTTTATCATTTTTGGTTAAATATAGTAGGGAAACGGCACTGCCGTATCCTGTATTTATTGGTAGGGAAACGGCACTGCCGTGTCCTATATTTATTGGGTAGGGAAACGGCACTGCCGTATCCTGTATTTACTAGCTAGGCTTTCCAATCGACAAAACGGGCGTAAATATAAGCAATGATTTCTCCTGTGACAGTCCGAAAACCTGCGCTGGATTTCCACCATTCTTGCGGGTTGTAATCTTGGGATTCCGCAGCTATTATCCCGACTCTAATGTCTGGATGCAGCACTTCTTTGAACACAATCCAACTGCGGCGGGCGTGAGTGCCAATAGAATAAAGATTGATTGAGTCAACTTTTATGGCGGAAGCAGCAAACCAATCTCGAAGGGCGATCGCCGAAGCAGCAGTTCGATGTTTGACAACGCTCGGTGCTGGTACGGCTACTACTTTGTCTTTATCAAATCCTAGCGCAATACAGGTCGCGGCGGTTAGTTCTGCATAGTTCTTATATTTAGCAAGATGGTAGCCTTTACCTACCGGCAGCCCTGTTGCGATCAATTGACGGTATCCACCTTTTTTGAATTCGACGATCGCACTTTCGATCGCATAATCCGGCAACCAGCCTTCGACAACCAGTATATCAGCTTTGATGGGCGACGTCACCGCCAGAAATGGATGGATATTTGCCAGTATTAATGTCATTGAAATTATCAACCCAATGATTGCAATCACCCAACCTTCCTGAGTAATTGCCCACATTTCTCGACGACGGATCAGACGAATTCTCATTTTATAGCAGAAGGAAGAAGGAAGAAGGAAGAAGAAAACAACGAGATAGTGATAAAATTACTCAATACCCAATCCCCCATTCCCCATTCCCCATTCCCAAATTATTGATGTTTCAAATACTCAAATACACTCTTATCGCCGATATCTTGGGGGATTGCTTGAAAAAACTTGCGCGCGGCAAATATGATAAACAAAGCCGCCCAAAATGCTAGCAAAAGTTGTTCGTTTTCCGGTGACAAAAAGCCGAACATATGTCCTAGGATTAACAGGGGAACTCCAGGAGTCAAAAACTTAGTTTCTAGGCGATTGAAGCAGAAAGCTTCTTTGAAAAAGATGCCATTTAATGCTGCAAAAGTAAAGCCAATTCCCCACAAAGTAGCCGGATGTTCGTACACTGCTAAAGCTAAGGGTTCGCTGCTTTGCAGGGCGACAAACAGTGCTGCTGCGCCGCCGATCGCCCAAAACACCTGTAGCGTTCGGTGTAGAGCAATCATGTAAATGTGAATAGTTGCCAAACTAACGCCTAAAGCTATCCAGAAACAAGCAAAAATAGGTGTTATGGCTTGGATGGCGATCGGGTTATCGCCGCTTTGTAGCACCAGAGTAGCACCGATCGCAAAACACAGCGCAGCCACCCCCAATCCGGCGCGGTAGATCAACACTCCAGTGCGATCGCTTTGAGTAATCGTAAATTCGCCGAATTGACCTTTATAGACTGCCGATTCATCAGGCGATTTCAGTAGTTGCATCATAGTTTCCTCCTATCTATCAAACACGAATGTACTTATGCCAAGATATACTTTATTGATAAACCAGTAGAGCGGAACCGAGCGATGCCTAAATTTGACAAGCCTAAACTTAACAAGTCTCAACTTAACAAGTCTCAATTTGACGATCGCCCAAATCAAAACAAATCCTTTCCTTCTGAAGCCCAACTTCCTGCCGTTGTGCTAGATGAAACCATTGTAGCAGGCAGAAGACCGAAACCGCTAAACGACTTCCAGCGCCTGCTGATGGAAATACCCGAATTAAGCTCCGGGTTCGAGCCAGAAATGTTTGCCCATCTCCAGGAAACTATCCCATTTAATGTAAAGCAATTTGAAATTAAAATTCGGCAGATTTTAGGCACTAAAAATATTAATACCACCCTTGAAAATTTCATCAAATATCTCGACTACATCAAGCGAAATATTCAATTGCCGTGCTTCGTTACGGGCGTAGAAGAGTTTGAATGGGAAGAAGAATATACAATGGGTTCGGGCAGCAAAAAAGAATATGTAAAGCTCAAAAAAACTCAACCTTCTCATACTGACAGATTCACAATCCATCGGTTGGATGATTTATTTATTGAGGAAGACCGCATATTTGTGGAAGTGACTCGCATCAGCGATCGCCAAAAATTTACCTTGCCTTTAGCAGATTTTGAATCAGTTGATATAACCTCCCACAACCAGCAGTTATTAGATGATTATTATCTGTGGTTTTGCAATTATTAAAAAAGTGTTGAAAGAGAGGAAGATCGGGAGAGTGGGAGAGTGGGAGAATAGAGAAGGGAGAAAAATATTCAGCGTTGCTGAATTTAGGTATGATTGACTCGCTATAGCAATCCCTAAAATTTAGAGTAGGGGCAATTCATGAATTGCCAGTAGAGGCAATCCCTGAAATGAGCGAGTAGGGGCAATTCATGAATTACCAGTACGGGCAATTCATGAATTGCCCCTACTAAATTTCGGAGGCAAATCATACTCCTTTCTCAGCAACGCCAAATATTCTTTCTTCCTTCTTCCTTCTTCCTTCTTCCTTCTTCCTTCTTAATTAAATTGAAGCAGCAAAGTGCGATCGCTCCACTTTTGCCAAAGCTTCAACTAAACTGCGAACAGCAGCAATCATCGCCACTTCGCTGTTAAGCTGGCTCACAGCAGAACCGACGCCAACACCCGCAGCGCCGGCGCCAATAGCCAGCGGTGCGGTGACGCTGGAGATGCCCGAAGCGCAGAGTACGGGGACTTGTACGGCGCGGGAAATTTCAAAGGCAGCGGCCAAAGTAGGTGCTGCTTTTTCAATCAATCCCAAAGTGCCGGCGTGAATTGGTTGGGCGCTGGTGCCGCCTTCGGTTTGGATGATGTTAGCGCCAGCTTTGACTAATTCTGTTGCTAACTGCACTTGTTTGTCGAGTGCCAAAATGTGGGGAACTGTTACAGAAAGAGTGATGTTCGGAAATAGCGATCGAGTTTGGCGAGTCAACTCCAAAACTTCCTCGGCTTCAAAGCGGCGGCCGGCGGCGTAGAAAGCATCAAAGTTACCAATTTCAATCAAATCAGCGCCTGCTTCTACCGCAGCCACAAACTTTTCTGGTTCCACAGCCGATACACAAATTGGCAAATTTGTCAACTGTTTTGCCATCAATACCAAATCGCGATCGCAAGCAATATCGACAAATGTTGCACCGCCGAGATCCGCTGCTTTGACGACAGCCGCAACGTTAGCCGCATCAAAATTATTTAAACCGCTGATAATTTTCAGGGCGCGGCTTTGCTCAAATGCGCGCTGCAATTTAGGATTTACACTCATCGTTAGTTTTCCAACTCAAAAAATTTGTTAGACTCATTTTGACACGAATTAGAACAATTTTTGACAGTCCTCGACGCACTAGGACAAAATAAACCGGGTTGTTTACTCTACTATATGTAGGCTGCGCGATGCGCACTACTTCTTCTATAATAATTCTTAATTACTTCCGGGCTGTCGAAATTTGTGCACATCTTTGATAACTTGTACCCAGCCGTCAGAGAGAGATTCCAGAATCCGATCGCCCTTTTCCTTCGTCGCCACCGTCGCATCGCCCAACACACCGCTTTGTGTCAACTCCCGCGTCAACCAAGCAAAAGGCAAATTCCCTTCCATACTCAGCAAACTGTCGATCGGCAAATTCTGCGGATATTCGCAAACTGCAAGTTCCATTTTCACCTGTTCCGGCAAAATTGACAACATCAAACTTGTTTCTGCATCTCCCGCATGAATTCCCAATTCTAACTCCTGCGCAGTTAGTAATTCTGCGGCCACATTCGGCACCCGCCAAACAAACAGTGGAAAAACCGAAAAATCCTGATATTTCTGATGAATATCCCGCGCCGCAATTTCGATCGCCTGCGGTTGTCCGCCGTGGGCATTCATCAATACTAATTTCCGAAATCCTGCCCGATAAATACTCTCGGCAATTTCACCAATTACGGCTAAAAGAGTCTGAACACTGAGCATAATTGTCCCGGGAAAATGGCAGTGTTCGTTCGATTTTCCGTAGTATAAAGGTGGCAAAGCGTAAGCCGGAATATTTGCATCTAACTTTACCAACGCTTGGCCGATCACCGCCGCGCTAATTGCCGCATCGACAATTAAAGGCAAATGCGGGCCGTGCTGTTCGATCGCACCTAGCGGCTGAATTATCACTGTATTTTCCTTGTCCGGCATCGACTGAATTTCTGTCCAAGTCAGATATGGAAAAAAACGCGATTCTGGAATAAAATTGTGCATATTGCGGCAGCAAGAGCAAAGGCAAACAAAGCAGTCAACTAGCCGGAAAACTCAAAAGTAATTCTCAAGATAGATAAATGATTCTGTCTGTCGGTAGATAATATCATATAGCAGATGCTTTTACTGTGCGCCGATCGATCGCCAGCTAAGACCGAAAGACGTAGAGACGACTAATTGATGGAACCTTGGCAAACCCCACAAACTGATTTAACCGACATTCCGATCGCCGAGGAACTGTCGCGCCGCATCCCTCGATCGCCCGATCTCACAGCAGAAAACCGGGCGCTGCAAACTCTTGCCCGACAACTGACAACCTCACCCCGCACGCTGCTCAAAACACTGGTGGCGATCGCTCAAGATTTGTGCAGCGCAGGCAGCGTCGGAGTCTGCTTGCTCGAAGAAAATACAACATCAGAACAAATATATCGCTGGGAAGCCTTGGCGGGTGCGTGGGAAGCCGCAGAACAAACAAACACACTCAGCAGATTGCGCTGGCGGGGAGCCGATCGAGACCTCGAAAATCCCCAGTTGTACTTCCATCCAGAACAATCCTTTACCGGCTTGCCAAAACCAGAATTGCCGATCGCCGAAGCATTAGTCGTGCCGCTGCAATCGGAAAATCAACCGCTAGGGGCAATCTGGATCGTCTCTCACGATCGCGATCGCCAATTCGATACCGAAGACTTGCGGATCGCGATCGCGCTAGCAGACTTTGCCGTTGCCGCCCTGCAAATCGATCGCGCCGATCGCACCAAAGAAGCGCTCAGAGAAAGCGAAGAACGCTGGGAACTTGCCTGTGCCGGCAACAGCGATGGCATTTGGGATCACAACCTGCAAACAAATTGCTGTGTAGGGAGCGATCGATGTTTAGAGATATTGGAATGCGATCGCCAAGAATTATACCACTTCAGCCAATATTTGACCTGGATTCATCCCGACGACTTGGAGAGAGTGCAAAGCAATTGGCAGCAGCACCTGAATCGAGAAACCTCACATTACTGCTGCGAGTACCGCATCCGCTGTGGGGACGGGCGCTACAAATGGGTTTGTGCCAGAGGGCGAGCAATTTGGGACGAGTCAGGCAATCCAGTGCGCGCCGTTGGTTCCCTGACAGATATCAGCGATCGCAAACAAGCCGAACTCGATTTGCTAGCAAGCAACGAGCGCTTTCAATTAGCGACAAGGGCGATCGACGGCATCGTGTTTGAGTGGGATTTTGCATCCAACTCAGTCTACCGCTCCGAAGGACTCTCCTCTCTCGTCGGCGTCCGCCCCGAAGATGCACCGACAACACCAGAGTGGTGGAAAGAACGCATCCATCCCGTCGATTTAGCCCGCATCGAAGCCGAGGAAAAATCCATCTTAAATGCCGATCGCTACGAAGGCGAGTACCGAGTCCGCCACGAAGACGGGCGCTGGATCGATGTTTGGGAACGCGGCTGCACGATCCGCAACCAGCAAGGCGAAGCCATCAAAGTTGTCGGCTTCACAACCGAAATTACCCAGCGCAAACAAGCAGAAGCAGCACTGCGGCAAAGCGAAAATCGCTACCGCACCCTCGCCGATGCAGTCCCCCAATTAATGTGGAGCAAGAGCGCCGACGGCAGGTTAGAGTTTTGCAACCAACACTGGCAAAACTACACGGGCATCGTGCCAGAATTCCCTGTGGTTGCGCCGATGCTAGAAATATTTCATCCTCTGGAGTTGCCAAAACTTGTCGCCATTTGGAAGCAAGCGATTCAAGCAGCGGAATCCTACGAATTGGAGTGTCGGTTGCGCAGGTTTGATGGCACCTACCGCTGGCATCTCACGAGAGTTGTACCCGTCAAAGACAGCGGGGGACAGGTGGTGCAGTGGGTGGGCATCGGCATTGATATTGACGATCGCAAACAAGCCGAAGAAAGCTTAGCAGAAAGCGATCGCCGCTTCCGCTTTTTGGCAGAGTCGCTCCCCCACCTGATTTGGAACGTAGACTCAGCCGGGGAAACTCGCTTTGCCAATCAAAAATGGTCGGAATATCTGGGAATGTCTTACGGAGAAGCCGCTCAAAACAATTGGGAGTCTCTGGTGCCGCCCTCGGATTTGGCATCCGGTTTAGCCCGCTGGAGAGAATCTCTCATCACCGGAGCAGATTATCAAGCTGAGTTCCGCCTGCGGCGGGCTTCCGACGGAATGGATCGCTGGCATTTATCCCGCGCCGTGCCAATTCGCGACGCTCGGGGCCAGATTGTCGAGTGGATCGGCACGAATACCGATATTCACGATCGCAAGCAAGCCCAACTCAACGAGCAGTTTCTCTCCGAGCTCGAACTCCGCTTGCGCCTGCGCTCTAACCCCGCAGAAATGCTGTGGGAAGCCATGCACAGTCTGGGAGAATATTTACAGGTCGATCGCTGCATCTGGCACGAACTCGATGTAGCAGCCGGCGTGGCAATTATCGAGCAAGACTGGCACCAGCCCGAGCTTGCCAGTCTTGCTGGTACCTATCAAATCTCCGACTTTAAGACGCCAGAACAGCAAGCTCTCTATCGGGCAGGTCAAACATTTGTCATCTCAGATATCGCTAATGACCCGCAGACAGCGCACGCGGTCGATAGCTACAGAGCCCTGTCGATGCGCGCTGTGGTCGATGTTCCCTGCCTTCAGGAAGGGCGCTGGGTGGGTCTTTTGGTGGTGACATCACAGGCGGTGCGGCACTGGCGACCCGATGAAGTTTCACTGATGCAAGAAATGGTGGCTCGCCTCTGGCCTGCGATCGGGCACGCGCGAGCCGTGCAAGACTTGCACGAAAGCGAAGATCGGTTCCGCGCTCTAGCTGACAACATCGCTCAGTTGGCCTGGATGACAGATGCCAGCGGCTGGATTTTTTGGTACAACCAGCGCTGGTTTGACTACACGGGTACAACCCTAGAAGCAATGCAGGGCTGGGGTTGGCAGCAAGTCCACCACCCGGAACACGTCGATCGAGTTGTCGCCAAATTTAGGCATTGCATTGAAACAGGCGAAGCCTGGGAAGATACTTTCCCCCTGCGCGGCACTGACGGATCTTACCGCTGGTTTCTCTCCCGCGCCGTCCCGATTCGCGACGCGCAAGACAAGGTGCTGCGCTGGTGTGGCACCAACACCGACATTACCGATCGCCTCAATGCAGAAGCGGAACGGGAACGCCTGCTAGCGCTCGAAAAGGCCGCCAGAGCAGAAGCAGAACGCGCTAACCGCGTCAAAGACGAATTTTTGGCTGTTTTGTCCCACGAATTGCGGACTCCCTTAAACCCGATTATGGGCTGGACGAAGTTGCTGCGATCGAACTGTCTGACACCGGAAAAACAGCTTTACGCCCTAGAAACGATCGAGCGCAACGCCAAACTCCAAACCCAGTTAATCGAAGATTTGCTAGACGTGTCGGGAATTTTGCAAGGCAAAGTCAGCTTGAATATTGTACCTGTGGATTTGGCCGGGGCGATCGGCAGTGCGATCGAAACGGTGCGTCTGTCAGCAGAAGTCAAGTCGATTCAAATCAGCACTCAATTTGCACCGGATCTGGGATCTGTGTTGGGCGATGCGGGCAGACTTCAGCAGGTATTCTGGAATTTG
>JANNOR010000207.1:0-31672 GCA_031399265.1 Cyanobacteria bacterium SOY_34_metabat_3 | reverse complement strand
AACATCGGTGTAATTTAGTTTTCAGTGTTTGCAGCAACCGATGATCGACGGGGGAGAACATCAACGGAGTCGGTTTCCAAGGTTTACAGCAGGTTGTAGAGGACGAACCAGAAATGTTACATCCAAAACCAGAATCACTACCGAGCGATCGTACGGTCGCGGGGAAGTTGCAGAGGAAGTTACTGCGGACGGGGGGTCTGGTATTCCCTGCCGATGATTGGGATGTACCGATGCTGATGCCCGAATGGCAGGCAACGGGTTTGGAGCTTCCCCTGGACGCTTGGGGTAGCAAAGCCAAGAAGCGGGGAACTACGGGAACGTTCCACTTTTACCAGGATGATTACAAATTTACGCAACTGCTATCGAATCCAATGGCATTACCCGTGCTCTATCCCAAAGCATCCTGTGAGTTGAATTTCAGCACCGATCTCAATACTCCCCTGGCTTACCTCATGGGGCTGATTTACGCCAAGCGGTGGACGAGTCGGGTCTGGCAATCGGAAGCCGCAATTCGGATCTGGGTGGATGTTAACTTCGCAGCGGAACAAGCCGAGTGGCAGTTGCTGGGAGTACCCAAGGGATGGCGAGC
This sequence comes from Cyanobacteria bacterium SOY_34_metabat_3, assembly GCA_031399265.1. GTDB lineage: Bacteria > Cyanobacteriota > Cyanobacteriia > Cyanobacteriales > Microcoleaceae > Microcoleus. The sequence goes on along the minus strand of JANNOR010000207.1, from coordinate 31,083 downwards.
TTACTCGACTAGGGGATGCGGCGATAACTTCCAGTACAACCTAGACCAGTGGAACATGGCGTGCGATCGGGCAGAAACGAAGGACATCGTATTTTTAGTAGTGGGAGGCGGCAAGAAAATCAAGGAACAGTGTACCAAGCGCCATTGGATATGGGCTCCTAGCTTTTGGGAAAGGGCAACGGGTAAATACGAGGATGAAGGAGGTAACGATGGGCGGCAGGAGCAGCGGGGGATGGGGGAACAGCCTCGATCAAGCGGCTCAAAGGCTAGCGATGCTGGAGCAGAACCCCAAAATGAAGGGGAAGTACGGCATCAAACAAGTTAGACCGGGGCGGTGGTCGGTACTTCCTAGAAGTTGGCCGGGGGTGATAAATCCATTCGGGTCATAGAGAAGTGAGCCATAAAACCTGCTTGGGGAGCCACTGTCACCTTAGTAGCGGTGGGTGCAGGTTCTTTAAGAACTTGCTGGATGTAATCGATTCGAGATGTCAGGAACTCTAACTGTTCTCGGCGTTGCAATGCTTTAGCGGCTTCCTTAAATTCGGGAGAATCAGCCGTTCCTAAATGCACGACAAAGCTATTGCCCTTTTTACCCAATAAATCTCGGTTGGGAGAACGCAATCGGTAATAGATTTGATTGCTGTTGCTGGGTGAATAATCCTCAATATAAGCACCCTGGGGCGGTAAAGTTTGACACCCCAACCGATAGCGCTGTTTCTTAAAATTGGCAAGCAAACGTTGAAGTTCAGAAGGTGAAGTGTTGTAAGCAGCAAGGACTTTGGATGGAACCTTGGGGATAGCCCAGATGCAGTTTTCTAAGCGCACTAAATCGCATCCCAATATTGCTTGGAGGTAAGCTTTTCCCGATGTAGCGGAGTAGTGTTTTTCAAAAGTATTCCACTTGGTGATGATGCCATCATTAAAACGGTATGCCGACTCTTTAGCCTTACCCGTTAACAATCCTATGATGAGGTACTCTTGAGCTAAATTCCAGGCTTCAACCAACACTTGTTCGCGTTCTGCCGGGTCTTCGATTACCGACAATACGAAATTGAGCATTACCGCATCAGCGGGCAATGGGGTCGAATCGGGGAAGTAGTACGGGTCGTAACGGCTGACTACGGGATATCCCATTGCACTCAATCGTTCTGCATCCTGCCCGTAACCGCAACCGTAATCAGTGATTGTAGTTTCTGGGGTAATGAACCCAAATTCAATTGCTCTTTGGCAAGGTCGGCTTAATTTATGGCGGTTGATGGCTGCTTTGTGGCGGTGTAACATTGCATTCACGAGTTGCGGTTAGTTATCAACTATCAACATTGTACATCCCAGGATTAGCCTGGGAGTACAAGTGAATCAGTTGCGATTCAATTAATAGGGAATATCGTCGGTTGCCCAAGTATCTGTTACCCGGGTGCTAACATCCCAAGAACTGACATTTTTAAGTGCTGTGGGAGTCTTCACAGTAGGGGCTACTACGGATACCTTAGCTTCAACATTGCGTCTTTCCCAAGAACGACGATTATAAGCTTTGAGTGTATCTAGATCCATCCCCCACTTTTGCGTGCCGTAACTTACCAGTTGTTCCAGAGTAAAGCGCTTATCCTGGGGCGTACCGAATACTTCCGCAAACTTGGCTTTGTAGGCATCCCAGGAGAAATCATCACCCTGAGCTATTTTAGATTTCCTGAGCGCTTTTCCTTGCAGTTCTCGGATGGCATAGTACACGCTTTCCCACTCTTTCTCGCAGTAGTCTTTGATGATAAAGTCATTACCAAAAGCTGCATCAAAGTTAGGAGGCTGGGGTTGTTTAGGAGTTATAGAGCGTGGCATAGTTTACCTCGTTATCGTTGTTTTCAACCATTGCGGTAGCCGTTTCGTTGTTGTTTTCTGTGTACTTTTAAAGTGTTTGAGTTCTGGGGAATCGAAATTACTCAATTCCCCAGAGTTGAACATTAACTCTCAGGTAAAGTTAACTGCGGTGATGGTGCAAGTTGGGGGAATGCGGGAATGGTCAAAGGGCGCTCTGGTTCCAGGGCTTCCCAAGTCCATTCTTTGGTTTCTCGGTGGTAGCCTAGAAATTGCTGTTTCCAAGTCTCTAGAGTGGGTTTGGTGTGCGAGGTAACATAGCAGCACGGGGATTTCTTCTTATCTCCGACTGTTTGACGCTCTACCTCGAACTCGAATACGCACAAACTCTTAAACGAAGCATTCTTAGGTTTGGCTGCAATGCGGTTCTGGATGGCATGACAAGCTGTAATCTCGGTGCAGAATTGCTGCCAGTGCTTGCTAAAACTCGCTTGATTCGCACCCTTAGCTTGATAGCTCAACGGAATTGAATGCAGCGGTTGATTATCCGAATTAACCAGGAATACTTGGAAAAACTGGATATTACTAATGCGCTCGTTTTCCTTGCAAGCGCGATCGTACAAACCGATGATTACCGTTTGTTGCAGCTTTTCACTTTCATCGCGGTCAAAGGCAAGCACCGGGGTTTTGGGACAAACAATCATCCGGGGGTTCCGTATTAGGATACCCTGCTCGGTTTCTCCCGAATTAAAGGTGTACTCGATGAGTTGAGATTCATCGAAATCCTGCCAACCTGCTTGTGCCATCTGATCCGCAGTTACGAGGTAGCCGCAGTGTTCTAGGTTCGATTCTCCCCGCACTGCTTGAATGCGCGGTAGTCGAGCGTCGGGGTCAACGAAATCGGGACTGGCAAACTCATCGCGTTCGATGGTAGCTTCTACAATTTCGGGGATGGGCATTGCATCGGATTGGACATCAATTTCTGCTTTCTTAGCCATGATAAACCTCCTATTTTTCACCCTAGCGAAAGCCATTTACTTTCACTTTCATTGATTGTTAGTTATTGATTATTGATGGCGTTGCTGCAAATAGGGAACCACTTCAAAACCAAGTTCCAAAGCAACGGCTTCTATTTCTTGCCAAACCTCTGGCGTATCTACTTCCAACCTACAAACATACAAATGCAGCTTTGATCCGGGAATCGATTTAATTAAGATGCCCAGTTTTAGAGCATCATCATAAACAGTTTTTACGCTGTCTAGTAAGTTGGTTGGGTATTTGGTTGATAGTGAACCTTTCATACTGCCAAGTTGAGCGTGACCGAAATCTTCAAATTCAACTTGGGCTATCCACAAACTATCCGTACCGGGATATTGCTGATAAATCGATATCCCTGTTGCAAAGTAATAATCGCCAATCATTTGTTTTCCTTTTAAATCAATAGTTTTCGGTAATTAACTAACAGCCATTTCGTTTTACTTTTACTAACTGTTAGTTATTGATTATTGATGTCGAGCAACCCCAAATAAGCTTAATTACTTAGGGCTTGCTTTCTCAATTAATCAGTGCTATTACCGATTTATTGGATTCGATGAAAGCACTTCATATTCTTCACCTTCTGGGATGAAATCCTCAACTAAAGCGCCATTGATTTTGATTATCGGCACGGGGCCTTGATTGTCTTTAACTTTGTGATACTCGGAGCGCACCGCTTCCCTTACTTTGTCCTGCAATATTTGAATACAACAGTCCTCGTCCTCTTCTGGGTCTATTTGCGCCCACAAGGAACAACTCAAGTCAACTGAATTGAAGTTACCCAAGTTGAATTTACGGGTGTAGGTTACGGCGATGGTTCTGATGTTCATTGTCTTGTACCAAGTAATGTTGTACCCCAAGCGTTAGCAATTACTTGGGAGCTTTGTGAGTTATTGATGCTCTTAGAAATGGTCTGATTCAAAGTCACAGGCTTGAGGATGCTGGGTAATCTCGTCCTCGGTCAGCCACTTGATGTCACCTTGCCCGTTGAGAGCTTTAACTCCGTAGTACCAAAGAGGTGCAGCCATCAATGAGCCGTGTTTCCATCTGGGGGCGTAGAGTTCGATACCAAAGATGCGCTTTTCTTGCCAATCATCGGGGGGTGAATCTGGAGTAATAATCCATACTTTTTGACCGATGAAATGTGCAGGGTCGGGGATAATCCACTCGTCACATTCATCGGCTGCTACTTCGAGGCAATACCACAACTCGATGGTTTGAATAGTTAATTGAATGCGGTAAGGCTTGGGTAATTGAATGGATTGATTAGGTTGAATTAGCATTGAGATTCCTCGCTATTTTCACCCACTGCGATAGCCATTTCTTTGATATTTTATGAATAATTCTAATTATTGTTAATTCAATGACTAATTTGAATTCAATAAAACGGCTAACGCTTTGGTTGCAAATAAGATTAATTAAAGCGATGAACCCGAACAAACCCGGTTGTTACTTGATACACTCTTCACCCGCTATCGGTAATCTCAACCATCCCAGAGGCACGGCATCCCATTATTTGGGGTTCTTCCGTACTTAGTGTGCTAAACTATTAGGATAATGCCAAAAAACTAAAGCCCGTATCAATGGGTCATGGATCAGTGTCGCTGGATCGTGGAGATCGTGCTAAGACGGCAGCAAACCCAGGGGTTTGTAGTTTTGAAAAAACGATGGGTGGTCGAACGGACGTTTGGCTGGTTGATGGGATGTCGGCGTTTGGTCAGAGACTATGAGTTATTGCCGGAAACCGAGCGAGACGTTAATCTACCTAGCCACGATCCGTACTATGGTGAGGCGTTTGGCATAATTTTTGACCTCTCAGAACTTTTAAAACATCCTCTAACGAACATAAATTTGATTTCCCCAAAATACGTCACTATACTTACACACAGAAAATCATTTAGGATTGCTCTAGATATATAAAATCATTTAGGATTGCTATATTCCTAATCTTTAAAAATTACAGACATCAACGGAGAGGATTTTTTCAGCTACATTTATTACCATTTACCAAACTTCTTCGGCTGTTATTCCATTAGTTTTAGCAACATTATTAACGTCACTCTGAATAACTTGTTCAACAATTTTTGCAGCATATTTATAAATGTAATTCTTCTTACCTACAAACTGTAAAGTTTGACTAAAAGGGGTTTGACAGGTTTCACACTTAAATCATCGCCGATTTAGTTTGAAAATTACTGCTCTATTACCTATTGGTAAATCTCTAACTAAATGTCCTTTATTTTGATGAAGACGATGACTGGTTTTACTGCACCAGGGACAAACTGCTATTTTTTTATCTGCTTTCACAGATAAAATTAATGTTTCTTTTGTTTGTTCAATACTTCGGACAGTTTTTCTATGGCCCAATGACTTATCCTCGCTTGACTTTGAGCCACTGTGGGTAATTAAATCAAAGTCATGTCCATCCGTGACTTGCATTTAATTCGACTTTTTCACGATCCTTAGCCTGTCAAGCTTGTAGTATCGTTCCAAAAACAGTCCGAATTATTGTTTGTTTACTATTTTCTACTATAACACCCGGTAAATTTTGAAGTTTTGTTAGGGACATTTTCATATTTTTTGATTGCTTGATTTGAGTGTTATCTTAATATTTGAGCACACTAAGTACGGAAGAACCGGTTTTTGGGTCGCTACCAAAGCAACAGGTGCCGCTTGATGGCTCACAGCTCGCAAAGGAATGTTATTGTCGGGATAGAGGCTAAATGGGATGATGTGCATGGCATTTCGCTCGATCGACTTTAGCACCGATTTCCAGCCATGAACCAGGCGATGGGCAGCTTCAGTATTATTCAAGATGTAATCCAGGTTTAACTTGTCACCGACAACACGCACGCGATTGTTAGGGTCGGGCAAATCCTCGGTTTGCAATCACCACCCCACGGATCGCTCAGCCATCAAGTAGTGAAAAGTGACGGCACGATCCGGTTCATTGACCCTACGGCATTATAGCGTTTCTCAGAAAGATGAGGTATGCCGAGGTATGCTGCAACCCTTACAGTATCAAGCTTTTCCTGGCAAAATTGGGGTACCTCACTTTTTAGATAAAGGCTATACTTGTCAAACCTTCATGGAATGGTCTATAATCATAAACGGTTTAAGTTAAATAAATTAGAAATAATGGTAAATAGCTTTGACGAATGGTCTCCCTTAAAAGAAGTTATCGTGGGTTCGCCGATTAATTACGATACCCAAGACTTGGAACTGTCTTTCAAGCTATTTTTCCATGATGTGGCTTACGCTACATTTTGGTATCCCTATTACGAGAAGTGCAATGACCCGAACGTGGCGTTCGCTCCAGCAACCTCTTCAACCAGGAATCTCGGGAAAAAATATCTCGAAGAGTTAACAGAGGATGTCGAGGAATTGGTCAGCACTTTAGAAGGGTTAGGGGTAAAAGTCCACAAACCTATGACGTTGAGTCATCCCATTAAGTTTAAGACTCCTTATTGGGAGGCAACTTGCATTCCCGCCTTAAATGTGCGCGACCAAGCGATAATCATTGGTAACGAAATTATTGAAACGCCTCCTCAAATCAGAGCTAGGTATTTCGAGAATGATTTGTTAAAGCCAATATTTTATCATTATTTTAATCAAGGGGCAAAATGGACGACGATGCCCAGACCCATCATGACCGATCGCTCTTTTGATATGTCTTATGTGTCAAGCGATCGCACCCCCTGTGTAGAAGATATTTACGCCCAAAACACCTCAGATTTTGATGTCGGACATGAGATGATGATTGATGGGGCCCAATGTATCCGTTTGGGCAAAGATATTATCGTCAATGTGGCGACAGAAAATCATTGGTTAGGATTTCAGTGGTTGGAGCGACATTTGGGTGATAAATTCAGATTACACAAGATTTTTCAGTTGACCGATAATCATATTGATAGTATCGTTCTGCCTTTAAGACCGGGTAAATTGTTGTTGCGCCACCCCCGATTTCTGCATAAACTGCCAGACTTCTTACAAAAATGGGATATCATTTATCCTCCAGAACCAACGGAGAATATTTTCCCTCAATATGAAGATGACGAGTTGATTCTTACCACCAAATATATTGACTTAAATATTTTATCAGTGGATGAGGAAAAAATAATTGTTAACTCGTTGTTTCCCGAACTAATGACAACTTTAGAGAAGCATGGTTTTACACCTATTCCAGTAAGGCACAGGCATCGGCGACTTTTTGGTGGTGGGTTCCATTGTTTTACATTGGATACAGTCAGAGAAGGAAAATTAGAAGATTATTTTGGTTAATTTATGAAACAAGTTGAAAGTTTGAAATCTCCCGCATGGTGGCAGAAACTTGAGTTAATTCTTGCTCCTATTGGCTACTGGGAAAGAGCCTTTGAAAGTCATCCTGAAGCTTTTTGGGCAAAAGGAGTAGATTGGGGAAGTCCTCTGATGATGTTTTATACTCCCCAAGCTGCTCGAGAAATTATGGAAAATAGGGACAAACATTTAGAAAGTGTATCATTTCCTAGTGAGTTAAACGCTATATTTGGTAATAATTCAATAATAACAAGTGCAGGCGAGCATAACCAAACTTTGCGGAAAATATTGCAGCCTCCTCTGCATGGAAAACAGGTACATTCTTACGGAAACTTAATTTGTGATATCACCCACAAAGCGATACGTCAGCTACCAAGTAACCAACCATTTTTTGCTGGTGAAATTGCACAAGATATCGCGCTGCAAGTTATCATCGAAATTTTGTTTGGTTCTGTCCAAAAAGAGCGTTATCAAAAGATAAAGAACTTGATAGTTTCTCTGTTGGATTTGTTCGCAGCTAAAACTATAGGCTTTCCTTTACTAAGATTTTTTTCAAAAGCTTTAGACAAGAAAGTTTTAGGGCAAGAATTCATCGAAACACGGCAGCAAATCGCACAATTAATTTATTCTGAAATAGAAGAACGTCGGATTTATCTAGAGCCAAATAAAACCGATATATTGTCTCTGTTAATGTTGTTTAGAAATGAACAAGGACAACCTTTAGCTGATGTAGAAATACTGGATAACTTGTTATTTTTATTATCCACAGGTAATGAATCGGCTACTGCTGCAATTTGTTGGTCGTGGTACTGCGTTTACCGTAACCAAGAAATCCAGGAAAAACTATTTGAAGAAATAGAACAATTAGGGAAAGATTCCGATCCAATTAGTCTTTACCATCTTCCCTATTTGACTGCTGTTTGCAATGAAACCCTACGAATGTATCCGATTACAATGTTTACTCTGCCTCGCGGCGTTCAAACCCCCACGGAAATAGCAGGTTACAAATTACAACCAGGAAATGTAGTTGGTATAGGTATTTATCTACTGCATCGACAGGAAAATTTATATCCAGAACCGAACAAGTTCAAGCCAGAACGCTTTATTGAGCGTCAGTTTTCTGCCTATGAATTTATGCCGTTTGGTGGTGGAATGCGGAAATGCATTGGGTACGAATTAGCTTTGTATTTAATGAAGCTAATTTTAGGAACTATTGTATTTAACTATAAATTAAGATTAGCTGATAACCAACCTGTAAAAATCCAAAGTCGGAATGCAATTTTAACTCCAGTTGGTTTGCAGTTGGTGAAACAAGATTGTTAAATAAAAATCAACAATAAGGTAACTGATGCGCGATATAATTATAGCATGGTCAATGCTGTTTTATTCCCGGTCTTGTACTCTGGATTTGGGAAAAGAAAGACCCTTCACAAGAAATAAAATATTCAGACGAAGTTTTAAAGGAATCTAAAAATGCTACAATCATTATGCTGTATGTAATCATTATTGCTCATACTTATTTTACTTTGCAAAACCTAGTTATTCCCCCATCACTGATAGAAGCAGTAGGCTGGACAAAGATTGTGTCTATGCCCCTATTTATAAGAATTATTATTGTCATTTTTTTAAAAGAGTTTAGTCTCTGTGTTATTCATTGGCAAATGCACAACAGCCCATTATTTTGACAAACCCATAAACGGCATCATTCAATAAAAAAAATGTGATGGCTAAGTGGGCAAAGAGAAAGCTTGGTAGGTACATGGATATTCAGAAGTACAATTTTGTGGTTTCCACTGCTGGCGATTCCTGCCCAAGTAATAATTTTATTTGGTGCTGTTGCATCAGTTCATCATACTATATGTTATCTGAATGTTAAATGGCGCTCTTGGATGAAAGTAGTGGAATGGATTATTCTTACGCCACGCTATCACGACATACATCATTTGCATAATCCTCAATTTTATAATAAAAATTTAGGTGCTATAATTATGTTATTCGATCGCTTATTTGGAACTTATGTAGATCCAAATACTATTAACCACATTGAGGGGAAATTTGGTTTAGATAGCGAACCAGTTACAACAAAGATGATTGTAAGTATTTAGTAATTTAGTTAAGACTATGACTGTTTTATCAGACCTTTTAAAATTCTTCCAAAACCGAAATTTTGTCTTCTTAAGTCCCCACGAAAAGACAAATTCTATCCATGAATATAATCAATTGTATGAAAATACAATTTATGATTTCATAGAAAATGATACAATCCGAAAACAAGCCTATAGTAAAGTAATTTTTGATAAAGTTAAAGACAAAATAGCTGTTGAAATTGGCACTGGCAAAGCATTATTTTTAACTAAAATTTGTGTAGATGCAGGAGTTAAAAAAATTTACACTACAGAAGAAAATGAAAAAAGTTTTGCACAGTCCCAAAAATACCTAAAAGAACTTAAGCTGGAAAAAAAGATTAAAATTTATCAAGGGCTTTCACTAGATGTAGAGATAGAAGAAAGATGCGACATATTGGTACATGAAATTGTAGGAGCTATAGGTAGTTGGGAAGGTATGGTGCTAGCGGTTAATGATGCTAAAAGACGATTTTTAAAGTCAGATGCACAATTTATTCCCTATCAGTGCATTACGAAAATAGCTCCTGTATCGCCATTGAAACTTTCCCTAGAAAAACAAATCGTTAATTTGTTTCTTAACTTAATTTTAAAAAATGTAATCAACAGAGGTAATGATTGGAATTTTTATCAACCAGGAACTTATGTAACCTATAATTTTCCTGTACATAATCTGATTGCAGAACCGCACGAATTTGAAAATATAGTTTTTGCAGAAGATTTGGTGATGATAGATGAGAAAAATCTAGAATTTTTCATCCAAAAACCAAGCTTATTTGATGGATTTATTTTCTACATAAACCTGTGGGTAGATCCAGAAACAGTTATTGATAGTCTAAGACAAAAAACCAATTGGCGAGTTATATATATTAAACTATTTGAAAAACCCCTAAAACTCAAAGCTGGTGACTTGATTAAAGTTAAAATTGAGAGGGATCTCTCAACTACACAACCTAAATATGAGATTGATGCTACGGTTTATCAAAATGAGAGCGCTAGGGTTTACAAAAAGCAAATTATAATCTAGGTTTCAACTTATACACGATTCAAAACATTTATCTCACATAATAAATAAAACGATCATGCAAATTATGTGATTTATCCAACACAGCATTGATTCGATCGCTATCTTCTCGATCTAGCTGCAAATTAAATACCCTAGCATTATCTTTTAAATGCTCTGATATTCCTAACCTCGCACCAACGATAACCCCAGCTACCGCAGGTTTATCGAGGATATAACGAACTGCAATGTTAGAAATGCTAACTCCATGTTTGACGGCAATAGAAGAGAGTACAGTCAGCAATTCTTGAAATAAATTCCAACCACCCCATTTGTCAAGAATAATTTTATATTTCTTCAAGCTAAGAGTAGAAAGTTGTTCTGTTTGAGGTTCGGGTTGTCCCAAAAACTTCTCTGACAAAAAGCCACCGCAGAGAGTGCCATAGGTGAATAGCTTGATGTTCTTTTCCAGACATAATGGTATCATGTTCACTTCTGGACGGCGATCGATAAGTGAAAATTGTACCTGGTGGGAAACTATATTAATTCCAGCCTCAACAATTTCGTGCAAGTGTTCGGCATCAAAGTTGGTTAAGCCAAGGTGCTTGATTTTGCCCTCTTCCTGAAGTTCTGACAAATACTTGAGGGCATCCAGATAATTGTTATCCTCGTATCTCCAGCAATGGAATTGCAATAAATCGAGAGTTTCAGATCCCATCCTTTGACGGGAAATATTAATTTGCTCCTCAACAAACTGCTTAGTCATGGGAGTAGGTTTTGGCACCCATTTGGTGAAGGCTTGAATATTAGATAAAGCTTCTTGTCCTCGGGTTGTAGCTAGTTGATGCCGAAATTGACCGATAAAATCTTCTGCTGGACCGTAAATATCTGCCAAATCCCAAGTTGTGAAACCAGCATCTATGTAATCGAACATAGTCTGAATAGCGCTGGTGGAGTCAATTGCTCCATGCTTGCCAGATACTTGCCACATTCCATTTAATATGCGGCAGATATTCAAATCTGGCGTTAACTGTAGTCGGCTAGATGAGGGTAGATTCATAATTTTAATCATTAAATTTGCGACATTAATCCACAGAGGCGATCGCTTCAGTATCATTGTGAAGTGTTCTTGGTACTTGGATGGCGATCGCCACCATTTTAGTTGCCATAAACCCCGACATACCCAGCGACAAAATTTGGTTACTATGAGCTTGCCATGCCCAGACTGCCAAGGGTACAAATCCCAATCAAGCACGGTATAAAGCGGCGTTGCGGATAGGTTGGCCGCAACGCTAAACCTCCGAAGTACCCATCGAGGGTACTAGCAATAGCCTGACATCCTAAAATGCCGATTAATCAAGGAACATAAACTTTAATTGGCTCGATAAGTTCAGTATGGTCAGATAATAACCAAAACATAGTCTCAGGAAAAAGGATGCAGGCTGCCGCGATGCAAAGTCTATACCAATAGCTTTGCCCGTAGGAACCACTAGCTAGGGACTAGGGGCGAGCGTTGAGGGAAGAGGAAAAAGCTTACTCCGTAATGGATTATGGACTAAAGGTAACGGTTGGAGTTGTCTTAATCGCCCTGGCGGTTGCTATATAACTAAAGATTATGTGTCATTACTTTTTTCATAAGGACTTCTAAATTAACTCTTTTTTTTGACAAATTTTTAATACTTTAGCACACTAAGTACGGAAGAAACTTATTTAGGCAGCACTCTTGTTACCGGTGGGCGATCGGTTGAGGGAACACAAGTCCAAAGTGGGAGCAAGAATCACCAATGCTGCGGTGGAACAATGACGAGAGTTGGTGCTAGTAAAGACGTGGCATGGAGGACGCAGCAGGGAACGGAAACTTAAAAAGCTGCACAACAACCGCTTGCTTTACCCCATCTGCAATCCCAATAATGGATGTAAACGTTCTAAATCCTGGATACACAAGAGTGGTGAAGTAGGGGTAGGGAAAGATTAGCGATCGGCTGCGTGTCTGAGCGAAGCATTGCAGTAAGCGAGACAATTGTTTAGAATAAGTTGAGTTGCCCCTCGCTGACTGCATTGCATTTTCGGTTGCGTTTTGAGAGTCTGTTACGCCACCCAGGATAAGTTTGAGTCGGCCATCCCGTGCTTATGAAATAGGGAATTTTGGCAATTTCTTGGAGCCATATTCGGTAGGGAGTGTATTCCCGGAAGCCGAAGGGATAGCGCTCTTTTGATATCCATTTCTTAGCTAGTTTCCCTTCTATTGCTTCTCCCATGAGTAAACATTGAGCTTCGTACTCTAAAAGAGCGTTGGCGATGTTGTGGATAGCTCTATCCCTCCAAGTCGATCGCTTCATAAGGTGACTCCGACTTAACTAAACTATCCGCGTTTTGTACCGACGCCTGGGCTGTAATATCGATACTTCCCTGGCTTAGATTATTTAATTCTTTTCTAATTGCTGCTGTTGCTTCTCAGCTTCTGAGATTCTACGTTTGAGGGTTTCTATTGCCGTTATCGCTGTCCCATTACCCCGGTTAGCTCGTTGGATGTAGCGCTGTATTAATTCTTCGGTGATGTATTGGTCTAGGCAATGCACTAATTCTGCGGTTTCTCGGCGGGATTGGGGATTCGTGTTACCGAACATCTCGAACATTCCCAAAGCTTGCATCTGCTCTAAGCTCATATCCTCCAACGCTTTTACGGCTGCTTCAAACTCTTGTTGTGAGAAGGTGGATAACTCATCAGAATGCTGTTGTACCAAGAAATTATCTATTTCTTGGTACGCACCGACATACATTTTATTGTGAATAGTGTCACATAAGATAGCGTGTTCTGGCATTTCATCATCCGAACCTAAGTTGTATGGTTCTAAGTGAATTGCTAGAGTTATGTGTTCGATTAGAGGCGCATACACAGCGTAGTAACTAAACGTAGCCATTGCTCTGCCGTTGCTCCATGTTACTTTGCTTCCCTGGTAGTAAAGAGCAAAGTATTGAGTGTTGCTAACTCCGACCATTCCCGGTAACATGGGGGGCATCGCTACGGGTAATTCGATAAAGTGCGTTCCTAGCATGATTCCTCCTAGTTCAATTAAAAGGGTATGGAAGCGCTGGTTTGTTGGCGCTTCCCGCATTCAATATCTACCGTTGTTTCAGTAAAATCTCAACAACGACTGGCTCTTTATTTTGTTGTTAGTTCATTTGAGTTACCTCCCCGATATTGGGGTGTTTTAAATGTTTGAATCCATTGGGCCTCAACACGAATTATCATTTCTATTGTCGTGATAAAAGGAGGGATACTCGTAGCGCGATACCATCCGATATGGATGAGACCTGGAATTGTACTTTCTCACTGAAAAAATTTGCATAATTTATGGCTCCCTTAGCCAAGTTTTCATTGATTCAATAGCATCCAAGCCTGTGAAATGCGCGCCTTTGTTGTCATCCTCAAGCATAATCAAATGTGAGCAATCTAGCGTCTCTAGGATATTCAGCACTTCTTGGCACTTCTGTATCCAGTCTCCTGTTCTTTGAATTTCAGTAATCAAGCTCACTAAACGCTTTCCGCCTTGATAATTTATTGAAACGTATGCCTGAACGTATGCAGAAGCATGACGAATATTTAATACTCCCGCCCTTTCAATTAGAATGAAACCCCAATCTGTGCTTGCTATCCAGTTACCATCCCAGCTTTCGTAAAGTTCTTTACCCGCATAGCTAAACTTTTTGTATGTCATATCGCCTCGGTTTCTCTTTTTCTACTTTATCTGCCTCATCTAACAACTCAAACGAGTTAAAGTAAACTTGGATTCTGGCTGCGTTTTTATGATGCTTTAAGGTGTAGCCTCGTTCGTGATGGTGCGGGTTACGGCATTTCACGAAACCAGCTTTTCTGAGGCATTGGTTAATGTTTCGGGTCATTTAGGTGTTTTGTTATTCAAAGAGAATGAAAGCGCTACTTTCTTGCGCTTTCCCATACTCTGGGTCTACCTGCTTTCTCAATGCTTCAAACTCCTCAAATAATTCAGTGCGAACGTACTTGGTATTGTCTCTAGCGCTTAGTTTGTAATAGGCGTGTTGCCATTGCTCAAAAGAGTTTAAGGGTGCGGTGTAGTGCAGTAACCAGTCGCAGTTGTTCAGGTGCTTGAATCCCCATTGCTCGTTAGTCCATTCCATATTCGCATCTCTGCTATGCCAGCAAAGATACACCGCTCCTGGAAATCCTTTTAACAGCACTATGTCGTATAAATCCCAAGCTTTCGTATATTCATGACAAAGTTCTTCATTGACACACTCTCCACATTCATCCAAGCCCATTTGCGTACAATCTAAACCTAAAGTACAGTTCACAGTTTCACCTCATACTTGCTATGTTTTCTACCCTAGCGATAGCCATTACTTTTGAGTTGTTTTTGTTTTTTAATTTAACATTAAACCCTGAACATATCGCTATTTTAATTAGGATACGTTCAGGGCTTGGTGCTGAGTCTAACGGACTCTCAAATGAGTTTCACGCTCACCGAACTGGGCAATTTGCTGAGCTGCGATATCTCCCGATTCCAAGGCTTTGCGGATAGCGGAGTTATCGGCTGAGACTTCAATGCGTTGAAATTGAATGGGGAGCTGTGCTACTTCACAAGCAAGTTTGAGGGGCAATACTCCGCCATTCTTGCTGATAGTTAAGTGGAAGCGTTGTAAGCTCAGGTTCTTCACACCCTGGGATTCGAGACACTTCTTGAGTTGCGCTTTCATCCAATCAACTCGTTTGCTATCCGATGCTGCGAGTTTGCTCAAACGTTCTGCTTCCGCTTTGCGTTGTTTGCTTAAAGCATGGCGGTTGGTGATAGCCGCACAATAGTTATCAACTTTAATGAGCCATTGGTCGTAGGTGCTATCTCGTTGTTCTAGAAGTTGGTGCACCGCTGCTTCTAATTCGGGTGTAATTTCTTCACCTTCGATACTGTCAATCAGTTCATCAAAGTCCTCCAGTTCGACTGTGATTTGGTGTAATGATTTACCGCGCGATCGTTCTTTGTTTCGGTGAGCATCGCAGCGACTTGAAATCAGAGCGCGTTGGTCTGGATTCATGTGCTGCCACGCTTGCTGTACGATGGAGTCAAATTCAGGAGTTTCGGGAGTGTCGTGCTGCGCTGTTAGTTGAATTTTGAGGGCGGTCAGCGCTTCTATTCCTTGCTCTGATGCTGCTAGCAATTGAGTGGAAATGACATCCAATAAAAGTGTTTGAGGTTCAACTACAGCGGATTCAGTGGGTGCAGTGAATTTTGGGGATGTAGTTAATTGCGCCTTCTTTCTAGGCATGGTATTCACCAATCTTGTTATTTACACCCGCTGCGATAGCCCTGTTTATTTTAGTTATATTAGTTATTACTTTTGTGCGTTATTAGTTATGCGTTATTATTCAAATGATAGAGTTGCCCCAAGCGCGAACTTGAGGCACGATTGATTAAAGGACAATCACCAAAGTCAGATTAGCCGTAACTAATTGAAACTGAGCTTCGGTCAGCCCTATTGTTTCACCCTCTTCGGTACAGGCAGCAGCAATTACTTGACCGCGCAGTGCAATACTTGTGCGAGTGATGCAGGTAACAGGTAATTGCTTGTACAAGAATTCCTCATCGCAAATTAAGTCGATGTTGGGGTCGCTGAATTGATACCGCACGTATTCTACATAGGCAGGTTCACCTTCAATGCCAACTCGATTTTGCATTTGGTCTAGTTCCAGCTTGGGGGTCACTTCTAATCGGTGAATTCCCACTGCATTAATCAAAGCGTAAAGCATAGATTTTTCCAACTATTTACACCCGCTGCGGTAGCCATTTCGTTTGAATTATTTGTATATTTGAATAGATGTCACTTTGATGCTGCAATGACACCAATCCACTCGAATAAACTGACAGTACCCCGACATAAAGCGGCTCTCAAACGCGATCGATTGAGCTTGCCTATGGCTGCTAGCGTTGCTGCGGGGATTCTATTACCCCAACACAAACATCTGGATTACGGATGCGGTCGCGGGGATGATGTTCGCGAACTCCAATCAATGGATTTTCATTCCCGGGGTTACGACCCTTACTACTTTCCTAATACAGTCAGAAGACCCGCTGATATTGTTACTCTACTTTACGTCCTCAGCACCATTGAAATTCCATCGCTTCGCTGTGAAGTGCTCTGTCGCGCTTATCAACTAACTCGCCAAACTCTGGTTGTCAGTGCCATCACCGGGCGATCGAGGAATCATGCGGGCATCGCTTACAACGACGGCGTAATTACTAAATGGGGTACATTCGAGAAGTGCTACTCCCACACCGAACTCAAACACTTAATCGAAGATACTTTAGGCGTACCTGCACGCTATCTGGCACACAATACCTACACCGTTGCTCACAACTCTCATGCTCTTCCCCTAATACTCCATCAGAGCAATCGCGATTACTTAGCACAATGCCGCTCTCTCCTCTATTCCCAGCAGGAGGAATTAGAAAGTGCTTGGATTCCCACCGCTGATACCATCATTGAAAAGCATCAACAAATTCAACGAGGTCATCGCTATTATTATTTTAGGTTGAAGTCGCGTTCTTGTTCTCTTCCAAATGGCAAGCGAACGATGCACCTGGGCTGCGCTACCAACGAACGTTACTTGGATGCTGTAGGGGCGCTCGAACGTAGAGATTTACTCTGCATCAATCACCGAAGATTGTTGCGGATTGACGGTATACTAGATGAGTCGATGAGTTGAGGATTATAGCCATGACTAACGTTATTTTAATGAAAGATTGGGTACCTGGTTGGGTGAAGGATTCTTACCTGAGTGAAGCTGAAATTAATGCGTTTAATCAGGAGTGTTCCGAATCTCAATTAGAGCAAATTGATACTCAAGCGCTGTTGATCGCAGAAGCTGTCGCTAAGTTAGAATCTATAGACCGTCCTAGTTTAGAAAAGTGGCTGCACCGCATTCCGGCTCCATTGTTAGATGAATTAATTAAAAAAGAGAAGTAAAAAACTCTCATAAGATGGCTGACGCATTGTCTGTAAACCAATCATCATCAAAGAATTGTACGCGAAGCAGCACGTTAGACATTAACGGCAAAAGCTAAAGCAATTGAATAGTTGATGTACTTGAAAGATTCGGAATCAGGGAGTGCAATTTAGTCTCAAGTATTCCTACAACAGTTAATAGTTAATGCTGGTTTTCTTGGTATTACTAAAGTATACACCAAAAACTCACAATAAAGCTTGGTGTATACTTTAAGTTCGGCACAGCGAGCAGAGAGTTACTATTAGATTTAATTCCACTAACCGAGTATACACTAATGGCTCTAATAAAGCTTGGTGTATACTATTTTTTTGCTAAGTAACGGCAGAATCACTATCAATTTCATTGGTCGAGTCGGAGTATCCACAAATCCATTACTAGCGATCGAGGTAAAAAGAGGGGTCTCACCCCTTGATACTCCCCGATCGCTATTTGATTTCTTTACTACGTATGGGTTTGTTGAAAACCGATCTGGGCGATCTGGGCGATCGGGGTAGAAAGCAACTCCTACCTTTTTTTATAAAGGGGTTGTGTTGTTGTCAGGAACTAGCCCTACCCCTTTACTTTTTTAGGGAGTAGTACCCCGATCGCCCCGATCGCCCCGATCACTGCTCTGTAACCCTTGATATTACGTAAGATTTTAAACGATCAGGGTATATTGTATGGTGTCACCCCCCATTTATCCTCGATCGCTCAATCTTTCTATAACCCTTGTAAATAGGTTGCAATGTTGGCGATCGGGGAAGAATCATGGGTAAGACCCCTCCTTATACCCAGATCGCCTTGTTAATTAAAATCAGGGTAAGACCCCCTATTGTTGTAAGTGCGAGTAAGAACAGGAATCTATTCCGCATCACCTTGTGTTTGTAGGTGCGGATTGATGCTGAATGAGTTATAGATAAAATCAAAAAATTAAGAGACTACAAAGAAATGGCTGCCGCATTGTTTGAAAAAGACGAGGTAATCTATCATAAATCCCTACCCAGCACCTCAGTAACTATTGCAGCTACTCCTAACTTATTAGCTATGGCTTCTCTAACTTTGGGTAATTTACCCACAGGAACGTAGAGACTCTTCACCTTCCATTTACCGTTTACTTTAACTTTGTAGCGGTAGTGGTTGACCGTGCTTTCACCCTTCCAAAAACTATACACTAACCCGCTTGCTCCCTGAACTACAAGCGTTTGGTGTATACTCTGTGCTAGTAAATTGTTGGTCGCATTACTGTCACTTTGATTGCCATCGCTGGGATATACGCCAAGAATTTGTGTAGAGCTTTGGTGTATACTCTCCGCTGGCAAAGAGACTGCGCAGTTGGTATTAACTTGGTTGCCGCTATTTTGGTATACAGCACAGTTTATGTGATGTTCTAGGGAGCCAGAAACTGAGCCTTGCTCTCTACTATTAGTTGTGGAAAAAAACGAATTATTACTATTAATTCGGTTCCTATTGTTGGAGTTACACCAAAGCTTGTGTAATGTGCGGGTGAGGCTTGGTGTATACTCGGTCGTTGAGAGAGTGATGGTACTGTTGCTGTTAGTTTTAGGCTCAAGTGCGCAGTATACACCAAGGGGTGCTAATGAAGCTTGGTGTATACTGGGAGTTGATAA
This sequence comes from Cyanobacteria bacterium SOY_34_metabat_3, assembly GCA_031399265.1. GTDB lineage: Bacteria > Cyanobacteriota > Cyanobacteriia > Cyanobacteriales > Microcoleaceae > Microcoleus. Next base: position 12,171 of record JANNOR010000207.1, on the reverse strand, counting down.
AGCAATGGCAAAGTTATTGTTAGCTGTATTCTGAATTACTGAGTATACACCAAGGGAGGCTAATGAGGCTTGGTGTATACTATTTGTTGCTGAATTGATGAGAGAGTTGCTGTCTATTTTACAAGCAGAGTCAGGGTATACACCAAAACCTGATAATTGAGCTTGGTGTATACTCTCGGCTAACGAAGTAATGTCAGAATTTTTATCAGCTTTAGTTTCAGAGTCGGAGTATACACCAAGAGCTTCTGCCGTCGCAGTAGGTGCAGGTAGGTTTAGCTCGACAAATTCAAAGCAAATCACCCAAACTTCGAGGCTGTCGTCGCTTTTAAAGTATTGTTTGACAAACTCTGCGACTGACGAACACATTCCCCCCTCAGCTTTCAAGTCTCCCACTGGCATGGCTGCAAGTTGCTCTTTGTAGGGAGCGCAGAGCAAGCGACACCAACCGATTTGTTTACCTCCATAACGGATATCTTTATCTAAAGCTTTGACTAACTTGTTGTGGTGGAAAGCGTTAATGAACTTCTGGGCGTGTTTATCTTTCCAAACACGGCGAGTCACCGTTTTACGGGGAAGATATCGTAACGTTTTACCGAAGCTAATAGCCAATCCCGATAATCTAAACTCGCTGCCACTACTAATCGATAATTCCGAAGACTTTGGCAAGATAATGCACTCGTTTGAGGGCAACGTAAGCTTGTCCGGGCATGACTGTTTTGGCGAATGTGTATCTGGCTCGGATTCTACCTTTGGTTTTGCTAGGAGCTTCAAAGTCGGAGATTGCAGGCATTTTGTCCAACCCAGGGGAAATCCGAATATCAACTCCATCCCCATCGCGGATAAATAATGGAATGGGGAAATGATGCCCAGCTTCCTGAGCGATTGTTCGCACTTGGTTAGCCCCGCAGGTTTGGAATTGGTACTCGTGTTGCTGCTGTGCAAAGTTCTGAAGGAAAGCGATGATAAAGACGCGGTTTCTTTGATGGCCCGCTCCGACTTCCTTTGCCGATAGGAGGAGCGGGTCTTCGACACAATATCCCGCCATTCGCTCATAGGCAAATACTTCTCTACCTCCTCGGACGAGCAAGCCTTCTGGATTCTCGACAACCACAAAGCTGGGTCGGGATTCGAGGATAATTCGGAGCATTTCCCACCACAGGCTGGAGTCTGGATGAGCCAATCCTCCTCGCTTCCCGGCATTACTCGTACCGGTACAAGGGAAGCCTCCCCAGATGCAATCGTATTGTCCGGAGTCTGCGTTAAAAGTTCGGATATCGCTGTGGATTGGGATGCGGGGATAGTGCTGTCGGAGTACATATTGAGCGTCCTCATCGATTTCAACAAATTGTTCGACTTGAAAACAACCCAGAGCAGCAGCAGCTAATTCAGAGCCGCCGATACCCGTAAATATTGAAAGCGATCGCAGCATGGTTGACACTCCCTTTTTGTAGGTTAATCAAACCAAATGATTAAATCAGTGATTCAGTAGATGTCAGCAATCCTTTGGTATCTTTAATTCCCATTTGATAAAGCTCGCTTTAGGTTGTCAATCAAAGCTAAAACCAATCCTCTGATTCAGATAAAAATCTGTTATCAGATTCTAAAGGTGGCTGAAATTCTGGCAACAAATTGAGTTGTTTTGGTTCGGTATTGGTTCCTGCTGCATCAATAAGAGCCTCAGACTCCTCCGTACCTAATTCAATTGATTGGGAATATACCGATGCTGCCAACTCAAATAACCCTGTTTGAGCGATTCTTTGAACCCAGTTTCCGATACCCAACAAGCATTGGCTCCACAAATCAAACTGCTGCCACTGAGTATTGAGAGTTTCTGCATCCAACACCGACCAAGTTGCGATCGCCTCCCTCCACTTCTGGACATCTTTGAGAATCCGCGCCTCGAACTCTTTTCTTAATCCCTTGAGTCGCTCTGTTACTTGGGGTGTCAGTGCAGCGAATATTGCTGGACGTAGGTTATCGGGTACACCCAACCCCTTCACCGCTTCATAGGTGGTGCCATCTCGGTTAGCGACTTGGGAAAGCTCGGATACCCACTCATCTATCCCGAACGAACTCTCAAAGCGATTAGTTTCAATCGGGGTACTTCGCTCTCCCCCATTCGCCCCTTGATTACCTTGTGGCATAGGGGTGTGAGTAGAAGCACTCGGGTCAATCGAGTGATTCGGCAACTCTTCCCCTCGTGGATCAGGGATGGTGTCTGGTTGGTTGGGAACTACCACCCGTTCATTTGTTAAAGAAGTAGTATCCCGAGTGCTCCAAACACCATGATCGCCACCTACAAACTCTTGATTTTGGGTGATGTTTTGCAGCTCGGGGTACATCAATTTATCTTGCTCGTTAGGAGGATGTAGGGCAATTGTCTTCATCATGCTCCGATAATTCCATTCTTCAAAAGCTAATAAACCACCTTCACAGCAACGAAATTTAGCACACCGCCACTCAGGTTCGGGGTTTTGATGGTTTGGTTTACCCTGGTAGCCATTAGAAACTTCGTTAGCTTCGGAAACATCGACCATAACACCGGGCAACAGAGCCATGCGAGTCCAGTGAGCCGGCTTCATAGAACCATCTTCACGCTGTCGGGATACGTGTTGTTGGGGGAGCACTGTTTTGAGGTGAGCTATGAACTTGCTCATTCCCCGGTTATCCGAGTAGCCATGCGCTTTGCAGTAAGCGATGAACCAACTATGCAGTTCGTGGTTCTGAATTTCGGAATCACTGTCACAAGGTCGCAAGCAAAGGTCAATGAAGCTGCGAACCGGGTCGCCATAGGTAGCGGCATCAAGTTTAGCAAGGCGGATGCGGCTATTTTTGGAAGGTTGCAGCAGTACGGCATCGCGTTCAACTTTGGGCATTGCCAGGGCCCAGGATACGATATCCGCCTTCACGGCCGAGAGTTTGTGGCGCAAATAGGGGTCTTCCAATCCTTCTCGCCCTTTTGACAGCAGTGGCAAACAACGTCTATCCCAGCCATCGCCCGCATTTTCGATTTGCAAGTGGTCAACGGAAGCTGCAACAAAGCGGCAGTTCCATTCTTTGCTGTAACCAGAGGATGAATAGAGGCTCCGACCCGAAAGTTTGCCATTGTCCACCAATTCGTAAAAAGGACGAATCCCCGTGATGTAGCCCCCGGTGTCGGGAATGGTGTACAAAGATTTACCAGTGAGGTGTTGGTGCCGCGATTCGGGATTGCTCAATTCTGTGAAATCACCCGAATGCGAATCCTCCAAGCCAAAGATTTCCCCCCAGAGTCGGAGTAACGTTCCCTTACCCGAACCCGAAGGCCCGATGATATGCACGAACTTGCCGTAGGGTGCAGTCGGGTCGATCAGCATCGAAGTATAGGCTCTCACCGCATCCAGTTGGTCTTCCCCAAAAGCGGAGATGATGAAGTCGAGGAAAACTTGGGGGCAAGGGCGGTCGCGAACGTAATCCGATTCAATGGCCGAAGTAAGGTAGTGGGTGGGGTCGTGGGGCAGTAGTTCCCCCGTTCTCATATCGACAGTGCCGTTATTGAACGCTCTAAAGTGCCTGTGTTCGGGAGGTTCCAGGTAAAGCCGCTTCATGGCGTACTTGAATGCAGAGTTGGTGCAGCTTTCACCAGAAAAGGGGAATGTTTCTTCCCATTCCCACTTATTAACCTGTCGTAGTTTGAATACCTTTTCGCTGACTGCTGCGATCGCGTGTTCGCAGCGTTTCTCATCCTGTCGTTGCCACCACCCCGACCCGGTGTATCGGTACATGGCGCTGTTGATGGCTTGATAGTCGGTTCCGAATATTTTCCTCACCACCAGGTCATCAAAGGTGCGCCCCCTGGTGTAGTAATTGAAGTCTAGGCCCAGCTTGTCGCACAGGTTTCGATAAAACTCATCCCGCTTACGGTCTGGACATTTGGTAACTTCCTTGCTTGCTGAATTCTCTTCATTGCCAAGACCCAATTCCTGACTAAACTCCTTGAGCCAGGGTGGCGGTGAACTTCCCAGCGTTTCACCAATGGTGGGCCAATAGAAGATGTTGAGCGCTACCGCATCCTTAATATGGGTTGCCCACTTGGTTGCCTCTTTGAGCACTGCTTGTTGATCCGCATCGGTTTTCCCCTTGGAGCCAGCTATTTGCCCCGCTTTCCACCTCAACCCGTGCTGAGCTTTCTCCAAGTTGGTATGTTCTAGCCAAGCATCGATGCCGTTGCGGATAATGAACTTATCGGGGTCGCCATCACCATCTTCACCCACCGGCAACCGAGGAGCTACATAAGGAACGATGCCCGCCAACATCAAAGATTTGATGCAGCTTTCAATCCCCTTATCCCCGGCGCTATCTGGGTCGAGGCAAATAATCGCTTTTTCGATACCCGACCGCCGTAGCGACTGCACCTGCTCTCCCGATAAACTAGCAGCGACACAAGCCACAACTCGGGTATCTCCTAGCGCTTGAGCGATCGCTGCATCCGTGACTCCCTCCACTACAACGACTTCTTTGTGACCCGCCGCCAAAGCTCGATCGAAGTAAAGCGGCGATTCCTTCGTTGCCAGCCACGCCCCCTCCTCATCCTTGGGATTCCAGCAAGCGTATTTCTTAGGGATGGTCGGTTCTATCCAAGGCTGCTCTATCTTCTGAGCCTCAGAGAGTTTCCCCCAAGTTCGATAAGCCCCATCTCTCTCGCCCTTCCACCCCCGGTGATTCTTTTTGAGCGGTAACGGTTTGGTAGGACAGTGACCGTACACAGTCAGCGGTTGACCCAATGCCGTATGCCACGGAAAAGTAACGTATCCTTCCCACTTGCGGGTCAACACGCCCACTTCTTCAGCTATTTCTAAGTTGTAGTTCTGTTTTTGGAGTGCTGCTGCAACCTCATCCTTGCTGTGGTAGTAGCCTAAACCCAACTCGGCGATTGCCTCTCGACTCATGCCCCTTTCTGCAATCAAGTGGTTGAGAGCACCCGTTCCTACTTCGCTCCACAGCCAATCTCGACACTGAGCGTACACTGCCGCCAATATCCCCCGGCGCGCTTCCCACTTCAAAGCTACTTCGATTTCCCGAGGACTGTGTTCGCGTTCTGGTAGCGTTACTCCGACTCTCGATGCTGCTTCCCGCAGCGCTTCTACCCAATCAATACCCTTGGGGTGTTCCCACCGATTCACCTTAATGCTGTGGATGTAGGCAATCGGGTCGCCTGCAAACTCGCACCCCGCATCGTAAAAGCGCAGAGTGTTGGGCCACACCGCAAATGAAGTTCCTGATTTACTCTCACGAAACGGACTACCACCCCGCCACTTCTCGGTGCTGCGTTGAAAAGCGTGCGATGGGTGGTCGTACACCAAGTCTGGTGTGAGCCGGGGCAGCACCTCCTGCTCCCAAAACTTTAATAAATTAACTTCTTTGGCGGGAGTGTTGCTATTTTCTGAAATATCTGTCATGATAGAATCCTTATTGAAATAAATTTGATTGGCCCGGCGCATTGAAGTGCAACGGGTTGTTTTTTTGTCTGGGTTCTTTGTCTGTGTCACCGATGTGTTAATTTAGAATTACCCTATAGGTAAATTCATTCACCTATCAGTGAAGACTATGAGCGTAGTAATTTAACAACCTTGTTTATGACAATGTAGGCTAACTATACACATTTGCTAATCAATTGTGATAAATCTTTACTATGGCTGAACCCCTAACCCCGCTTCTAAAGTGGCTGTGCGATGAACAAGCCGATATACATGGAAAAGACCTTGCCGAGATTTCAGGTATTTCGCCCCAGACTTTGAGTAGAATGCGACAGGGGAAGCAGGATTTGTCGAGTGATTTGCTGTGGCGGTGCATTGAGGCGATAGCTCGGTTGCGCCCGCGTAGTGAGTGTGCGGAAGTGATTCGCATCGTTAGCCCTCAAAAGAATGTTTTTGAGAAAAAGAAAAGAGAAAGAGAAGAACATCCGCTCTTGAGGATCGAACGAGCGCTGTCGGAACTCAAAGACGAGACTGAAGAAAACCAGGCAATGCTGTTGATGATGAGACGTTTGAGGGAATCCCAGAGCAAGGCAGCCTCATAAACTTTTAGTCAAATCAACTGAGCCTAGTTTTACAAGAATGAAATAAACAGTGATACTAGGGCAGCATCACCGCAATTTTTAATTTTCTGGGGCGAATCCTATCGGTTATCTTGCAGCCGCAAGTTCAGCAAGCAAGGGTGTTTTCTCCTGGTCTCTGCCGACAATGCTCCAAGAATCAAACATCCGACCGTACAGCACGCTAGTTTCATAGGCGATGCGGGCATATTCTTTACCCTGTGGCGAATCTTCATCGCACTGGGGGATTAAGTCAATGCCCATTGCTAGGTGGTCTAGGTCGATTTCGCGGTGAACGACCCAATAGCGGTTGGTTTTGAGGCCGATTCGAGCAAATACGGGGATGACCGCCGAGAAGAAATCGAAACTGACGCCCTCGGAAATCAGGTTCATAGCGATGACCTGGTGTTCGTAGGATTCTCGCAACACCGAACGGAAGCAATAGGCGCTGACCGATTGGGTTTCCAGGGTAGGAGCTGCGGAATTCGGGTTTTCTCCATTTTGCAAGAATTCGTGCTTGTGCATCCAATCCAACAGCAGCGCTGCGTGGTCTACCTCTTCCGTGGCGTGGTGGGCGAAGCATCCTTGATAGCGAAAGTCACTGCACATCGCATAGCGCATGGCTAGCGATGCGGTAAAATCGCTGGATTGGTGATAAAGTTGCCTGATCCAACCTCGAACATCATCTGGATGCTCGGATAAAGCTAGTTGTTTGTAAAAAGACCCAGAAAGCAGGTTCTGGCGGTATTGCGCTCCCAAATCCAATAGCCACTTCATTGAAATTTCCTCTTTGCTCTTGTATGAAACACATTTGTGTATGGTACACCAGTATTCTAGTACCAGTCAATCGGTAAAATCTCGTAGATTTCGTGTTTCAATTGTGGTATGGTGTTCTCTAACTATGTAAAGCTGTTCTTTTAGACTTGTAAAAGTGCGATAAGAAAATTAAATATTTATTTTTCTTAATAAAAAGTAATCCCAAACCCAATCTATCACTTTTTGATGTTGCCAATTTCAGACCAGTTAAAAAATCAAGATGCGAGCTATAGCATTTTGCTAGTAAACAGCCAGAGGCAAATTTCGGGGCTGACTCCCAGTTTGTTGAAAATCTGGAATATACCCGAACTTATTATCAGGTCGCTATCCGAGCACCTAGCGTTGCAGTTTGTTGCCGAACAATTCGACAATCCCCAAATTTTTCTGAACGATATGACGGAAATTTACGAGCAGACGCAGCTAGAAGTTCACGAGAAAGCTCAACTGAGGGACGGCCGCACAATAGAACGCCATTCTAAGCCGTTATGGGTTGAGGGAGAGTACGCAGGCAGGCTGTGGATATTTAAAATTAATACATAAATTAAATAATCCGGGCACACAGCACGGTATAAATTAACCTTGCGGGATATTGAACTGTCTTCGTACTGAATTTTAGAAATTGCTTGAATGTCAAAAAGATTAATTACTAAAATAGTCACAAATATGCCAGATTGCAGGAAAGACTCGTTTTACCCACTACTGTTGTGGATGCTGGCGCGCCTCTAACAATTGCCGTTCTAATTACCGAGCAGATTAAGCTATCGATCCTGCGCGGCTATCTCAAACCGAATCAGCCGCTGCTACCGCCAGGCGTTTATTTCAGTTTTTCAAGCACTCCTTGGTCTCTCACTACTTGTAATACCAATATACTGTTGAGTAGGGTAGTAAGTCTAAAGGTTTCACGTTCCAAATTGCAATTATTTTTGAGTTAATAAAAAATGCCATCCCATATTTTTCTTTTAGTTTAGTTGCGGGGTAGAGGGGCCTGATAGGTGTAGGTTTTTTACAACTAGGAGGAGTTACAAGCATAAAAGGCATCCACAGGAGTGTGAGGGAAGGAACTCCAACGCTCGAGATGAATGGGAATATTGTTGAGTAAATTAGCCATCAAAGTCACAAATCCTTTAAGAAAACAAGACAAATGACGCCCTTTTTTGAGGCTGGGAGGCTGATTTAAAGCAGTATGTCCAAGGGGAAGTTGTTGAAAATTTGAGGCAAGTGATTGATTTTCATGAGTGCCACCCAGGATCACCATCCATAAAGTGGCAACAGCCAGCACTAACCACATTCGTTCGGCTCGTTGTGGTGAGAGTAGACGTGTATTATGCCATTGCCAGCCATCGGATTTGAAATCGCGGTAAACACATTCGGTACCTGAACGTAGTCCATACCAGAGAACGTTTGCTTCTTGGGGTTTGAAGTCTGTCAGAATCAACCAGGGGTCTTTGTAGTCTAGATCCCAACGAGCTAAGAGTGTACAAGACAGAGGATTAGTTTTAAAACACACGACTTCGGCAGACCATGATTGTCCACCTTGACGAACCAAATGTGCCAGTGGCTGCCATGTCTGTTGAGAGGGCAAACGATAAGTTCCTTGATGGTTAATGCGTAGAAATGGATACCAGCCTACACTTTCAATCAATTGATATAGCCAATCAGCATACAATCCTCGGTCAGCGGCAACTATCACCCTAAAGTTTGCTGGAATCACACCTTGAACAACAGAAATCAGTTTTTGCCAATGAGGTTTCCAACTTCCTGGCTCCGTGGCTCTGACAATACACCACGCTACAGGAATTCCCGACCCACCCAATAAGATGTTCATCGACAGAACTGTAAATTTATCCCCGATGCTAGTTGCATCCAATGCCAAGGCAATGTCTTCAACATTTTTCGGCAGTAAACTTAGCACCCACGACATTAATGGAGTAAAACAACCACTCACATCTAACTCACGACGATGAACTCCTTTTTTAGCTGAGGCTTCTTGATACCATTCTTTTAATCGCTGACGGACTGTGTTCGGCTTTTCTCCGTTGAGCTGAGCGATAAAATGCGAAACTTGGGTTAAGCTGCTAGATTTGGTCATGACTACACCAAAGCTCCAAGTTGCTAAGCCAATCGCTTGAGGTATGGACAGGTGAGGCATTTGTTTGGAGACAATACATGACCAATCCAAAAGAAGCCTATTTTTCAGCATTTTGGGTTTTTCCCTAGCCACGGGTTTCGTTGAATCACCCTTATTTTCGCCTGGTTTAATTGACTTTATACTACCCAGTCGTAAAAAACCTACACCTGTCAGGGTAGAGGGGCTCTCCTCAACTGTTGGTCAAAAAGAGGGGATAATTTGCCCCCGAAACCGGATGGGACGGAAAACCAACTTGAAAACCTTTCCAGGCGATAATTCAGACGAAACGACCTCAACAAATAAATAAAACTACCTCAACAAAGAGCTTTTTGGTCGGTCGTTATTTTTGCGGGGTGAGACAACAGACAATCAGGAATTCTGCCGACCGCCCGCTCGCCGGCGATGTCAAAAAAATAGTGCAATCGTTTTGTGTGCCTGCATCCAGGACTGAATATGTCGAATGGGTTCTAGGGCAGTACCAGTCAACCAGTGTTATCTGGTAATTTTTGTGTTTTAATTGTGGTAGGATGTATTGTAAGTAGGTAAAACTGCTCTTCTAGACTTGTAAAAATGCCATAAGAAAAATAAATATTTAGTTTTCTTGATAAAAAGTAACCCCAAACCCGAATCTATCACTTTTTGATGTTGCCAATTTCAAACCAATTAAAAAATCAAGATGCGAACTCTGGCATTTTGCTAGTAAACAGCCAGAGACAAATTTCGGGGCTGACTCCCAGTTTGTTAAAAATCTGGAACGTACCCGAACTTATTCTCAGGTCGCTATCCGATCGCCTAGCGTTGCAGTTTGTTGCCGAACAATTCGACAATCCCCAAGTTTTTCTCAAGAATATGACGGAAATTTACAAGCAGACCCACTTAGAAATTCATGAAAAGTCTATATTGAGGGACGGTCGCACAATCGAACGCTATTCTAAACCGTTGTGGACTGATGGGGCATACGCCGGGCGTCTGTGGATATTTAAACTTAATTAATGGATAGAAAAGTACCCACAAATAGCGGAGTGTGAACATACATTTTAAGAGACAGAGCGCTCTTCGTACTGAATTTTAGAAATTGCTTGAATGTCAAAAAGATTAATTACTAAAATAGTCACAAATATGCCAGCTTACATGAAAGACCCCGTTTTACCTCCTATTGTTGTGGATACTGGAGCGCCTCTAACAATTGCGGCTCAAATTACCGAGCAGATTAAGCTATTGATCGTACGGGGCAATCTCAAACCGAATCAGCCGCTACCGCCGGGAGTTCACTTAGCAAAGCACTTAGGAGTCAACCACAATACTGTATCCTTAGTGTATAACGAACTGATTAATTCAGGATATTTGATAGGTCAACGGGGCAAAGGAACTTTTATCGCCGATTCCCAGTCTGTTAAACAAATAATGGCCCGGAAAAGTTTCTACGATTTACTGGGTCAAGCTTTTCGCTCTGCATCTCAAAGTGGACTGAGCGTATCGGAGTTTTCAGCAGCGGCTTACGCTCAAGCAGCCCTTGTAGAGCGCCATCAAATCAACATAGCATTTGTGAATTTTTTTCCAGATAGTATCGATATTGGCAGCAGCATTCAATCTGCAACCGGGTTAGCTTTAGTATCAATTCCTTGGGACACATTAAAAAATAAGGAATCACAATCGGTGCAACAGTTGTTGTCAGCAGATTTGGTGATAACAACTATTAAAAACCTGTGGGATGTAGCTAAACTGGCAGACCCGAACAAAGAAGTAATCGGAATTGACGTGCAACCGGATATGCAATTGTTAAGCTGTATTTCACCGCTGCCCCGCAATGCCAAGTTGTTATTCGTATGTAAAGAACAAAGCAGCAGCGAAGCGATGAAGGAGATAATCGAGTACAACGTGCATCACGTAGAGTCAGAAGCCGTTACCCTCGAAACCGTTCAAAATAATAATTTTGACCTCGATCAATTTGATTTGATAGTCTGTTCGAGTCAAGCTGAGAGTCTGTTGAGTAAATATGTCCCCCAAAACTTGAAAGTAATGACTTTTCGTATCGCCATAGATCCGGTAAACTTGTTGGTACTTCAAGCTCGTTTGGCTGCGGTTGAAATGGAAAAATTAATGTAGTCCGAACCTTTCCAAACTTGTGAAACAACTCGAACTTTTTCCCGAATTCAAATCCAACTATCCGCGTCTGGCATCTCGATTGGCGATGGGCGTTGATGCCCTGCATTCTTGGAAAAATCGAATTTTCGAGTGTCAGCAATTTGCTAGTACCGAGCAACCGCAGCAGGGAACTTTGTTTGAGCTAGCACCGAATCCCTGCGACCCCGACAGCATTGACCCTTTTACCCTGCAACTTCACAACCTCTCGTTTTGCGACAAACCGGATTGGGGCGACCGCACTTGCCTCTACTTCGTCATCGATAACGCACTCCCGCTGCTGCTGTACGTCGGAGAAACGCACCGCACTCCCAAACAGCGGTGGATGAGCCACGATTGTCATAAATACATTGAAAATTACATCGAACTGCACCGCCGCTATTCCTTGGATGTGGCTGTGGGCATTGCATTTTTGTACGGAGCGCCCGGCAATCGCAAACAGCGGCTGCAATTGGAGTCAGAGCTTATCTATAAATGGAAATCTCCTTTTAACAAAGAGTGCTGGCAGTATTGGGGACAGCCTTTTGGGAAGTAAATTTTAAGGACATTCACTCGCAATTGCAGCATTATAAAATTGTCAAATTTATTGGCGCGAACAAGCACGTTAGAGTAACGATACTGACCTGTATCCTAACTGTTCAAACTTGCAATTCCCATTAATATAAACCAACATTAAGTGTAACTGCGATTGAGGTTTAACTTCAAGTCACGGTGAGCGCATACTAAGGAACAGACGCATCACCACCACCTATGAAAAAATACCTCAACCTCGCCACCGCCCTCATCGCCTCGCTCAAACCCAAATCCGAGCTACCCGAAATCGATACTTGCGGTCAACCCACCCTCACCGACGAACAGCAGCAAGCTCTCATGGAATGGTTGTTCGCCAGTTTGATGGATGCTGGGTACTTCGGTAAAGCTCACCTGATTTGGGATGATGGCAAAGACAGAGAGCGGCAGATATTCACAGCATTGATCAGAAACGAGCCCATATTCCTGTATCGCCAAGGAT
>JANNOR010000017.1:0-17110 GCA_031399265.1 Cyanobacteria bacterium SOY_34_metabat_3 | reverse complement strand
AAAAGACTATAGAGCAAGATTATTAAAAGATTGATCAGCCAATTGAATTTACTCTCAAATTGTGCCTGCCAAAGCCAAATCAGTAAGCCGACGGGAATGACCAAATGAGTGACAATCAATAGTGCAATATTCAAAAGCATACAGCACTTCCGGCTATTATGAAGCACAGTTTTACTCGTATCCCTTTCCTGTCCTAACTTTCAATACTGTCTGCGTACCTCATAGCAGCCGGAAGTGCTGTAATACAAACCTTTGTTAAACTAATTTTTTGACAGTTAGGAGAAATTTATGGATGGCGATCGCTTTGATAAAGTAGTCCACTCAAACATCATTACTAACTGTTCTATGAGTGATCAAACGCTCAATCAAACGGTCTTTAAATCGTCGATCGACATCGGAGCAGTAATATACTTGTGACCCTTTAATATCCTGTGCCACTTCTAGATCGTGACCGAGACCAAACGGTTCGAGAAATATACTAAAACCAATGCGTGCGGGTAAAATCTCACAGCCAAACAAGTCAGGCATGGTGACGTAGCCAACTGCCAGCGCATCAAAGGGATAGAATCCCTGTTTGTGCAGACGATCTTCCCAAAAAGACATCCACGATTGACTTGCCTGACGCAACCAATGAGCGGCTTCATCACCAGATTCTAATTTGTCTAGATCCGATCGCATAATCGTCACCTTTGTCGCTAGTTCAAACGGGGTTAGTATCAACGGAATGCCAGAATTCAAAACGATTTTGGCAGCGGGCGTATCTTTACGAATATTAAAATCGCGGAAATGAAACCACCATTGCTCTCCAGGATGGAACAAATTACCTGGTCGTTTTCCTGCCACCATCACAATGCGCTCCACATTTCTTACCACATCGGGATGATTGATAATGACCGTTGCGATGTTTGTAAGTGGCCCCTGAGCGATAATCGTCAGTTTTTCCTGGCGTAATACGGAGGCGATCGCCTCTGATGCCTGCGTCGATTTCCACTCTGGGCTTCCTGAAGAATGGCTACCCTCATAAATAGGCGTTCGAGCCGCGCCTCCCAAATGCCCGATCACTTGACGCGCAACTTGAAGAGCAGTTTCACCTTTGGTATTGCCAAAAGTTGTGCTGATGCCCCGAAGATCGAGTTCTGGCGATCGGAGTGCCATCATCAATGCCCAACAATCATCCACATCATTAGTTGCACCTTGACCGCAGGCTGGATCGGTATCAATCCAAATTGGAAGTTTAGACGCATTTGACCTAGGCTTGAATTCCTCTAGGGAATGCTTTGTTATATTCAAAGGATGACTCAGGGTATAGATTTTATTAACGCTAGTTACCACAAAAAAGATTAGAAAGAGATTGGCTAACAATCCGGCGATCGCCTGTTTGAGATAGGTTTTATTTTTGTAGTGTTGCCAGAACCGAAAAGCCTGAATAGTGTAATAACTACCGATCGCCACTAACACAGTGAATACTAACAATCCCACAGATTGAACTTCATATCTAATATCCTGATTGGAGTAACTCAATCCCAAACCCAGGACAAACGTTAGCCCAAATCCGATCAACGGAATTTGCCAATTCAAAAGACATCTACGCCGGATATTATTCATGTGAAATACTTGTGAAGTAGAAATTTCCAGAGCCAATCTGTAAAGTTCCACAGCAATACTGAGGCAAAACTACTGCTCATCAATCGAAGATCACCGCTACCTTTGTTCCAACCATCCATCAATTGCTGATAGAGGTATTGTGATGTAATTTCGGTAGTTCATAGTTAAAATTATGGGTCAAGATAGGTCTAAAAGCAAGCAACAAAGAAAGATTTATGTCAAAACTTTATATCTCCCGATCCAATGCCGATGACCGTTGGTTTAGACACCTCATAACTCGTTCCGTGGATGAGACTGATAGATGCCCAGTCATTCCTTGACTCGATAATTCCTCATCATGCCAGAATCTTCGTGCTCTAAGGTATGACAGTGGTATGTATATAAGCCGCTGTATTTCTCAAATTTCATGAGCAGCTTCACTCGCTCACCCGGCATTACCATTACAGTATCCTTCAAACCCTCGTCTACATAGCCATCCTTGACAGTTTGCCATCCTGCGGCAAGTTCTGGCAGCACTTCCCGACTAATGACTTGAAAATGTACACCGTGTAGATGGATGGGGTGCGCCATCCCCTTCGCATCCATCATGGCTCCGGGATTGAGTTTATTGACAATCTCCCACTGTTCGATCGAATTTAGCTTTACGGTTTCTTGCGGTAATGCAGTATTCATTTCAAAGGGCTGCCCATTAATCACCCATTTCATACCTTTGAGAGAAAGCTCAATAGGTCGTGGCTGGGTGGCATTAACGGCATCTTCTGGACGCAATAGTGGTAGGGTTGCTAGTTGGCTGGGGAGTCGTAGAGATTCTTTTTCTTCCCGTTCAATCTTGACGTTGAATAGCATCATCGCTGAACCAAGTTCCGCGGCATTGTCAGAACTCATTATGCCGCTCATGCTGCTACCTCCTACATTTTCTGCTCCTGAAAAAGCCAAACTATTCAGAGAAACTTCTGTCCCAACTTTCAACTTGCTAAAATCTGCCCAAATATCAATCCGCTCACCTGGAGCTAACATGACATACTTTCGCTTGGTGGGATGAGTCAACAAGCTACCATCGGTGCCAATTATGGTAAGCGGTTCGCCACTACTCCACGCCAGCTTATAGATACGTGAATTAGAACCATTTAAGATGCGGAGGCGGTAGACTCGTGTCGCCACAGAAAGTGTGAAGTTAGGCTTGCCATTCACGAATATCTTTTGACCTAAAAAGCCCATCATGCTGCTCATGTCACCCATCATGCCGTTGCTGGAATGACCGGAATTACCCTGTTGCATCCCACCCATATTGCTGTTACGGGGAGTACCTATTTTGCTACCGAGATATAGAAGTTGATTATCGGCATCTAAGGTGCGATCTTGCAGTACGATCGGCACATCATAAGCGTTGGTGGGTAGATTCAGGGCTGCTTCTTCTGCATCTGTGACTATAAATAGCCCCGCCAAACCAGCATAGGCTTGCTGTCCTGTAAGCCCGTCTGGATGAGGATGAAACCAGTTTAGCCCTGCCCGATTAATCACCTCAAATTCATAGACATAGGTTTGTCCAGGCCCAATCGCAAAGCGAGGATGTCCATCCATCTCCTCTGGTAAAATCAATCCATGCCAATGCACAATGCTGGCTTGCCCTTGAGGAAGGTTATTTTGGAAGTTGACCCGCACGCGCTGACCTTTGCGAACGCGAATAATGGGGCCTAAATAACTATCGGGAATGGTTTGTAAGCTGTTTGGGTCGCCCTTGACCAGTTGTGCCGCGTAAGACCAAACTTGGGTCGTTTGTCCTGGCAAGATTGGAACCGTTGTCGGTGCAGCCTTGAGGTTGATTTCAATATCGGGAATGAATTTCGCATTCGGGCCACGGGCTATGGTGTTCTTCTGAGGTATTTCTGTACTGGAAGATTCAGGCGAACAACTCGATAGCAGGCTGTGAATTCCGCTTCCGATGACAAGTCCGCCTGCAAGTCCAGTCCCTCGAAGAAAGTCTCGGCGGGTTAGGGGATGTTGGTGAATGGCTTTAATGGGCATATGGCTCTCATGAATGCGTAGTGAGGTTGTTTTGTCCGTTCAGAACTTTGCTAAGCCACTTGGTAGCCAGCCACCGTAATTACATCCTTGATGGCAGCTTCTGAGGCTTGGGTTTCCACTAATACAATCTTGGTTTTTGGATCGCCCTGAACAGTAGCTTTAGCATCGACTGTTCTAATCGCTTTAGTAATGGTGTTTAGACAACCACCACAGGTCATATTGGGAACTTTTAATTGGAGTTTCATGGTGTTAAATCCTGATTTTTGTGTAATTAACTTAGAAAAAACGTTTTGGACAATCAGCAATACTTCTCTCTATTCTTCAACCTTTTCCTGGTTGCTGTTTTGGCAGTAATCTGTACAGTTATGCTTGTTGGGTGAGTACGAGTACCACAAAGCTAATAATAATTAGGAAGCTTGCATCCAGTTCAAGGAGAGTTTCAATGACAGATTTGAGCGGCATAAAATATATCAGGGGAAAGGCGATCGCCAAACACCAGATTTTTAGAAATATCATGATTTCCTAAAGCCGATACAAGCCATACTGGTGAAGCGAGCTAATCCTATTGGGAACGATAAAAACTGAACGCGATTTAACCCGGCTTCACGTATCAGCGCTGAGAGTTTTTCCTGGTTGAAACATCGATTGCCCCAATGCCACTGAATGAGTGAGCCGAGTAGTCCAGATCGAGTCACCACAAGAACTAATGGTGCGCCCGGACGCAAAACTCTGACCATTTCTTGTAATCCCTGTGCTGGATTCAGTAAATGTTCAAGCATATAGGCACTCATGACACCATCAAAAGAATGGTCTGCAAATGGCAACGTATTCACATCACTTTGACAGATTTGATGACGAATATTTGCCTGACTGAGTTGTTGATGGGCTATTTTGAGCATCTCCGATGAGATATCGACTCCAGTAATCTGTATTGTTGGATTAATAGTTTGAGCAAGTGCCAGACTGAAGTCCGCTGTGCCAATACCACAATCACAAATGTTCAGGTTATCTTGCCAGTGAAGCAAAATATCAGCGTTTTTTAGCGATCGCCATAACTCTCGATAAGCATGACGATAACCAAGAAAACGAAGAAGTTGATGCCACCAGGCAGCAGCTTTGTTATAGGTTTGAGACAGTTGTCTAGTTGTGGGATACACTCGTTGAACTGAAACCTGCCACCATCCAATCGTCCATTCCATTGTGAGACCTCATTGATATGGAGTAATAATGCTAGTAGCTGCTAATAATACCTGGACACTCTTCCTCATTCATCGGGCGACAAAATATACACCAACATGAGGCTGGCTCCATTCGCTTTTGCTTCGTCAAACGCTTCATCAAATACACGCTTACCTGTTTTAGACATATCTATGCAGCAAGAATTTTGTTGAACATAGAATCTCCTTTCAGGGTGATGCGCGCTGACTTTGAGATTTCTTGGATCTACGACTTACCTGCTTCGGTTTTCGTAAGAACTGCCTGAAGTTGTGCCTCATCTTCGTGGGATAACGAAGTTCGTAGGACTTTTCCCTCAAATTTGCTCAAGTCGTCCAAAACCTTGTCAGGTGTAGACTTTCTCACCAAAACAAAAATGGCAGAGGTTCCAGGTTCGATCGTGTTACCCAACTCTTGAATGAAATTGTCATCAATGCCGATATCCGTTAATGCACCGGAAAGGGCACCCACTGCTGCACCCAAAATTCCCAGCATTGGTTCAAAGAACATCAAGCCGATTAACAGTCCCCAGAAGCCGCCACTTAACGCGCCAGCGGTGACGAGTTCTTGAGTTTGTTTAATATTGACTCTGCCATCTTTCTTTCTGACCACGATTGCTGCATCTTCTAGATCAATTAGATATTCCCGCTCTAGTTTTCTGAGATCAAGCAATACTTCATCTGCCTTAAATTCATCACGAAAGCCAATCACAATTAGATCACTCATATTTTTCTACCTGTTAAAATGAACACTCAACTTTGCTTGGAAAAAATTGCACGAAGATCATCACAGTTCCTAGTCCTAGAAAAGAATACTAGATGTCATGATGAGACTCCTGTGAATGAGCTAGTTTTTTCTGAGTGTCGCGATGACCCCAGGGGACAAATGCAGGCGTCAGTGCCGCATAACGGGCATACTCCTCACCAAATTCTGCTAAGGCCTCCCGTTCTTCTTGGTGTGCTAATCGGATATACATCGTGACCAAAATGGGGAACATCAGCAATGTCAAAAGAGTGGGCCATTGCAGTAGAAAGCCCAACATGATGACAATGAAGCTGACATACTGCGGATGGCGAATTGTTGCATAGGGCCCTGAAACCGCCAATGTATGACTTCGTTGAGCTTTGTAGAGAACTTCCCAAGCATTTCCTAAATAAATCAGTCCTCCAAAAACCAACACGCTACTCAAAAGATGAATCGGATTCAAATGAGGATCGCCTTTCCACCCCAGCACTGTCCACCAAAGATGCCCAGCATCGTGGGAAAAAATGTTCAGTCCTGGATAGCGGGTTTGCAGCCAGCCTGAGAGTAAGTAAAGCGTTAAGGGGAACCCATACATTTCTGCGAACAATGCCACAATGAATGCTGAGAATGCCCCGAACGATCGCCAATCTCTAGGGTTACGCGGCTTGGTAAAACTAAAGGCAAAGATGATAAATATCAGGGAATTAATAATCACTAATCCCCAGAGCCCGTAAGCACGAACGTTACTCATGTCTCTCATGGTTCGATCTCCTTGAAATAGATTAATTTACAGAGTCCGAATAACCGCCTTTAGCGAGATTGGCTGTTGTTGCCGCCGTTACCGTCTCCATGTCCCCCATGTCCTCCGTGCATAAATAGGTGCATGAATATACAAATGAATAGTAAAGAGTACGGTAAAAAGCCCGCTAAATGTGCCAAATGTTCTGTAATCAAAAAGTACGCAATAATCCCGATCGACGCATACAGCACAACCTTAATCGGCAAGCTGAGATGAGTTGGCTGACGATTCTCTTGCAGAGAGGCTTTGCCAACGGGCGGGGACTGATTTGATGAACCATGTTGGTGCATAAAGACCTCCTTGTGAATAGAACAACTGGCGATCGCCGAATCCGCGATTAGCAGACTCCAGCTTGAGGAGATATCTGAATCTACGGCAATTGTTAAGCCGTATTACCCAAATTGACGATCGCTTACCTTGCTAAACAAGCTAGATTATCTATTCCAGGCTTGCTGCCATCCTTGCATCTGTGAGATTTCAGCGCTCTGAGATGTGATGATTGACTGAGTCAAAGTACGGATTTCTGGATGAGAAGCACGCTCAGATGCCATCTTCGCCATCATCACCGCCATTTGATGATGGGGAATCATTTGACGCACAAATTCTTTGTCAAAGTCCGGGGCTTTCTTGAGCGCGTCGAAGTCAGTTTTCATTCTCATCATGCCCTCACCCATCATGCCCTGACCCATCATGCCTGAGCCTGTTCCCTGCCCTTGGTTGTGGTGGTCTCCCATCATGCCCATGTCAGTCATTGAATGTGCAGCGACTTCTTTGCCGAACCACTGTTTGTACCAGGTACGCATCTCTTGAATTTCACGAGTTTGCTCTTTTTTAATCGCTTGGGCTAATTTTTTAACTTCTGGGCGTTTGGCGCGACTAAAAGCAAGATCAGCCATTGCGATCGCATCTTGGTGATGAGGGATCATCATTTCGATAAAATGCCGATCGACTCGGACTGATCTGGGTTGTTGAGGATTTCCTGGTGCAGGTAATGACTGAGCCTGTTTGCTGTCGATCAGGACAAATCCAGTAATAGCACCACTACTAAGTAGCCCGACTAAGCTGTACACCAAAAACTTCTTATTCATAACTCCACCTGATTTGAAAAATAACTAGGTTTCAATGCTGGCTGCTGCAAAGCAAGACGCGCTCATTCATGCAACAGCCAATGCGCTAAATAAATGGTTTTATGCCGTTGCTTTAGCCATTTGACGGCAAGATTCAGCACAACGACGACAGGCTTTAGCACACTTCTTACACGGCTCGTGGTCGTGCTTCTCACACTCAGTTGCACAGCGATCGCACGCTTCTGCACAAACCGCACACATTTGGGCGTGCAGGTCAGAATTACGAGCCATGAAGCGAGCGCAGAGGGCGCAGGTATCAGCGCAATCGCGGCATAGCTTAATACATTGAGCCATCATCTGCACCATGTCACTGGTTAAGCAAGCGGTTCCGCATTGCTCACACTCACGAAGACAGTCGAGGCAATTCTGAATGCAGGTTTCTAGCAGAGATTGATGGGATTTAGTAGTAGTTGTTGTCATGGTTTTAAGCTCCTCAAGAATCAACACAACGAAGAACAGATTGTTATGCCCTTCACCTTGGTTAGGGGATGACTAAGTTCTTATATCTCTCAAGCTACGCTCAGACTATGAGAAACCTATGAGCGATTCAAGGTTTACGTCTTTAGGAAGATTTATGCAGATTTTTGGCGATTAGCAATTCATTTCATCCTGATTTCATGATTTCTAATCATTATTGGAGAATTCCGACCACCTGACACCGCAACCAGTCGGTAAAGGAGTTAGACTTATGAAAATTTTGGTGGTAGAAGATGATGAGGCAATTGCCGACGTACTTACTTGTATGCTCTCCAACCAAAATTACGTGGTTGAAGTTGCTAACGATGGTGAGGCAGCTTGGGAACTGATTGTCGTTTATGACTATGATTTACTGCTGATAGATATTACGCTCCCTCGTTTAGACGGAATAAGTCTCTGTCGTAGAGTCAGAGCGCACGACTATAAAATGCCAATTCTGGTGGTAACAGGGCGAGGCAGTGGTCACGATCAAGCGATCGGGCTAGATGCAGGTGCCGATGCGTACATGGTGAAACCGCTCGATCATGAGGTATTGATTGCTCGAATTCGAGCCTTGCTACGTCGCACAGGAACGACTTTTCAATCTGTGCTGGAGAAGGGTAATTTGCGGCTCGATCCGACAAGTCGTGAAGTTACTTACGCAGGGCAACTTCTATCCTTAAGTCCCAAGGAGTTTTCGATCCTAGAGTTCTTTTTGCGGAATGGTCGTCAAGTCTTTACCTACAGCGTAATTTTGGATCAAATCTGGGCTTATGGAGAGACTCCTAGCGAAGATGCCGTGAGAACTCATATTAAAGGGCTACGGCAGAAATTTAGGAGGGTCGGCGCTCCCACAGATTTGATTGAAACGGTTTATGGACTGGGTTATCGGCTTAAACCCTTGGAAGCGATCGCTGATTCAACCAAGACGGCTCAACTCACGTCTCATGAAGCGACTCAACCGATTCAACAACAAACCCTCAGCGCCTTATCCAAGCGTCAAGAAATCGATCGCGCATCAAACGACTTAACTACAGAACGAATCGAGCCGGAAGAGTCTCGGTTTGCGGATGAGCGTCCTTTGTTATTGATCGTCGATCCCGATCGCCAACTGGCCCAACAGTTGATGAATGAAGCGGTGGACTGGGGATTTCGGAGCGCGATCGCCACGACACTTTCCGAAGCCGAAACGAAAATTGAGCAGGATGCGCCTACCGTTGTGCTACTCGATCCCGACATTACTCATCCCACAACAGAGAGTTTAAGGCTGCTGGCAAAGCTCAGTCATCAAACTCCTGCTGTGCCAGTTCTAGTTTTAACCAGTCACGATCAATTAACCGATCGCCTAGAAGTTGCCCAACTCGGCGGACATAGTTTTTTACACAAACCCTTGCCCCCGGCTCAAGTGCTGAAAGCGATCGCACAAGCGGCACAACAAGCAGAGACAGCAAAGCAACGGGTGATGGTCGTCGATGCTGATCCCCAGATTCTTGCAACTCTAAAGGCGTTCCTAGAACCCTGGGGATTGAGCGTAACAACGCTCAACGATCCTCAACGATTTTGGGAAACGTTGAAATCATGCTCACCGGATCTGCTAATTTTAGATGTGAAAATGCCTGGTGTGAGCGGCGTTGAGCTTTGCAAAATTATCCGCAACAATTCGCGCTGGGGGCGCTTGCCGATCATTTTTTTGACGGCGCATACCGATGCTGCAATCGTCAATCAAATGTTTTCAGTGGGTGCAGATGACTTTGTGAGCAAGCCGATCGTAGGGCCAGAATTGGTCAGTCGCATCATCAATCGCCTAGAACGGATCAAACTCCTTCAGAATGCTGCTGAGACAGATTATTTGACCAAACTCTCTAACCGCCATAAGTCAACCCAAGACTTAAACAAATACCTTCAACTTGCAAATCAACAGGAGCAGCCGCTCTGTCTAGCAGTTCTGGACTTAGACAATCTAAAAGAGATCAACGATCGTCACGGGTACAATACTGGCGACATGGTGATGCGTCAGTGGGGACAATTGCTCCGGCAAACTTTTAGGCAAAATGCAGTCGTTGCTCGCTGGGAGAGCGATGAATTTGTGGTTGCCTTATCAAGCATGATTAAGGCAGATGGTATTCAAAGACTCAGTCAATTATTAGCAACGCTCCACCACAGAAAATTTGTTGCTCCCGAGCAAAGTCAATTTCGGATCACATTTAGCGCTGGAATTGCTCAATATCCAGATAATGGAACGGATTTGCATTCTCTTTATCAAGCCGCATCCGAAGCCTTGCATCAGTCTAAAGTTGCTGGGTGTGCTTGTATTTTTTCTGCGGGAGACTCTAGGGCTATTCTCAAATAAACGAAGTCTTAATTTATGATTAAAATTCTCCAACTCCAACTTTTCTTACCTCCTCATAAGTTTCTCAGATTGTTGTCTTACAGTCCAAAGTGGGTATGCAAGGACTGTTGCATACAATCACCTCCGATCGCGCGCATTCTGGCATTGGGGAAGGTTTTGTATATCAGAGAGTTTTAGTTGCGATCGATGATTCTGAAATCTGCGATGGAGAACAGTTATGTTAGATATCGATGAAATGAGCACAAAAGAGATTATGGATCTCTTGCATAAAGTAGGATATGGACACTTAGGTTTTGTGGGTGAAGGACATCCCTATGTTGTGCCTATGCACTATTACCTCAGAGACTCAGCAATATATATCTTCACAACGGTCGGAATGAAGACTGAGTATATGGATGCAAATCCAGAAATTTGCTTACAGATCGAAGAAGTTCAGAATGATCTGCTGCACTGGCGCAGTGTTGTTGTGAATGGTCGCGCTGAACGCCTCACTGAGCAGCAAGACATCGATCGCGTAATGCAATTTGTCAAAACGCAGAATCCAACACTTTCGCCTGCGATCAATCGAACCTGGATCGATGCCTGGGGACGTGCAGAGGCGATCGCAATCTATCGCATTCATCCCAATGAAATGAGCGGACGCACGACTGATGGAATTAGCAGTCAGTGAAAATAGAAAAATTTGGACAAACTTATTTTAGAAGTTCGCCCTAACTTCATTAATCTGTAAATCTGCCAACTAAGGCATCACATTAAATTAGGAGGATTCATTTATGAACCACGATCGCCATAATCATCAGCAAACGCAGCCCAAGCCGGGAAACGCTGGGCACCACGAACACGGAAAGCAAGTTAAAAACCCTGACCCACACGGCAACCATAATGGTCACGGTAAACACGCTGGACATGATGAACACGCGGGTCACGATAAACACGCTGGACACACCCCAGGTATTTTCAAACGACGCTTCTTTATTTGCCTCGTGCTAACGCTGCCCGTTCTCTATTTTGCGCCAATGTTTCAGATGTGGTTTAACTATCAAGCCATCCAGTTTTCGGGTTCGGATTGGGTTATTCCCATTTTCTCAACGATTATTTATTTCTATGGTGGCTGGGTTTTTCTGAAGGGAGCTTACTACGAATTCCAAAGTAAAATTGGCATGATGACTCTGGTTGCTCTAGCAATCACCGTGGCGTTTGTCTACAGTGTGGCAGTGACTCTTGGATTGGCGGGAGATTCTTTCTACTGGGAACTGGCAACCTTAGTCGATATCATGCTGCTCGGTCACTGGATTGAAATGGCTTCTGTGCAGGGAGCCAGCCGCGCTTTAGAAGAACTTGCGAAATTAGTGCCTTCTGTCGCTCACAAGCAGGCAAATGGGCAGATAGAAGATGTCCAAGTAAGCGCATTAGTTGAGGGCGATCTAATTTTAATTCGTCCCGGCGAACAAGTCCCGATCGATGGTGAGATCGTCGAGGGTACTTCCAGCGTCAACGAAGCTTTTCTGACTGGAGAGTCGCGCCCGGTGGTTAAAAAAGCCAGTGATGAAGCGATCGCCGGAGCGGTCAATGGAGAAGGTGCTCTGACAGTCAAGGTCACTCGTACCGGAGATCAAACAACCTTGAGTCAGATTATGCGGATGGTTGAGGAAGCGCAGACATCTAAAAGTAAATTTCAATCACTAGCCGATCGACTCGCCTATTGGCTAACTCTTATTGCGATCGGGGTCGCTACCCTAACATTCATCGTTTGGCTATCTATTAAACCAGATGGTTTAACATTTGCAATTAATCGCGCGGTTACTGTATTGGTGATTGCTTGTCCTCATGCATTAGGTTTGGCGATTCCCTTAGTGCTCGTCAACGCTACTGGAATGTCCGCTAAAAATGGGATTCTGGTGCGAAATCGAGAAGCGTTTGAACGAGCAAAAAGTATTAAAACAATCGCATTCGATAAGACGGGGACATTGACGACCGGACATTTTGGCGTGCAACGAATTTATACGGATAGTATCGATGAGTTAAAAGCTTTGGGCATTTCTGCTGCCCTAGAATCCTTATCAGAACACCCGCTTGGACAATCGATCGTAGAAGAAGCCAGCCATCGCAAAATCCAGCTTTCTAAAGCCAGTGATTTTAAAGCAGTTCCTGGTCAGGGCGTTGAAGGCGTAGTACACGGTCAGCGCTATCGGGTAGGCAGACCAGAATGGGTTCAGGAGTTGAAATTGCAGTTTCCGCCAGCGTTGCAAAAGGGACTAGAAGAACGTGAATCTCGTGGTGAAAGTGCGATCGTGCTGATGGACGACAAGCAAGTTCTCGCCTTATTCGGGTTAGCCGATCAGGTGCGGGCATCTGCACGAGAAGCGGTTGTCAAACTACAGAACATGGATGTGCAGGTAGTAATGATTACAGGTGATGCCGAAGCGGTTGCCAAGACTGTTGCTGAGGATTTGCACATCGATCGCTACTATGCTCGTGTCTTACCACAAGATAAAGCTGCATTGATTCGTAAGCTCAAAGCTGAGAAGCCGACCGCCTTTGTGGGCGATGGCATCAATGATGCACCTGCTTTAACCGAGTCGGATTTAGGACTTGCGATCGGTGCTGGAACCAATGTGGCGATCGAGTCTGCTGATTTAATCTTGGTTAAAAGCGATCCGCTTGATGCAACCTATGCTCTTAAACTTGCGAAAGCTACCTACAACAAAATGACTCAAAATTTGTTTTGGGCAACCGGGTACAACGTCATTGCAATTCCCTTAGCTGCAGGAATTGGAGCTCCTTTCGGCATTGTATTAACGCCAGCATTGGGAGCAATATTGATGAGCGTTTCGACGGTCGTTGTTTCAGTTAATGCAATGTTGTTACGTCGCGTTCGTTTGAATGATTAACTGCATCAGAACAGGCTGTGTTATTTGTGGTCATGATTGGCTTCGGCGGAGTAAGCCAAATCGAGATCGGCAACTGTACTCGCTCATCAGCCAGCACTAGATTGGACAAAGCAACGTGGTATTTCCCATTGATTTAGACACCTCATAGTGGGTTCCGTGGATGAGATTGATGCGCCTTGAGCTGTGCCCGTAATTGGGCAATTTCAGTCGCCATATCGAGCACCATTGCGGCTCCGACTAAGTTCAAGCCCAAGTCTTGACGCAACCGCTGAATCTGAGCAATTCGAGCAATCTCGCGCTGATGCAGCATTGAGCCGATCGCCTCGATTACCCCTAACTCAACATAAACTTGTACAATTGCGATCGAAGTTTCCGTCACAAATGCGGCATATTCAAAGGTGTAAAGTTGCTCACCTTCGAGTGAAACCACGATTGTTGAAAGGCTGAAGCTCATAATTTAATCTCCTCTAACTGGGCGCGGGGGTTAAAGTTGGTATTTGCTTGGATTTTTTCGTAGCATTCTTGCTCGATCGCACTTAAGTCTTTCGGCGTGACAATCGCGAGTTTGGCGAGTAAATCACCGCGTCCCCCTTTTTGCAATGTCCAGCCTTTACCGCGCAGTTTGAGCGATTGTCCCGTTCGCACTCCTTTAGGCACTTTCATCGTCACGCTACCATCCGGTGTGGGCACGGTAATTTCCGCCCCTAAAACCGCTTCATCCGGGCGAATTGGCACGTCGCAAACGAGGTCATCTCCCTCGAATCGGAAGCAGGAATGCGGCAAAAGCTCGATCGTCAGATACAAATCGCCACGCTGTTGAGAGAACGGACTAGGACGGCCTTTACCCTTGAGGCGAATGCGACTACCTGGTTTTGCGCCTGCGGGAATGCGAACGTTGATGGTTTCATCGTCGAATTGCAGGCGTTTCTGGACACCGTGAAACGCTTCGGAAAATGTTAGGGCGATCGCAGCTTCGCTATCCGGTGCGGGCGCTTGCGATCGAAATCCGCCACCAAAATCATCGAAGCCGGTGGTTGCGTTGGTTCTGTGTTGCGATCCGTTTTGCGATCGACCTAGCAAATCCTTGATAAATGAATCAAAGTCGGCATACTGATCGAAGTCAACCGTCCCAGCATTAGTTCCTCTGGATGGTGGCGCTTCACTGTAAACAGGCTGGTTCCAATGTTCGCCAAAGCGATCGTATTTCGGCCGTTTCTCTGGATCGGAAAGTACCTCATTTGCTTCATTGATGTCTTTGAATTTTGCCTCTGCGTCTTTATCTCCAGGATTTAGATCGGGATGGTACTTGCGAGCAAGTTTTCGGTAAGCTCGTTTGATTTCTTCAGGAGTTGCCGTTTTGCTTACTCCTAGGATGGTGTAATAGTCTTTAAAATCTGTTGCAGTTGGCATTTTTGACCTTTTAAATTGGTATATCTTTAGTTGGGAAGTTAAAATGATTGGAAATAAAAAAGTGATGTTATTTTGTTCGATCAATTCCGGTTGGATCGGATTTTTTAACCGCAGAGAGCGCAGAGAGCGCAGAGGAAGAGATGAGAGAGATTAATAATTTCGATGCCAATGGATTTGATCTAATTTTTTTCTGATTTTAGCGGATTCAATTTATCTTCTATCTACCCACTTTAACTAGACTCGTAATTGCCAGTAAATGAATCAGTCTATTGACTGATATTTGACTCCGACTTGCTCAGTACAATCTCTATCAATAGGAATAGATTAAGTTGAAAATTAGATAGCGATTAATGCTCGCGATAAGATAGTCATCTTTTAGAATGCTTCATCTCTATATTTAGAGACATATTTTTATTAATTCTAGTAGCTATACTTGATTTGCGATCGCTTAACAAGTTTTAGAATTTACTTCGTATAGATATCTCAAATTTATATTGAAAAATTAAGTTTATGAAAAACACAACTCTATTCGAGCGAAGCGATCGCCCTTACACCCAAATTAGAGGTGAAAATGTTCAGTATTAGCTTGAATGTAAAGCAAGGAATCGATCGGCTAAAAATAAACAAATGGCTGATGGGGTTGCTGGTAGCAATTCCGATCGCTGGAATCGGCAGTTATGTTGGTTACAACCAATTGGTGACAGTCCCCCAGCAGAAGGCGCAAAGCAAGATTCAGACAGCATTAGTTACGCGGGGCAATCTGACGATTTTGGTGTCAGCGAATGGTACTGTGCAACCCGAAAGTTCGGTCAATGTCAGTCCCAAAACCTCTGGTGTCTTGAAGCAGTTGCTGGTTAAAGAAGGTGAATTTGTCCAAGCAGGACAGGTGGTTGCCTATATGGATAACTCGAACCTCCAAGGGCAATTGCTCCAAGCCCGGGGCAATCTTGCTGCTGCTGAGGCGAATTTGGATAAGGTAATTGCTGGGAATCGATCGCAGGATATCGCTCAGGCTCAAGCTCAGGTGGATGCAGCCGACGCCAGTTTGAACAAGGTAATTGCGGGGAATCGATCGCAGGATATCGCTCAAGCCCAAGCTCAAGTGGATGAAGCCAAAGCCAGTTTGCAAAAGCTGCTCGCTGGGAATCGATCGCAGGATATCGCTCAAGCTCAAGCCAACCTGAATAAAGTCCAAATCACCTACAGACAAGCTGAAGAAGATTTGCGGCGCAATCAAAAGTTACAAGCAGCGGGAGCAATCTCGCAACAAGCTCTCAGTACGGATCGATCGACTCGTGATAGTGCGATCGCGCAAGTGGAGCAAGCCCAGCAAGCTCTCAATTTGCTCAAAGTCGGATCGCGCCCCGAAGATATCTCCCAAGCCAAAAGCATCCTCAAACAGCGACAAGAGGCATTGAATTTACTCAAAGTCGGATCGCGCCCCGAAGATATTTCCCAAGCCGAAAGTGTCCTCAAACAGCGACAAGAGGCGATGAATTTACTCAAAGCGGGTTCTCGCCCCGAAGATATTGCCGAAGCCCGTGCCAAGGTAATGGCCGCCCAAGGTGCGGAGGCGATCGTCCAACGAAGTATTGAGGATACCGTAATTCGCGCCCCCTTCGCGGGGATTGTTGCCCGCAAATATGCCGATCCTGGTGCATTTGTGACCCCAACCACAGCAGGTAGTGCGGTGACTTCGGCAACATCATCTTCAATTCTGGCTTTGGCATCCAAAAATGAAATCGTGGCGCAGGTGGCGGAAGCCAGCATTGCCCAAATCCGTGTCGGGCAGGTGGCAATCATTAAAGTGGATGCCTACTCTGGGAAAACCTTTGAGGGCAAGGTGACGCAAGTGGCTACCCAGTCCTTGGTGCAGCAAAACGTGACCAGTTTTGAGGTGAAAGTAGCGGTTGCTGACACCGAACGATTGCTTCATCAGGGGATGAATGTAACGATCGACTTCAAAGCCGGAGAACTGACTCAGGTGCTGGTTGTGCCGACGGCTGCGATCGTGCAACAGACAGCCGTTCAGGGTGTATTTGTGGCGAAAACAGGCGCAGATCCGGTATTTACGCCGATCGTGGTTGGGACAACTGTAAATGACAAAACTGAGGTCAAGTCTGGTTTAACTGGGAACGAACGGGTTTTGCTCAGTTTTCCACCCGGAACCCGCAAAGTCACTGGCCTCAACGGAGGTTGATGGTAGCTTTGGCGATCGATCCTCGTAGGGACGTGGCATCGTGCCTTCTTCGTGTCAACTTAAGTCTAAAACCCTTGATAAATATCGCTTTTAGGCAAAGTCTAGATCCCCCTAAATCCCCCTTAAGAAGGGGGACTTTGAGAAGATTCCTGTCCCCCCCTTCTTAAGGGGGGCTAGGCAGGGTGGATTAATTGTCAGAGAGGAATGTAGGATAGAAGAGGTAATCAAGTCTACCCGGACAGGGTAGACTATCCCTGCTGTAATGAATTAACCATGAATTTAATTGAA
>JANNOR010000313.1:0-49434 GCA_031399265.1 Cyanobacteria bacterium SOY_34_metabat_3 | reverse complement strand
CATTGCTTTACTATTTTGTGTTTGCTTCTCGCCATGACCCACTAGCGCAAAACTACGACGCTGAAGCTGAACTAAATTATCACCCGATCGCAATTTTTGAACAAAGAGTATTACCAATCCTACAAGGTTCTGACGATGAAGCTAAAAGAGAGCTATTTCGCAACTTTATCAAAGGGTTTAATCAGTTTAATACTAAGCACAAAATCGGCCATCTCAAGAAAATGCTGAAAGGCTTTCTGGAAAGGCAGACAATTTTGCCCAGTCGAACAGAAACGCGACACGTAACCCTCAAAATGGGTCTATTAGAAGACGTTGACAATATTTTGACGACTGGTAAGTTTTTCAATGATATTATGGAGCGAAACTATAAGCAGACACTCCATTATATTGCCGTCGAACCGCCCACTGTCAGCGCCACAGCAATCTGTCAGCTACCAGTGAATATTACCATCGAAGATGTTCGGTATTTCCCTACTGATGAGCGGCAAACTTTCAGCATGGAATATAATATTGAAGGTGTCGATGTTTTGCCTGTACTTTCTGCACCTAAAGCCCAGCGTTCTAGAGAAATTTACGACAAGTATTTTCTGACCAAATTAGTTTTGTTTCCCTATGACGACAAACGACTAGAAAGCGGCGAGAAAGGTTTACAACCTGCGGCGGCTTTTGTCTATAAGTTTACCATGTTGCTGCTGTCTTATATCTGTATGAGAATACTACTAGAAAATACGGCAGAAAACTTATTTATTCCGATGGCGAGACTTCACGAAGGCGACCATAAAAACCGCTCGCCGTCAGAAGAATTTATGGCTAACCTTTCCAAAACATTGTCTCACATTTTGAGTGAAAAACACCGCTCAACTTCTCAAGGATTTCGGATTACAGGAAGAGTTGATAGTTTCCGTGTCCGTAACGGTTTGAGTTCCATGTATTCCATCCTTCCTAAAAAGTTTTGCTTCGACAATGTGCAGCTATCTCCAGAGTTGGATAAGTTAGCAATTATTGTCGTCTCCAGTCGGGATAGTGATGCGAAAAGAGGTAATCAAAACCGCTTCCAAAGACAAGCCAGCTTAATCGGAGAAGTTGTCGGAATCAATCAGCTAAACGACAACACAATTCAAGTCGAAATGCTGAAAACTTTTTCCGAGAATTACAGTGTCAGCCGCCTTTATACTGAACCTGTAATTCTTGAAGATGTGATGAGTCAGCTTTATCAACAAGGATATCGAAATTTTGCATATATCTCGCAAGCACCTTACATGAGTACGCTGCATATTACCAAGACTGAGGAAGATGAGGAAATGTCTTTCATGTCAAAAAAATTGCTCCGAACTTTGAAGGGAGAGCGCCGCGATATCAAAATTTATCCGATGTTTTTTGATAAATACTTTGTCCGCAGTTTCCTGGGTGATAAAAGCAAATCTTTTTACATTCAAGATGCAATGGAGCTTGAAAGCTTGTCTGCAAAAGGCAATCAGCAAGCTGTGATGTTTTTTAACTTGTTTAACGGGATTAACGTCAAGCAGCCGGGAGGAAAAAACTTTTACAATGGCGTGATTTCCTACTCGACACTATTACATATATATGATGGAATTCTGGATGACCAAGACCTGCATCAAGATTTGATCTATGATGGTGAAATCAAAGATACTTTGCTACATTATCTCACACTCTTCCACTTTTCCAGGTATGAAGCTCTCCACAATATTAGTTTAAAACTTGACCCCTACGAGCGGATTATCGGCGATGATTCTGTTGGTGCTTTATCTGTGTTTAATCATGCGGGCGGGAATGCCGAGTTTAACTCGCTGGCTTTTTTGAATAAGGTAAAAGAAGTCTTGAATGTCGGTGACGGAGGTACGCAATCATGATCAGTGAACATTTTGGACGACTGTTTGAGGTTGGATTCAATATCGGGATTCTGGCATATATCCAGAAGGAAAATTTAGCTCATAATTTCGGAGATTCCTATCGTCTGGATTTGCAGCAACTCAAATTGCCAAAGATGATGGCGGAAATGATTAGAGAAGCTAAGTTGCTGGCTAGTTTAGATACTGAAATTGCTGAAAAATGGAGTTTGTTTTTTGTCCAAAAAGGCTTTCTGGGTGGGTTGAACTTTTTCCGTGAGTATGTCAAATCTACTGGCTGGAATTTGCACAGTTTGGAAATTATCTATTGTCAGTGCAATTTTAGTAATGAAAACAGTATTAGAACCTACAAAAAGAATGAGAAAGAAGTCTTTAAACAGCTATTGTCTCAGTTGACAACTGCCACAATTAGTTTATCAGATGATGAGATTAACTCGTACATCCGGCGCTACTCGAAAAAGGGTGAGTTTTTGCAGGCTGATACGCTGATGCTGTTACAGCATGGGAATGATTTTAGAATTCTCTGCGTTGATTTGTCTGTGTTTTCTCCGACGCTAGCTCCAAAACCGGAGGATATCAATGAAATAGAGGTGATTCGGAAGTATTTGATGAGAGAAATTAGCTATTTGCGATCCAAAAGTGTGTTTTCTAATCTGCGGATGGATACGAGCACTTTGGGTGTGGATTTCTCGGAGGATTTAAAACGCTTTTTCACAGCTTTTAAGTATAAGGATAAGGAAAGCACTAAGTTGATTCAGGCTGGTAGCTATGCTCACAGTTTCTATGGGTTTCTGCAACAAACAGGTATCCTTGGACAAGATGCTGAGGTTTTGTTTAATGTGGTGGGTTATAGCGATCGCAATATTAGCACAATTTCCCTACGCCAGGACAAACTTAAGCTGTTAGCAACTTGCGCCGAAATTTACAAAAAAGAAGTTACCAACAAAGAAATTAGTGATTCTCGTAGCGAAGTTTTAGGTGTAATCGAACTCAACGCTGCTCGCAGTTTCAAAGAAGGCCGAAAGTTTGTCGATTCTCTGTTAGCAATTGAGAAAAATCTTACTAAACCTGTATGTCATACTGAACGGATAGACAATTTTGTTAATTCCATTGATATTGTATCAGATAAACTGGCAGATGAATTGCAAATTGATCGCGGATTACATCTGAGAAATGCTCACGCCCAATTGATTGTGAAAGCGCTTCAATCTGATGAAACTTATATCTTTTTGACTGGGAATCCGGGAATTGGGAAAACAACTGCGATCGCAAATTTCCTGAAAAGCCATATCGACGACGGATTCCTATTCTTATATGTCAGTCCCCGCAAGCAAGTAAACTTAGATATTATCGAGAAATTCAAAGACAGAAATACTGGTTTGCTGTGCGACAATCGACTATTCTGTATTAATACTAACGCCGATATCATCAAAAGCAATTCAGGATATAGTACCGTTAAATACGCATCGAATAATAGTCACGAAGATTTTTCCAAAAAGACAGTTAGCTTCCTCAATGACAATTCGGAAATTCAGAGGAAGGAATACCATCAGTCGCAACTAGAAAAAAAGGGAGAAACCGTTATTCAACCCGTTGGTGTCAAAACTAATGGAGTGCTTAACAGTATTTGCGAGGGTATATATGCACTGATAAATTCTCAGACATCTAATAATATCGTAGCTACGGTTTCTATCCAATCTGTGAAGATGAAAGAAAACGGAAAGAATACCCTAGAGCATTTAGAAAAGATATTTCAAGATACTTACAACAAACGAGATAACCGAGTCATCTCCGCCAAGATGCAAGAAATATCCAGCCGCATCAAACATATTTTCATTATGATAGATGAAATTACGGGAGATGACGGCGGTGTAGAGTTTTTAGCTGGAATTGCTAAGATGGTGAAAAATCATGAGTTGCACAAGCCACAACACGGTTTTAATACTAAAATTATTGTAGCCGATGCTTCGATTGTTGACCCAGATGTAATTAAACAACATCTTGAAAATACCTCCCATGAACCGGATAAAATCTATTTCAAAAAATTACCTAAAAATTTGGATGTGATTGAACCTTTACAAGTCACTCCTTTTGCATTCAAACGGCTACCTGCAACGGTAATCAATGCCAATTCTTATCCAGCCCGCAGTTTAGAGATAACTTATAAGGTATTTGTAGAAACTATTAAATACAATGAAAATGCGTCTTTAAAAGAGGATAATGATTTAGTAAAACGGGTACAATCTGAAATAATTCACGATATCAATCAGCGATTGGCGGAATCTGGTGTCGAACAAATAATCGTCTATATTCAAAACAAGCGAAGATTGGCAGAATTGATTGATAAGATTCAAAAAGAACGAGAATTTAATCAATTTGAAGATTATTTAGAAATTCATGCGAATATATCAGAAGAAGAGAAAGCCAAAATACAGGAGTGCAAAGATACAGCTAAAGTAATCTTTATGACTGCATCGGGAAGTCGCGGGTTATCTTTCCCAAAAACTAAGCAGATTTTAGTTGATATTCCTCGCTTCCAGATTGAGAAAAATCTGATGGAAGTGATACAGGTGATTTATCGGGGGCGCGGTGAAGATAAACAGGGTAAAACCCTTGACGGTGAAGATAAGGAGTTGGTTTTTTATGTGTCTGACACAGCGGTTTATTATGCTGATGATGCGGAACTTTCCCTACAAGAAAGTAAGTTGAGTTTGTTGAATTTACTGCTAATTCTCAAGACTGCGGTAATGACGCGAATTGTCGGATATGGGAATTTAGGTAGGGAAAAGTTTGTGATGATTCCGATTGGCGGTAAGTCGGTTTCCGCAGTGGGAGATACTTTTAGTAACAAGATGGCTTCTCTGATTAAAACGCTAAAGAGCGAAAGCATCCGAGGAAATAGGTTGCTAAAGGAGGTTTATACGAGTCTAGAGGAGCTTTTGGGGCGTGGGGAGTTTCTTTTGAGAAATTCCGATAACTCTCGTCACAAGGGCGATTCCTATCTGGAAATGCGGGATAATTTTAACAAGAAGTTTTTGGAAAAGTGCAATCCGCTGGATGGTTTGCTGAGTTACGATAATTTAGAGATTGGTCATGTTTGTGGTAGTTTGTTGGTAGTGCCTTTAGCTAATAAAAATTTGCTGGAAAAATACCAGATGCGGCTACGCGAGCAAATTCAGAAATGTGTAGATAATCAGTTGTTGCACAAAATGTATCAAATCAGGGATAGCAAGTCGTACCCGGAGAATGTGCGATCGGCTATAACAGGAGGTGCGATCGAGCTTTTGCAATTTCTCAACAGCGATGTGGAGAAAACTCAGTATTTTGAACAACTCAGCCAACAGTTCGATCGCTATTATGCCATACCGCTGTTTGCTTTTGTCAGCGGCGAGGAAATGCAGAAGTATTTTGCTGACAGCGGGCTGGAAGAACCGGAAGACAGGCAGTTTCGGGAGATTTTGTCGGCGTATATGCGAGAAATGTATCCTGTAGATAGTGTAATGCCGATCGGGCACAAGTATCAAGACTTCCCATTTATCGTGTTTAGAAGCTACAGTTTAGAACAAAGTCGAGCCAAAATGTTCACAGATAAGTACCTGATGAGCTCCAACGAGTTGAACGTGCTCAACTTGATTTTATCAAAAAATGTCAATTAACCCATCTGCGTTCATCTCCGTTCATCTGCCCTCATCTGCGGTTAAAAATCCTCTCCCGCTAACTATCCTATAATAATCAACAAGCAAAACACTCACTTAAACA
Source organism: Cyanobacteria bacterium SOY_34_metabat_3 (assembly GCA_031399265.1). Classification (GTDB taxonomy): domain Bacteria; phylum Cyanobacteriota; class Cyanobacteriia; order Cyanobacteriales; family Microcoleaceae; genus Microcoleus. The sequence goes on along the minus strand of JANNOR010000313.1, from coordinate 43,807 downwards.
AACATGACAGTCAAAGTAGGAGACATCGCACCAGATTTCACCTTAACCTCTCAAACTGGCTCATCCGTCAGCCTGAGAGATTTTAAAGGCAAAAAAAATGTCATCCTCTATTTTTACCCCAAAGATGACACGCCCGGATGTACTGCGGAAGCTTGCGCTTTTCGTGATAGTTATGAAGTTTTCAAAGACGCAGGTGCAGAAGTCATCGGAATTAGCGATGATTCGCAGCAGTCTCACCAGAAATTCGCCACCAAATATAAGCTACCTTTCATTCTTTTGAGCGATACTGGTAATAAAGTGCGTCAATTATATGGGGTTCCTGCTACACTGTGGATTATGCCTGGTAGAGTGACTTATGCGATCGACAAACAAGGCGTTGTCAAGCATATTTTTGACTCAATGTTGGACTTTAAGGCGCACGTTTCGGAGTCTCTCAAAACTTTGGAAGGTATTAAGAGTTAGATATGATTGGATTGAAATGATTTTAACCGCAGAGAGCGCAGAGAGCGCAGAGAGATGAATAGTTCTAATACCAGCGCATTCGATACCATATCGTTGACCGTTGCATCGGAATAATGTAGAGGACACGGCAGTGCCGTGTCCCTACCACGATTAATTGTAGGGACACGGCACTGCCGTGTCCTGATTGTGCGATCGTAATTAGCAATTCACAATTATCTAACTTTTCCCAACGCTAGATTTTTCAGGTACAGCGCTTTCGGCAGTTTTGCCATTTTTGCTATGCCCGTTACCGTTGGCATTTCGTGGTTGGATAACTCCATAGCCGCCGTGAGTCTTGCGTTCGTAAAGCACGTTAATTTCGCCTGTTTCCGCATTACGGAACATATAGAAATCGTGATCGATAATTTCTAATTGTTCCAAAGCTTCTTGCACGCTCATCGCAGGCATGGCAAAATACTTTGTCCTGACTACCTCGGCTGGAAGTTCGGGAGTTCGATCGCCAATCAAGTCGTCTACGACAGGAAGTTCATCAACCGCTGTAACAGTTTTGACATTACTCTGGGTTTTGTTGTCGTGGCGTTTTTCCTTAAATTTCCGCAGTTGACGAGCTATCTTGTCGGCAACCAAATCGATGCTGGCATAAAGGCTTTCCGTGCTTTCCTCAGCGCGAATCACGCTGCCGTTAGCATAGATAGTCACCTCAGCAGTCTGCTTAGGATTGATCCTGGGGTTACGAGCCACCGATAGATGGATATCCACCTCTGTCGTCAAAGTTTGAAAATGGCTGACAGCCTTTTCAATCTTTTGATTGACGTACTCGCGAATTGCATCGGTGATTTCTATATTTTTACCCTGGATAACAAGCTTCATAGAGCTCCCTCCCTTCTGTAACGTGGGTATGTTTTATACAATAGCACTATGTATTCTACAAAACACTTATTTTCAAAGTTTTTTTTAAGTGTTGACAATTCTTAATTTTAACTGCGTCAATATTACGTGAAAACACTCTTGATTTTTTTATGCTTTTACCTTCTTTTTCTCAACATCTCAATTCTCCATCTTGCTTGCTCCTCGATTGGGGACAAGTACCCTACTCCCAAGCTTGGGAAATCCAGCAAAAACTGGTTCGAGAGCGTCGGGAAAATCCCGATTTGCCGGATGTGCTGATTTTGCTGGAACATCCGCCTGTATACACTTTGGGACAGGGCGCGAAGTTGGAATTTCTCAAATTTGACGGCGAAACTGCGCCGGAATTGCACCGAGTTGAACGGGGCGGTGAGGTGACTTACCATTGTCCTGGCCAATTGGTGGGGTATCCGATTTTAAATTTGCGCCGTCATCAGCAGGATTTGCATTGGTATTTGCGACAGTTGGAGGAAGTGCTGCTGCGGGTGCTGGAAGTTTTGGGTTTGCAGGGTTCGCGGGTTGCTGGGATGACTGGGGTTTGGGTGGATGGGTACAAGGTGGGTGCGATCGGCATTAAAGTCAGCCGCTGGATTACGATGCACGGTTTTGCTTTGAATGTGTGCCCGAATCTCGAAGGTTTTGGGCAAATTGTACCTTGCGGGATTCCCGATCGACCTGTGGGGAGTTTGGAGCAGTTTTTGCCGGGAATTGAAGTCGATCGCGTGAGGTCGATCGTTGTGGCTGAGTTTGCAGAAGTGTTTGGGGTGGAAATTGTGCGGACAGAATCAGCCTCCTCTAACTCCGACGCTCTAACTGTTTAATTACTCTCAAAACGAACAGTGACATGAAACCACCAATTAGTGCAAGTTGCCACAACCCGCATCCTGCCGCAGTTCCTAAAGCTGCTGACACCCAAATAGCGGCCGCTGAGGTAAGCCCGTGAACTTCTGGTTTGCCTCTTTCCTGTTGACATTCCCGCAGGATTTCTCCGCCTCCCAAAAATCCAATTCCGGCGGCAATGCCTTGAATTACGCGCTCGATCGCATCTCGTCCATTTTCATTTTTACCTATCGCCAGCGGTATTAAAACAAACAGTACAGAACCCATGCTTACTAGCATATGAGTCCTCAATCCTGCTGGTTTGTGCCGCAATTGGCGTTCCCATCCAATCATTCCACCAACTAACATGGCCAGGCACAACCTTAATAGTACGCCTAGCCAATTATCGGGAGACCACAAGTTAGCGATCGACAATGTTTTACTGCAAATAATTAATCGGAAGATTCCAATATTACCGCAGCACGATGTCCGATCGCAATCTCACTGATAAATCTTCTTCTGGGCGAATTACAATCACGTCAACGCTGCGCCGTCCCAATAATACTCCAGCTAAAGCGCCGATGCCAGCGCCGCCCAATACTTCTTCAGTGGCGATCGCTTTGTCGCCGGTAATCCCACCCAGCGCGGCTGCTGCTGCTGCACCCAATGCTGCACCTTCCAATACTGAACCTCCGCCAGCACCTTTTTGAACTCTTTCGGTTCTGGTAATAATTCCCGAATTGCCATCAATCCGATAGCGTTGGCGGCGACTAATAATTAACTCTCTGGCAACAAATTGAGTACCGATTTGATTGCCCCTTCTAACTGGTCGCAATTCCCCAACAATCTGGCTGCCTGCGGGAATTAAAACTCTGCCTTGATTTGTGCGGATGTCTTGCGCTACTTCTAAAGTTAGAGGTGCTGTTTCTTCTCGGGTGACAACTATTTTGTCTTTTTCATATCTCACTGGAATTACACTGCCCGAGGGAATGCGGATGCTATCAAATTGTGAAATTCGTTGTTGAGCTTCGGCGGGAGTTGCTACCACTAGCGGCGCGCTAGTTGCAACTGTAATTCCCAGGGCGAGGACTGCTGCTGTTGCCGAGCGCCATTTTTGAGAAGTAATCATATATTTTGTCTCCTTGGTTGATTTTTTTACTTAGGAATTGACTGCTGCTAAACTTGTTTTTGGTTGCGGATTCATTCGATGTTTTTATTATGGCAGGCTGGAATTGGGCAAGTTGGGAAGATAAGGCAGATAATAAAATATTTTTAAATTTGAGAAAATCTGGGAAATCGGCAATACTGGGCGATCGGGAAGATAAGGAGGATAGTCAACAGTTAACTGTTGAGAGTATCTAAGGCTAACAATCCTGCACCGAAAGCTGGTTCGTATCTGGGCGAAATTACCTTGGCTTTTGGGGCGATCGCACTTATGCCCGCTTCAAACCGACCCCGGCAATTTGCTTCGCCGCCCCACACACCTCCGATTGTCACAATTTCCAGGTCTTCTGTTTGATTGAATAGCCCTGCAATAGCTGTTTTCGTGGCTAAGATCAATTCTGCCACAGCACGATTAATAATGTCATCAGCAACACGATCGCCCTCTGCGGCGGCGCGATCGACAATTAGCGATAAACCTGCAATTTCCTTGACGCCCCAACCGCGTCGATAAACAACTTCTACCAATTCCTCCAGGTTTTTTAGACCTAAATGTACTTGAAATTTTTCAGCAAGTATGGTATACTTTCCGCGTCCATCGTAAAACTTTAAAGCAGCTTGCAAGCCACGAATTGCGATGTCATATCCGCTACCTTCATCGCCTAAAAGATATCCCCAACCGCCCACTCGTTTTGTTTGTCCTTGACGGTTCTGCCCGAAAACAATTGAGCCTGTCCCTGAAATCACCGCAATCCCTGAAGGATGGCCGATACCTCCGACAAGGGCGATCGTGCAGTCGCTGTAAACTACAATATTTTTAGGCGGCCATAATTGGCTAATTTGTAAATTCTGGACAAAAAACTGCACAATTTCAATATCTCTGGGACGCCCGACGCCTGCTAATCCCAGACAAATTGCTTCTATGTTGAAATGGCGATCGGCTTTGATGTTAGCAGATAGAATTGCTTGTTCGATCGCCAATTGAATCGATTGTTTAGCCGTCTCAATTCCCAGCGTTTGATAATTTGATGGGCCTGCTTCGCCCCGTCCTAAAATTTGCCTACTTTCGTTCATTAACAGACAAATAGTCTTAGTTCCGCCGCCGTCTATACCGAATACATAACTCATGCCAAAATTCTTAATTTATCTTGCCAAATAACATTCGTCGCCCCAAAATTTAGTCACGCCCCCAAAGCTGTTGATACAGCAATGGGAGCCTAACCCCCAAACTGATTGCGGTAGTTTGGAGGCTAGTCGATTGTTTATACATTGTCAGGGTCAATTCCGGCCGCTCGGAGTCGATCGAGCAATCGCTCTTTTTCCAGCCGTTCCCGTTCTAGTTGAGACTCAACCAAAGCAAGCTGAGACTCAGCTTGTTCGGCTCGGTGTTTTTCTATTTCGGCTCGCTCCGAACCAATTAGCAGCAAATTCCCCTCCGAATCCCACCACCGCAACCAAATTTGCGTTTGATTTTGATAACTTCCTTCCCACAATCCTAGCTCTATCCCTAAAGGAGGAATCGGATAATGCCCGCGCTCGTTTGGAGTCGCTTTTTGATAATCACCATTGGCAAACTGGTAAACTTCTAACTTGTTAGTTTTGATTTCAAAAATGCCGTAAAAATGTACGCGCATGATGCGTTCGTAAACCCAGAATTTTCCAGGTTTTTGGACATCCCCATTGTTATTGTAAAGAGGAGTTCGATCTCTTTCATCAGAGCCATCGCCGGATGCGAATTCCAGGACAATTAACGGCGCTAAATGCTCTCGCCACAGAACGTAAGAACGGCGATATTGACCGTCTATTTTGGGCGGTACGTCGGGAACGTAGAACCAGTCAGGGGCTTCGGCACCTTTTTCGGCAGGTTCGGTTTCTCGCCAGTAAATGCCGCAGTCTTGACCGATCGCATACAATCCATCGGGATGCCGTTTTTCTAAAATTGGCCCGATCGAATCTGTGAGAATTATGCTCTGAGGATGTTCTTGAAAGTTTTTCACAAAGGTTCCGTCTTCCTCTGGTAATTGCGTGTGATCGGGAAAGGGTTTTGGTAAATCTGAGATGGTTGTAGAAGTCATTTTATTTTTAACCACTTCGGAATGCAGATGTGTCTATTGTATGCTTTGTGCTATTGGCTTAGATAGACAGGGCAATGCTAATTACAATTAAACCGAATAAAACTAACCAAACGACATTTTGCTGACACCAATTTTTGATTGATTGCGGCCAGCCGCCGCTGATGTAACGGCTATCGACGGGAACAAGTGGCTGGGCTTTGTCGTGATAAAGGGTGCATTCTCGGGCTTTGGGACGCTGCGGGTAGTTGCAGGTGTCGTCTTCGTGGTAAATACAGGTAGTACACAGAAATTCTGCGGATGCCGATCGATACAGCGGGATACCGGGATGACCGAAAGCCTTGAGAGGGGTTTTGCAGTGCGGACAGGAAATCGCTTGGGCGTCTACAGGTTGGCGACAGCGGGGGCAATCAGGCATTGACTTTGCTTGTGGTGGGGTAATGTTGTCGGTGAGCTCCGAGGGCGGGTTTTCCGAACGCGGATTGGTGCGATCGAACTCGCCATCAGGTGACTGGATGCTTCAAAATAGAAAGATATGTCAGTGCTGGTGTAACTTTAAGTTTACAAATGGTTTCGCAGCTTTGGCAGTCGGCTTGAGTCGATCGGGTATTACGGAGCAAACAACCGGAAAAATCTATGGATAACAATAACTTACTCAAACAACTGGTAATGCTGGGCATTGGTACTACCTCCCTGGTAGCCGAGAAATTGCAGGAAGCTAGCGAGCAATGGGTCAAAGATGGCAAAATCAATCCCGAGCAAGCCAAAACCTTTGTCGATGACATGACGGAACAGCTTAAGTCGGAGCAGGGCAATTGGGAGACGCAGTTGCAGCGACAATTGCGGAATATCCTGCAAGATATGGGTGTGCCCCGACAGTCGGAAATGGATGAGTTGCGCGGTAGGCTCGATCGACTCGAACGTCAGATGCGGGATCTCGAAAATCGCAACTGGCGCTGAGGAAAGATCCGTCGCGAGCGCTTCGCTGCCCGACTTGTGATAAGATTGTCACCCGAAGGCACTTATGTGAAAGGCAGAAAGTAAAATTACAAACATTCTGACTTTATACTTTCTTTTGCCTTTAAAATTAACTGAAACCTGCCATATTTTGGCAGAAAAGTTCAGATAAAATTTGGTAGTTCTGGTTGTAATAGATGTCTTGGATATCTGAGATATCGCGGTTAAAAGTATCAGGAGGATTTAATTTTGCGAGGAATTCTGGTCAGCCTGGGCGTAATGCTAGTTTGCTTTGTGTTTTTGATAGTCGCTCAAATGAGCGGTTATGTACCTACAGCAGTTGCCTCCGAAGTGAATAATCCTTTAACCGATGCTGCGCTTGAGATAGTCTCAGCGAAGTCTTTCACTGAAGATAGCTTGCTAGTAGCTGATGCTAGTTTACCAAAAGAACCAGCTACTATCGCTGGCAATAACATGACTGAAAATACTGAGAAAACTGTCACCACAGATTCAGGTCTGAAATATGTTGAATTGAAAGAAGGTGATGGGGCGAGTCCAAAAACGGGTCAGACGGTTGTGGTTCACTACACCGGCACTTTAGAGGATGGCACGAAATTTGATAGTTCGCGCGATCGCAATTCTCCTTTTCAGTTCAAAATCGGCGTGGGTCAAGTAATTAAGGGTTGGGATGAAGGTGTCGGTACAATGAAAGTTGGAGAACGCCGCAAGTTGATTATTCCTCCCGATCTCGGTTACGGTGCTCGCGGTGCGGGCGGGGTGATTCCTCCAAATGCTACGCTGATTTTTGATGTGGAATTGTTGAAAATCGCTGGCTAGGCAAGCTGGGCGCAACTAACCCCAAAATTTTTACAGTGTTTAGAAACCAGGTTTTTTTAAAAGAAACCGGGTTTTTGTCGTCAGTTCTGATTAATTTAAATAAATTGACCTAATTAAACGTAAAATACGGATCGCGCTCAAGCTTGCTGTGTGTTCCTTCTTCCTTCTTCCTTCTTCCTTCTTCCTTCTTACGATCGCTTCGGAGATGCCAGATTGCGGAATGAGGTATATTGCGAGTCAAATAATAGTTTGATAATGCCAGTGGGGCCGTTTCTGTGTTTGGTAATAATTACTTCGGCAATTCCGCGATCGGGCGAATCAGGGTTATAGTATTCATCGCGGTAGAGCATAATTACTAAGTCGGCGTCTTGCTCGATCGAATTATGGACTACGATGTCATTAGCGACAAAATTATGTAGTGCAGGCACTGTTAAATCGTAAACTTCTGCTTCGCCATCAACTTCTATTGAGGCGATTTCATCCCAGTAAATATCGCTTTTAGATAACAAGGTAAGTTCATCAGATTTCACAATTGTAGCTAATCTGAATGCTCGTTCCCGACCGAGATTGTGTTTATAAAGGGTTGTACCGCAATATAAGTTGCCAAGTTGTGCTTGCATCTGGCGTGTAGTTAAACCACATTGCTGCATGGCAGGAACAGCATACATTCTCCACACATCACGCGGTATGACATCTCTATTAGTATTGCTAGAACGAACTTCAATATATTCTGCAATTTCTGTCAAAGCTTGCTGTTTGTAGTTACCTACTGCACCCATCAAATGAATAAACTTATCTAAATCAGGTCTTCCTGTTACCCAAATTTGATGTTGATCTCGCCCTTTCCCTGGCTGTGGACTTAAAAATAAGCGGGCATTGATACCAAGTCTGAGTAAGAGTGACTGAACATCTCTTGCCAACTTTTCACTACTCGAAGCATAGTAAACACTAGGGTAATGACATTTACCCCTACCTGTTTTTATGCAACCATCTGTACACCAGAGATGACGTAAAAATAAAGCTATTGCTTCTTGAGGCTGCTCAAATATTAGATTGGGGACAAACTTCTGGTGAGAACGCAGACCAAAAACACTTAAAGCATCTAACCATTCCGTTACAGGATTCCTCACATTATGTGTGAGATGATAGGCCGCAGGAAGATAAACTTGATACCAATCACGTTCTTTACAAATACGAGGTACGACTCGCTCTCCAAAGACTTCTATTGCAAGATTTACAACAGTATTGGCTAAATCTTCCTCTCTAGTAGTGTATTGAATAACGTGTCGAGGTAGAGTACATCCATCTCCAATCATGTGTCCTAGCAAGGCTATTTCGGCATTGCTCATGGATTGGATGAAGGAACTCGATACATATCTAGGTAAGGCAATACGATCGCCTATTTTTAACTCGTCCAATCGCCGCCAGCCGTGAATGGTTAAAAACTTATGATTAGCCGTTGCTCTAATTGCACGTCCCAAACGAGTTTGCAGTCGCAGTACAGGCTTCATACCTGTAGCAAAGGCATTGCTAACAACGGTTTTTTCTAACTGCATGGTGGCTTCATTGAGCGCCCAAACTGTGAAGCCAGTTTTCCCTACTAATTCACGAATTGGTACGCGCATACCAGTATCTGCTAGCATTACCAAACTATCACCTGTTAAGCAGCCGCTTTCTCTCAAATCTGACATCATCGGCCGCTTGTTTGTCCTTGCTTCCACACCCCGACTCAACTGAGATAAGGCAATAATCGGCACGTTTAGCTCCCGGGCTAAACCTTTGAGGCCTCTGGTAATTCGAGATAATTCTTGCACGCGGTTGTCGCTGCTACCTTCCATTAATTGCAGGTAATCTAGCAAGATTAATCCCAGAGTTCCACCTTGTTCTGCTTGGAGGCGGCGCGCTTTCGATCGGATCTCCATCACAGTAATGTTAGGAGTATCGTCAATAAACAGCGGCAGTTCTGATAAACTACCAATGGCTGCACTGATCGGTTCCCATTCGTTTTGACTGATTCTGCCCGATCGCAACCGGTTACTTTCGATTTTGGCTTCACTGGACAGGATGCGCTGCACTAGCTGTTCTTTCGACATTTCTAGACTAAACATGGCAACGGGCAATTTCTGCCCTCCAGCGGCGATGTGGTGGGCGATGTTGGTACAAAAGGCCGTCTTCCCCATTGCCGGCCTGGCAGCAACGATGATTAAATCCGATCGCTGAAAGCCTCCTGTCATTGCATCTAAGTCATAAAAACCGCAGGGAATACCGGGAAGTGTCAGCCCTTCATTGCGATTTTCGAGGTCTTGAAATGTCTGGTTTAGTGTTTCGCCGATCGATACTAAATCTTGTTGGGGACGTTCTTGAGTTATGCTAAAAATTTGTTGTTCGGCGCGGTCTAATACTGTTTCTAGCGGCGCTGATGTCTCGTAACCCAATTGTACTATGTTGTTGCCAGCTTCGATCAGTTTGCGGCGCTGATATTTGTCTTCGACTAAGGCTGCGTATTGGTCGATGTTGACTGCTGAAACTGTACGATCGACTAATTGGGCTAATTTTGTTAGTCCTCCTACTTGTTCTAACTGGTTGCGGTCGGTTAGCCAAGTTGTCACCGTCATTAAATCCGTGGGTTCCCCTTGCAAAAATAGCCCTAATGCCGATCGATAAATGACTTGATGAGCGCTGATAGCAAAAAATTCTGGACGCAAAAGTTCAGCAATTCGGGAAATAGCTTCGGGGTCAATTAAAATCCCGCCCAGAATTGCTTCTTCTGCCTCTATATTTGTCGGCATCGAATCGCTCATTAGTTATGGGGAATGGGGAATAGGGAATGGAGAATAGGGAATGGGGAATGGGGGAATTGGTTATTACTTATTAGTTATTAGTTATTGGTTATTAGAAAAACGAATGACAATGCCCGATGCCCAATGCCCAATGCCCAATTACCAATTCCCAATTCCCAATTCCCAATTACTATTACATTGGTACAACTTGAATATCAACTTCGGCGGTAACTTCGGCGTGAAGTTTGATTTCAGCTTTGTATGTACCAGTTTCGCGAATTTCGGGTAGGGTGATGCCACGCCGATCGACTTCTTGACTGGTAGAGTTGAAAATCAGCTCTGCTACTTCTTGGTTGGTAACAGTACCAAAAATCGCGTCTCCTTCGCCGACTTGCTTGGAGATGATGAAAGGCCCGGCTGCTTCCAAGGCGGTTTTGCGGACTTCAGCTTGCTGTTTGAGCTCTAACTGGCGGAGTCTTTCTTCTTCGCGGCGGCGTGCTGCTTGCTTCAGAATTCCCGGAGTGGCGCGAAATCCCATTCCTTGGGGTACTAGGTAGTTGCGGGCGTAGCCGGGGGCTACTTCTACTACGTCGCCAACTTTGCCGAGTTTGCTGACATCTTTGTTTAGAACTAATTGGACGCGCTTGGCCATGATCGTTGATTGTGGGGTTTTAACTGCAACTTTTTATAATAGCGAAGTTTGAGGGTCGATCGCAAGGAAGAGGGAAGAAGGAAGAAGGAAGAAGGAAGAAGGATGAGGGATGAGAGAAGGAGGATGAGGGATGAGAGAAAAGTAGGTAGGGAAACCCCACAAGCTATGCCCCTACCGCACTATACCCTCCCGACGACCGATCGCACTACAGTAGCAACTAACTCGGTCGGATCGATCGGCTTAGCTAAGTGTTTGTCAAATCCGGCTGCCAAAACTTGGCGCTCATTCCCTTCTCCAGCATAGGCCGTTAGGGCGATCGCCACCAACTGCCGGAACTGGGGCCCAAGCTGAGTGCGGATGTGATTTATCAGCATATATCCGTCCATTTCCGGCATTCCGATGTCGCTGACGAGCAAATCCGGTGCAGTTTGTTCGATCGACAGTAGCGCCTCAGCAGCAGACGACACGGAAATCACTTCCGCACCCGCTTCCTCAAGCACAAAGGCGACAAAATCTCGGGAGTCAGGCTCATCATCTACCACCAAAATTCTCAATCCAGCTAGTGGCAAAGGTGAAAGAGCCGGGCTCACAGAGGAATTGACGGCTTCCTGCTCCTGCCTTCTAGAATCATCATTTAATAGCGGTAATCTCACCGTAAACGTCGCGCCTTGACCTTCTCCGCTGCTTTCTGCAAAAACTGTACCACCGTGAAGTTCGACAAGTTGGCGGACGATCGCCAATCCCAATCCCAAGCCGCCAAATTTGCGAGTTGTCGCACCATCTTCTTGTCGAAAATGCTCGAAAACATAAGGCAAAAAATCGGGAATAATGCCTTTACCCGTGTCTGTGACTTGAATTTGAACTTGGTCTTCTATTTGGGCTAATTTAACTTCAACTCGACCGCCTTCGGGGGTGAATTTCACCGCATTTGATAACAAATTCCAGACAATTTGCTGCAAGCGACTGTTATCGCCGACAACTTGCCCGACATCAGGATTTAAGATTGTTTCAATTTGAATTTGTTTGGCTTCGGCTGCTAATTGCACTGTTTCCAAAGCAGACAAGATAATGGTTTCCACATTCACCGGAGCGACAGTCAAGCTCAGTTTCCCTTGCAGAATCCGAGACACGTCGAGCAAGTCTTCAATTAATTGAGATTGCAGTCGGGCGTTGCGCTCGATCGTCTCGTAGGCCTTGGCGGTTTTATCCGGGTTCAGCTTACCGCCAATCAGCAGTTGCGACCAGCCTAAAATCGGATTCAAGGGCGATCGCAACTCGTGAGAAAGCACCGCCAAAAACTCGTCTTTAATCCGGTTGGCCCGCTCGGCTTCCGCGCGCGCAGTTTGTTCTAATTGCAGAACCATATCGCGCTCGGTTTCCACTTGTTTGCGCTCTGTAATGTCGATTACAGAGCCGATATAACCCTCAAATTGTCCGCTTTCAGAAAATCTGGGAGCAGCCGCATCGATCGCCCAAGAATATCCGCCATTTTTGCGCCCCAGACGAAATTCTACGCGGTAAGGTTCATGGCATTCGTTGGCGGTCAAAAATGAGTTTTTGGCGTATTCTCGGTCTTCTGGATGCACCGCGTTTACCCAACCCAATCCCAAACCTGTTTCCTCAGTTTGACCTGTGAATTCATACCAGGTTTCGCTCAAGAAAGTGCAATAACCTATGGAATCTGTTACCCAGACCATAAAAGGAGCATTGTTAGCCATATGGCGGAATCTTTCTTCGCTTTCTTGCAGCACTGATAAAGCTTGTTTGCGTTCTGTGATATCTCGACAGACAATCACTCCGCCTGTGATTTCGTTGCTAGTATCAACTACTGGATAACCGCTGATACTAATCCAGCGACCTTCTGATTTTTTGCGCCGGACAAATACTTCTACATCATTGACATATTCGCCTTTAATTGCTCTGGTTAGAGGTAGTTGCTCGTCGGGGAAGAGGGTTTTTTGGTCTGCCAAAAATAGTCCGTAAGTCTTCGACCATTCCCGATCTGATTTTTCATTCGATAACTGACCGAATATTCCCACGGCGGCTCGGTTAAACAGCACAAATTCCCCTTGTTGGTTGGCAAGAATCAAACCGTCGCCAATGCTGTCAATAATTACTTGCAGTAACTTAGTTTGTTCTTGCAGCGCGACTTCGGCTCGTTTGCGATTTGTGATGTCGCTGGAGATGCCAATCAAGCCGATTACTTCTCCGGCTTCGTTGCGGTAGGGAGCTTTCATTCCCAGAAAAGTCCGAATTCCATCGGGAGATTCTTCGACAACTTCTGTTTGGCCGGATTCCATAATCCGCCGATCGTTCTCGCTGACGATCGCTCCCAGTTCTGCTACTGGGTATAAATCGCGATCGCGCCGCCCAATTACGACCGCAGCAGGTTTTCCCAGCGCCTCCAGCGTGGCTGGATTTGCATAAATAATCCGTCCTTCCCGATCTTTGACAAAAATGGGTGTGGGTGCTGACTCGTTAATCACGTTCAAAATTGCATTCTTTTGTCGCAATTCTGCTTCAGTGCGTTTGCGATCGCTAATATCAATCCAATAAGCCGTAAGTCCTTCAGCCGCTGGGTAGGCGCTGACTTCTACATAGATTTGAAGTGAAGGGGAAAACTCTTCAAACTTCACAGAAACTTGCTCGTTAACTGCTCGATGAAATTCTTGATATACCATCGAATTGGATTCTTTATCGGCAGGAAATAGCTCCCACATCGATCGACCTAGCAACTCGTTTCTCGATCGCGCCAGCAGTTTTTCAGCAGCGGCATTAACGTAGGTATAGCGCCATTGTGCATCGATCGCGATAAAAGCATCGGCAATACTTTCTAGAATATTGCTAACTTGCTGGTTTGCAGTTTGCAGTGCGAGTTCAGCGTTTTTGCGATCGGTGATTACTTCGCAAAAAATCATGATCCCGCCAATCTCGCCGCTGTTGGTTCGCCACGGATGAATTTCCCAGCGCACCCAGTGGATCGAGCCATCAGCACGGGGTAACGGATCTTCTTGGCACATTTCGACTGCTCCCGCCAGACAGCGCTGGTGGATTTGTTTCAAACGATCGGGCAAATTGGGAAAGATGTCGTAGTGCGATCGACCTATAACGTTTTGAGCGCCCAGCCCGTAACTTGCCAGCCAGCGATCGCTCACCAGCATATACCGCATCTGGCGATCGAACATCGCCACCCCCGCAGGCGAATGTTTGACGAATAGTCGCAGTTGCTCTTCCTGTTGGCGCAATAGATTTTCCGACTGTTTGCGATCGCTGATTTCTTTGAAAAGGATGGCGACTTGGCGGCTGTGCGGCTCAGGAGTGCGAAACGCCGAAACCTCAAACCAGCGGTTCATCACTTCCGAGCCATGCTCAAAGCGCACTGGCTCCCCTGTCAGCGCCACTTTGCCCAATATCTCAAACCAATAATCTTCGAGCCCGGGAGTGAGCTGGCGCGCCGTTTTACCCGCAGCTTGTTCGAGTCCAGTTTGTTTCTCAAAGGCGGGATTAACTTCCAAAAAGCGGTAGTCGATCGGCTTTTCGTTGTCGTCAAACAGCATTTCGATGATGCAAAATCCTTCGTCTAGGGACTCAAACAAAGTGCGGTAGCGTTCCTCGGAGCGGCGCAAAGCAGCAACAGCTTGCTTGCGATCGCTAATATCCACAAACGCTGAGACACAGCCGCAGACTGCGCCCTGTTGGTCAAATAACGGTACCGCATTCATCAACCAATCAAAAGTCGCCCCGTCCGATCGCACCATTTGAAATTCCGCATCTCGCACTTCGCTACCCGAAGCCGCAGCCCTCTGCATTGGGAGCTCTTCTGGTGGGATTTCCTGGCCGTTGCTAAATAGTTTGAACGGAAGCGTTGTGGCTTCGTCTCCGCTTGCAGAAACATTAGCATCCGGCCGCACTGTTAGCATCGACTGAGCAAACCTGTTAGTGCGAATTACATGACACTGCGCGTCGCGCGCGAGCGCAATCCCGACGGGTACAGCATCAAGGATTAATTGCAGCTCATTAACGCGTCGCTCTAGTTCTTGGTTGAGCCGTTGAATTTCTGTTTTGCGAGCTTTGCGATCGGTAATTTCGTGCATTGTCACATTCACGCCCAGCACGCGATCGTCCTCCGATGTCAGCGGATAGAGACTCAACAGCCAAGCGCGATCGACTCCCGGCTGTGCGGAGTTTTCCCCGTGAATTTCAAGCTGTTCGAGGGGAACTTTAGTTGCAATAACTTGTTGGTAAAGCGGCTCTAAATCATCGGCTTGTTGTGGTAAAATGTCCCGCAATGTTTTGCCGATGTGAGCGGCTGCGGTCACTCCGTTAATTTCTGCAAGGCGATCGTTGATGCGGACAAATCGCAAGTCGGTATCGATGAAGCAAAGTCCGATCGGTGCGCTAGCATAAATCGCCTCAATTTCTGCTAGTTGTTGCCGCGAAGTTTCCGCTTGTTTAATTGAATCAGCCCGAGCCGCTTTCTGCTCGGTGACATCTTGAAAATAAACGGCAAGTCCCGATGCGATCGGATAAGCTCGTACCGCATACCAAGCATTCAGCGGCGCATAAAAAGATTCAAAACTAACCGTAACTTGTTCCGTGGCGGCGCGGCGATATTCGTCTTCAAACAAACTACCCATAGATTCGGGAAACTCTTCCCAAATGCTGTTACCGATCAAATCTGCTGAAAGTCGATTCAGCAACCGTGCTGCTTGAGAATTGAAATAGGTAAATCGCCAATCTTGATCTAAAGCAAAGAACCCGTCGGAAATACTTTCTAGGGTGTCTAACAGTTGCTGCGCGATCGCGTTGTTGGCGGCTTCGGGTTGAGGTGGAGCGATCGGAGTGAAGGTTGTGACTACCGCATAGGGAGTCGATCGATCTCCCTGAAATAAAGGTTCAGAATTAAGCGTCAACCAAATCAATTCTCCCTGCGGTTGATAGAAGCCCATAATCGCATTTGAGCAAGGTTGTCCGGTTTGCAGCGCCACCATCGCCGGGTGCATTTCGCCCGGAAAATCCGAGCCATCTTCGCGCACAGTCTGCCACGGAATATTGATTGAAGTGAAGCCCTGCATCTGTTCTGCTGTGATCCCCAACAGTTGCTGCGCGCGAGCATTGCACGCCTGAATGCTGCCATCTGCCAATTGCAAAACCATCCCAAAATCTGTTGGCAAAGGCACGTTTGAGTAGAGTTCTTTGTTAGAATCTGTTGAAATAGAGGGGTTCATTTGAGGTTGCGGTTCAGTATTGCCTGGATTTTTCATTTTCTAACAAAGATATTTGTAACTGAGATATTGCACCATTCTAAATAACCCTTTTTGGGCGGGCTCTTCGGCCCATTTGTATCAACTTAAGGTCAAAGTTAGTCACAGACTGGTGTTTGACGATTAGGCCTAGATCCCCCCTAACCCCCCTTAAGAAGGGGGGAACAAGAATCTTCTCAAAGTCCCCCTTCTTAAGGGGGATTTAGGGGGATCAAGACTGGGGTAAAAGCGAGATTTATCAAAATTTTTAGTCTTAAGTTGTCACAATGCAAGATGTGAATCAAAATCGGTCTTTCATCCCGCGCAATCGAGCGAAAGTTTGCACAGAATCTTGAGTGTTGGCGGCTGACTGAAGACTCGGAAAATCCCAACGTAAAAATGGGTTTGTGCTTTTTTCGAGTGCGATCGAGGATGGTATCGTGGGTTCATTGCGGCTGCGGGCTGCTTTTACTTCGCCCCAGCGCTGCTGCAAATCGAGATTGTCGCTATCCACAGTCAGAGCAAATTGCAAGTTTTTCAGCGTGTATTCGTGGGCGCACCAAACTCTGGTATTGTCCGGCAAGTTTCGCAGTTGCGCGAGGGAAGCTACCATTTGAGTTGGAGTGCCTTCAAACAGTCTGCCACAGCCTCCAGCAAATAAAGTGTCTCCACAGAACAATTCCCCAGTTTCCCCCGGGTTGTTGGGCGAGAAATAGTAGGCTATGTGAGCTTTTGTGTGGCCGGGTATGAAAAAGATTTCGGCGGTGCGATCGGCAAATTCAACGCGATCGCCCCCTTGCAAAAAAACTTGCTGTCCGGGAATTCGGCCTCGGTCTTCTGCGCCGCCGTATACTTTAACTTCAGGAAAGCGATCGATCAGTTGTCGGTTGCCACCTACGTGGTCGCTATGGTGGTGCGTATTTAAAATTGCTGTTAATTCGGCTCCGAGCGAGATCAGTTGCTCCAAGACTGGCTCTGCGACTGCTGGATCGACGACTGCTGCTGTGCGGCGATCGCGATCGTGCAGCAAGAAAATATAGTTGTCGGACAGTACCGGAATCCGATAAACCTGCATACCAAAGTTCCTCTCTAGGCAAATTATTATAGAATTGGATTAGTCCGATCGCTATCCAAAGGCCAGATCCAAAATTTTATCTTTTGCGCATCTATCTTTGGGAGTAAAACTCTGATACCTTATGCTTGCTGTTCCACAAATTAATTTGCGGTCTGGTGTGTACCATTTTTGGGTCAACAACTGCCAGCAGCTTTAACTATTTTGACATAAAGGCGATGAATAAATGCCAACATCTCACACCAAATCGAACTTGACAATTACTCAAATGGTCGATCGGATTGTAGCATCTGGCAAAATCTCTCGCCGGGAACACTTAGTTGTGACTTCTGCTATCTTGTCAGATGATAAAATATCAGAGGAGGATCGACATCAAATCAATCGGATATTTGATTATATCCAAATTGGTCGCCTCAAGTTTATCGATTGAACTTGTAAATTCCTTACATAAGTAGGGACACTCCCAGAACCCAAGGAGTATCAATTTAAGCCGAAAGCCTTGAGAAATCTCGTTTTTCCCCCAGTCTAGATCCCCCTAAATCCCCCTTAAGAAGGGGGACTTTGAGAAGATTCTTGTTCCCCCCTTCTTAAGGGGGTTAGGGGGGATCTGAGTTTAATGGTCAAACAGCAATCTCTGACTACGTTTGAGTTTAAATTGACACTCCGAAAGGCTCTTAGAGTGTCCCTACCAAACTTCTTGCAGCTACAATAAACAGGCAAAATAAAATGAGTGCAGAAAAACCCACTATTTTGGTAACGGGCGGAGCTGGATATATTGGCTCTCACGCGGTATTAGCGCTGAAAAACGCTGGTTACGGTGTGGTAATTTTGGATAATTTAGTTTACGGGCATCGAGATATAGTAGAGCAGGTTTTGCAGGTGGAGTTGGTAGTTGGCGATACGAGCGATCGCACTTTGCTCGACAACCTGTTCGCTACCCACAAAATTGATGCGGTAATGCACTTTTCTGCATACGCTTACGTTGGCGAATCTGTTACCGACCCAGCCAAATATTACCGCAACAACGTCATCGGCACGATCGTCCTTTTGGAAGCGATGATCGCTGCTGATATCAAGAAATTTGTGTTTTCTTCTACTTGCGCGACTTACGGCGTACCTGAGAGAATTCCGCTTGCAGAAGACCACCCGCAAAATCCGATCAATCCCTACGGTGCTACTAAGTTAATGGTAGAACGGATTTTGTCTGATTTTGACCCTGCGTACAATTTAAAATCTGTTTGTTTCCGCTATTTTAACGCGGCTGGCGCAGATCCAAACGGGTTGTTAGGAGAGGATCACAATCCAGAAACTCACCTGATACCGCTGGTGTTGTTCGCTGCTTTGGGGAAACGAGATTCGATCGCAATTTTCGGCACAGACTACGAGACTCCAGACGGTACTTGCATTCGGGATTACATTCACGTTAACGATTTGGCGTCGGCGCACATTTTGGGATTGGAATATTTGTTAAATGGTGGCGAATCAGATTTCTTTAATTTGGGGAACGGCGGCGGTTTTTCGGTAAAAGAGGTGATAGAAACGGCCCGCCAAGTGACGGGAAAAGAGATTAAGGTTGTTGAGTGCGATCGGCGTCCTGGAGACCCCCCTGCTTTAGTTGGTAGCAGCAAAAAGGCGATCGAAACCTTGGGTTGGCGTCCCGAATATCCAGACATTAAAGATATTATCTCCGATGCTTGGCAATGGCATCAAAAACGCCACAGTTAGCATAAACTCAAATAAAACAAGTGCAAAAATCGAGTTGAAAATAATGTTAAACCATCACAAAGATTTTTCTTTTTGCACCTTGGCTTTTCGCAAAAAGTATCGCGAATTAGCCAAACAACTAGCAGCAGACTTAGAAACTCATTCTCTAGGGACGATGCTAGTTGTTTGTACTGACAACCCAAAAGACTTTCAGAATTTGACGAATGTTTTTGCCTTTAAAAAAAGTCGCGAAGGTGTAGATTATTGTTATAATGATAAACGATTTGCACTAAAAAAAGCCTTGGAATTATTCCGAGTGACAATTTTTGTTGATGCAGATACAAGAATCACAGCAAAAGTACCGGAGAGAGAATGGATGTCAGGAATTACTTGTAAAGGATTTATTCCCATTTTAGAACATCCGCCAAATCAATCATTACCGGGGAGAAAAGAGGCGATTCATAAATTAGCAAAAAAGCTAGAATTACCCTTAAAAAATGTAAGTTTTGTTCAAGAAAATTTGTTTGTAATTGCGAGAGATAATGGGAAAGAAATTCAGTTTATTCAAGAATGGGGAAAGATTGGAAGATTTTTTGAAGTCCAAAAAGTTAAAACAAAAGATGGGAATCCTATTGGGTTAGCAACTGCTAAAGTTGGGTGGAACATTCGTAATGAGGGGTGGCAGGAACTCGCTCAGATTATGGATCATTCTTTTGCTCATTGGGACTGGCAAAAAAATCAAGTAAGAACCTTTTGGGATAAAGTTTTGGATAAATTGCAGTTTGAGCATTGGCAATACCTCTATCGGTTATTCAAAACACAGTTAATTGCCTTATTAAATTTTGATTTTTACTATCGTTAGATAAAAGATATGGATAAAGGATTTATCACCATTTTAATTGGATTGTACTCATTTCAAGACTGCATACATTTTCTAGCTTCTGTCCGTAAGTTTCATCAAGAACCAATTGTGATTTTGATTGCAGGAGTTCCACGCTATTTATATCCCTTACTCAAGGCTTTTAAAAATGTAATTTTGCAACCAGTACCCTCTAATGAAAATCCCGTTTTAGCTTCACGGCAAGCTAAACTAGCTTTATATCAAGCCTCGCCTTTTGAAAAAACAATCTACATGGATTCTGATATTTGTTTGCTATCACCAATTAATGAGGTATTTGTATATTTAGATAAATTTAATTTTTTAGTAACAGAAGATGTGCAGCCTGCGATCGCAAAAGCTGCTAATTTATTAAGAGTCAAGCAAGACATTCTCTCAACTCTGCAATCAGTCGGATTACCCCTAAACGACAATAGCATTCAATATAATGGCGGATTTATAGCTTTTACAAACAGCAGTAAAAATCAGGAATTATTCACTTGTTTTAAGAAATATTTCGAGATTGTAGTTGCCCATCAAGATGTGCTGCTCTTAAAAGATCAGGGTGCTTTTGCCGCTGCTATTGCATCTGTCAACCCGAAAATGAAAACCTTGTCGCCCGTTTACAATTACTTGGACAAATGGAAAGAGCTTTATAGGATTGACGAGCCGATTAAGGTGATGCACTGTACTTACCCTTACCGTCCGCAGTATGCGAAGAATGTGACGAGAACTCTCTTTACTAGAATAGTCGATCGCACTGCTCAACTATTTTTACCAAATCAACTTAACAATCCCTGGCGCTTAAAATAAGCTTTAGTAAATCACTCAAAGTTTCAATATTATAGCAACCGAAAGAAAATATTTTTTTCTTTACTAACCTTGACAAAATCTCAGTTAAGCAGGAGAATTAAGCAACTTTTTGATATACAAATTACCAAGTGAAAGTTTCATTAGTGGTGAGCGATTTGTCGGGAGGAGGTGCAATTCGTGCTTTTCTATTGGCTCAAGTCCTGCTCTATCTTAAATACGAGGTAGAAGTTGTCGGATTTCAGTTTGGCAAGGAATTGTATGCTATTCCTCCGAAAAACATCCCAGTCTTTGCAATACCGGGCAAAAACTATCCTGGATTTTTGATAGACGCACAAAAAGTCTTGAAAAAAATAGATGGGGATATTATTTATGCAGTCAAACCTAAACCTACAAGCTTTGGTTTATCGCTCCTAAAAAAACTGGGTACTCGCCGCCCTGTGATTTTAGATATAGATGACTGGGAACTTAGCTGGTTCGGCGGAGATGAATGGAAATACCGTCCTGATTTCAAACAACTTTATCGAGATATTTTCAAACAAAACGGTGAATTGAGAAAACCAGATCATCCGCTGTACATCCAGTGGATGGAAAGTTTAGTTTCCCGCGCTGATGCTGTCACCGTCGATACTGAATTTTTAAAACAGCGTTTTGGTGGGGTATATTTGCCGAATGGTAAGGATACTGAAATGTTTGACCCTGCTAAATACAATCCTGAATTGAGCCGACAGCGTTACGGCTTGTCGGGGTATAGAATTCTGATGTTTCCCGGTGCACCGCGACCTCACAAAGGTGTTGAGGATGTTTTGATAGCCCTGGAACAGTTAAATCAGCCAGATTTAAAATTAGCGATCGTCGGCGGAAGTCCTTATGATGATTATGATGATAGACTTATGCAACAATGGGGGCGTTGGATTGTTAAACTGCCTAGGTTTCCAGTCGAAACGATGCCTGAAGTTGTCGCGGCGGCTCACATTGTGGTTGTTCCCCAGCGAGAGACTCTCGCAGCCGCAGCTCAGTTTCCGCTTAAGCTGACAGATGGCATGGCAATGGCTAAGCCTGTTTTGTCAACGCGAGTGGGGGATATTCCAGCAATTTTAGGGGGAACTGGTTATTTAGTGGAGCCGAGTTCTCCCGCTCAAATTTCCCAAAAAATTCAATGGATATTTGAAAATTTGACAGCCGCGAATTTGCAAGGAATGAAAGCTCGGGAAAGATGCGTGAAAAAATATAGCATTCAAGCAATGGCACCGATACTTTCAGATATTCTAATTGCACCTAGATCTAAGTAACTTTAAATCGACTGAATGGAGGAAGAAACACTGGCTGTAATTAAAGAATATTTTGAAATGCCGTACTGTTTAGCTGGGAATGCTTCATGTCTGCTAATAAGCTACTCCTAAAATTTGCCAGAAGATATCCGGGCAGGATTCTGTTAACTGTGATCCTCGGCTTTTCTGGGGCTTTATTCAACGGTATCAGCACTACTCTGATTGTACCAGTGCTTTTGAGTTTTTTAGAGGAAGCTGTCGAGTTACGCGGCGCTCCACCTTTAATTAAAACTTTGATGTATCCCTTTGAAGGAATGCCTCAAAACCAGCGGTTGGTTTTAATGACAGCGGCGATTGTTTTGGCAATTATCTTGAAGAATGTTGCCAGTTATATCAATACTTTATTAGCTACTTCTCTGACGCGCTCTTTAACTTTTGATTTGCGAGAAACTGGTTTGGATTTGTTGTTAAAAGTAGATTTAGATTTTTACTCTAAAACTAAAGTCGGGGATTTAATTAATAGATTGGGCGGAGAGATTGGCCGGACTGCTAGTGCAGTTGGTACAGCGATCGGAATGTTTACCACCTCAATCACCGTTTTGGTATTTGTGGGTCTGCTGCTTTCTATATCGTGGAAACTGACGGTGACAGCTACAGTTTTGTTGGGGTTAGTTGCTTGGGCAAATCAACATATTATTAACCGTTCTAAGTATTTTGGCCACCTGCTTTCTGAAATGTCGAAAGATTATTCGGTTAGAGTTCTCGAAACCATGACTGGGATTAGGCTAGTTAAGTCAACGGGGAACGAGGAAAGGGAATATCAACGGATCAAGAATTTAATTCAAAGGCGAGAACAAGCCGATTTTCAGGCTCAGGTAAACTATGCGGCGATCGCCCCAATTAACGAAGTTGTTAATTTGATAGTGATTATTTTGATTGTATTTATAGGACGCACAATTTTTGCCAATGAAATAGAGTCTATTTCTACAGTTTTGTTGACCTATTTATTGGTGCTTTTTCGGTTGATTCCTTTGATTTCTCAGTTAAATAGCGGGCGCAGTCAATTCGCTAATACATCGGCTAGTGTAGAGGTTGTGGATGATTTTTTAAGTTGTGATGACAAGCCATTTATGCTGGATGGGTCAGTGAAATATACTCATTTGCGATGGGGAATTCATTTTAATAAAATATCTTTTAGTTATCCAAATCACAAAAATTTAGTTTTGCAAGGAATCGATTTATTTCTACCTCACGGTACTACTTTGGCATTAGTAGGAACTTCGGGTTCTGGTAAGTCAACTTTGGCAGATTTACTTCCGAGATTTTACGATCCTACGGTCGGTTGTATCTCGATCGATGGCATAAATTTGTGCGATTTTGAGCTAAAAAGTCTCAGAAAAGCGATGGGTATTGTTAGCCAAGATACGTTTTTGTTTAATGCTTCTGTGCGCGAGAATATTGCTTATGCTAGGCCCGAAGCGACTGAGGCACAAATTCTGGAAGCCGCGAAGGGAGCGAATGCTTATGAGTTTATCGAACTGTTGCCGCAGGGGCTGGATACTCAAATTGGCGATCGGGGTGTGATACTATCGGGAGGGCAGCGTCAGAGAATTTCGATTGCTAGAGCGCTGCTGCAAAACCCGGAGATTTTAATCTTAGATGAAGCAACGAGTTCGCTAGATACGGTTTCGGAAAGGTATGTGCAATCGGCGATCGAGAAACTGAGTTGCGATCGTACAACCTTAGTCATCGCCCACCGCCTCTCCACAGTCCAAAAAGCGGATAAAATCGCTGTGATCGATCGCGGACAAGTCGTAGAAATTGGCTCCCACGAAGAATTGCTAGCCAAAGGAGGTTACTACACTCGCTTGTATTCAGTGCAGTTTGCCGAAGAAACCGCTCGCGATGAAGCTTTAATTAGAGGCTCTTACGAAATTCGGACGCGCCTGACTCCGATGATTGCTTACCTCAAATTGCTAGTAGATGAAATGGTAGATTCTCCCGAAGAAAGAGACGAGTTAATCAGAGAATCATTTCACTCGGCTGCTAATATTTTCAAGACTTTAGAATTTATAGAAAATACTATTAAGCGTCAGGCTGTTAAGAAGTAGTTATGAGTTATGAGTTATGAGTTATGAGTTATGGGTAGCCACTCACAAATAACATCGGGCAACAATACCCTATGCCCTATGCCCTATGCCCTATGCCCTATGCCCAATTCCCAATTCCCAATTCCCAATGCCCAATGCCCAATGCCCAATGCCCCATCCCCAATTCCCATGTCTAAATATTATGTATTTTTCACCCGAAATATCTTGCCGCAACCGAATGTAGCCAGCTTAGTTCAGGTTGCTCACTCTGCGAATGCGGCCGCAAATCTCGGTTTACCGGCCGTTTTGGTTTATCTCCGCAAAGGGTGGAATGCTTTTAATCCGGTTGATTGGTTTTATCCTTTCCAACCAAGAAAACCGGATGAGAAACTTACCAAAATATATAATATTCAAGATAAATTAAAAATAGCTGATTTACCGATGCCATGCCCGATCGACCTTTTCGACAGCAAGTGGACGAGTTCCAGTACAATAGTCTCAAAATACTACCTACCGATTCACCTGCGAAAATCCACTAAAATCGTCCACACCCGCGACTGGAACTTTGTCAAAGCCGCAATTAAAAACGGAATTCCCGCCATTTACGAACAACACCACCACGAATCCAAGCAATTCGAGCCGGAAATTGTCCGCAATCCGCTGTTTCAAATTGCTGTAACTGTTGCGAATACAGTGCGAGAAAGCATGATTGAAAATGGAATGCCGCCGGAAAAAGTGATTATGCTGCACAACGGTTTTAATCAGTTGTTTCTCGCGAGACAAACCGCAGACGCCCAGATATGGCGACAGCAGCTATTAACAGATGGAAGAGAGAATTTAGCCGTTTATGCGGGCGGGCTTTACCCGTTTAAAGGTGTGGATATGTTGGTGGATGTGGCGCAGGAATTGCCGGGAGTTCAATTTGCGATCGCAGGCGGGGATTCATCCCAAGTAACAGCATACCAGAAGTTAGCTAAAGACAAGCAAGTTAATAACATCAAATTTCTCGGCTACCTCCCGCAAAATCAACTGGCTAGCCTATTGCAAGCCGCCGATGTATTAGTTCACCCGCACTGTTTGACAGAGGCGGCGACGTTCACATCTCCTTTGAAATTCTTCGATTATATGGCATCGGGAACTCCGATTGTGGCGACGGAGATTCCATCTTTGCTTGAGTTTAAGTCGGGGAATATTGCTGCGACTTGGTGCACACCCGATCGCCCGCAGCAGTTTGCAGAAAGCATTCAAGCTTGTTTAACAAAATATCCTAGGAAGGTCGAAGGTTACGCAGAAACTCTGGATTTTGTCAAGCAGTTTTCCTGGGAAAATCGGATTGAGAGGATTTTGAGTTATGTGGATGAAGAAGTGCGATCGCAAATTATTCATTAGTTTTGTATGATTTTAAATTACCTATTCCTAGCCTCGGCGGTTGAAACCGCGGCTACAAAAACAAAGTCCGCCTTCGCGGACTAAGAGAGAAATGAACCCAAAAATTATCAGCGCAATCACCACCTACCCAGGCATGAGTCAAAGCGACTGGCTGTGGCAACAAACCCCCGAAAACTTCGGCAAATGGGGCAACATTCAAATGCTAGCCAACCACCCAGAACCAGACTTTTTACTCATGTATCAATTCGACTTTCCCAAACCGCCCAAACAGCAATCCTGGCTTGACAAAATCCGCCGTTCCAGCCCCCAAAATTCCGAAAATGACATTCGAGACAAATTGCGCGGTGTCCCCCAGGAACGGATAATTTACCTAATCCGCGAGCCGCCATTACCAGAAGTTATTCAAATTACCAAAGCCAACTACGATCGAGCAAAACTTTACTGCCGTTATATTTCCGGCCCCGACGACTTCGCACCAAACCCCAATTATATGCCCGCGATTTGGTATCACAGTAACTCATTTCGAGAACTAGATGAAATGCCGCCACCAACTAAAACAAAATCCTGTTCTTGGATTACTTCCGGCGTTAGTCGCAGCGCCAATCATCGCCAGCGATTAGACTTTATCAAATTGCTGCAACAACAAGAATTAAACTTTGACCTTTACGGGCGAAACTTGCCAACTTGGGCGCGCGGGAACGGCACTGTAAACAATAAATGGCACGCTGTCGCACCATACTATTACAACTTAGCTATTGAAAATTATTCCGAAAATAATTGGTATGTCAGCGAGAAGCTTTGGGATGCTTTATTAGGTTGGAGTTTACCGATTTATTACGGCGGTGCGGCGGCGGATAAGTTGTTGCCGGCGGGGAGTTTTCTGCGGCTTCCCAGTTTGGATCAGAAAGGAGTAGAATTTATTCAAGATGCGATCGCAACCCCGGATTATTGGCATGAAGCGAGGGAGAAAATTGCGGAAGCTAGGCAAATCATTCTGCACGAATTGAACTTGCTGAATTGGCTATCTAACTTTGTATCTTAGGAAATAGCGCAATGTTAGATGATTCGGCGGTTGAAACCGCTTCTACACAAACAAAGTCCGCCTTCGCGGACTAATAAATATGAACGGAATTTGCACGCTAGCCAACGATACAGTTTGCGACCAACTAATTGCCTTGCTCAACAGTATTGAAGTTATCTCAGGCTCAAATATTCCCGTCTGCATTTATCCTTTCGATGACCAAATACAGCTAATCAAAGCTGAAATTGTTAACCGTCCCAACGTCTTTATTTATGAAGATAGCGCATCAATTCAGCAATGGGACGAATTCATGCAAGCAGCCGCACCAGAGCGTTTGAACCGCAAAAAGTTTCGGCTTTACGGCGCGCACCGCCGCTTTTGCGCTTTCGACGGCCCGTTTGCCAAGTTTATCTATCTGGATGCGGATACTTTGGTGATGAATTCCCTTGATGCGGTTTTTCAGCAGTTAGAAGAATCGGATTTTGTGGTCTATGATTTTCAATTTCGCGATCCAACTAAAGTATACAATATTCAGTCGCCTAAACTGCTCGAAGTGTTTGAGCAAAATCGGATCGACTCGGAAATATTTTGTTCGGGATTTTACGCTAGCAAGCAAGGCTTGTTTGACCAAAATACTAGAAAATGGTTGTTAGCCCAACTGCAATCGGGAGAGACGAAAATTCTTTATGCCGGTGCCGGAGAACAGCCGCTTCTCAATTATATGGTGATGAAAACTAAGATGAATAGTTATAATTTTGCTTATAGCCTCCCGGATAGTGAGAAAACTGGTTGCTGCGTCAGTTCTCAACATTTTGAAGAACGCGATCGCATTTTGTACGATAAGGGAAATCGACTTACTTATATTCATTATATCGGTGTGCCGCCGGATTTAATTCGCAGAGTTTGTGTGGGGGAAAATATTGGGTTTCCCTATCGCGATTTGTTTCTGCATTACCGCAATCTTCGGGAACCTGAGAAGCGTCCGATTTTTACTGAACCGCTTAAGTCTTATACTGAGGTTTCTAGGTCGAATTTGTTAACAAGGGTATTGAGAAGGTTGAGGATAAATGTATGAATCGCGGTATTTATATTGTGGCGAATGATAAAGTGATCGAAAGCTCGATCGCCCTTGTCAACAGCATACGTTTGTACAACTGTCAAGTACCGATTTTTCTGATTCCCTTCGATGACAATTACCAGCAAGTCGCCGCCGCCCTCAACCGTCTCCACCACGTGCGATTGTTCCCAAATCTGGGGTTTGTCGAACAGTTTACCAGGGAAATTGGCCAAATGTTCGATCGCAACTTCCTAGCCCTTCCCAACAAAATGCGAAAACTCGCCGTTTGGTTTGGCCCGCTGGACGAATTTCTGTACATCGACACCGACATCATCGTCTTTGAAGACATCGCAGCCAACCTCGACAAACTATCAGAAGTAGACTTTTTTTGCTGCGACTACCACCACCTCAGCGAAAAACTGCGCAATGTCTTTTCACCGATTGTCAAATCACAGCATATTTTCACAGATTCCGAACTTCAAGATGTCTTCAACAGCGGCTTTTGGGCTTCCCGCAAAGGCACGATTTCGGAATCGCAAATGTATGAAATCCTGCGCGAATGTTCGCAGCATCGAGAATATTTTGATTTTACTCAAAATGTCACCGACCAACCTATCCTAAATTACATCATTCTCAAACTAATTCCCAAACGGTGTAACCTTGTCAAAGCGACGGAATCAGAGCCCGGAAGCTGGGCGGGTTCTCAGCATTTTCACGAAATAGATGATGTGCTTTATGACAAAGGTAAAAGGTTAAAATATATTCATTGGGCGGGAATACCGATTAAATCGGGTAGTCCATACTGGGAATTGTGGAAACATTATCGTTATTTGCATGAGAAAAAACCTAATTTAATGCAAAGAGTATTTCGCTTGATACGGCAATAATCAGGTGCGAAGTGCGCATCCTACGACTTGATTCTTCAGTCCACGAAGGCGGACTTTGTTTGACAAGAAGCGGTTTCAACCGCCGAATCTGATTAGGGTTTTTAAACTATGACAAATGGTATTTACATTCTAGCAAACGATGTTGTTTTCGATCATTTAGTCGCTTTATTAAACAGTCTCGAAGTCAACGGCGCAAAAAATATTCCAGTTTGCATTATTCCCTATGATGATAACTTGAAAAAAGTTCGAGTAGAAATTGCCACTCGTCACCATGTTACCCTGTTTGAAAATACCGATTCCATCCAATTTTGGGAAGACTTTGCAACACAAGTTTGGACATCTCACGCCAAAGCTCAAAAAATTTGGCAGGCTAAAGGCTGGAAACGGGTTCACTGTCTGGGAATGCACCGAAAATTATGTTGTTTTGACGGCCCTTTTGATAAATTTATCTATTTTGACGCGGACACTCTGTCAATGAATTCTCTCGATTACATCTATCAAAAACTCGATGAATTTGACTGGGTAGCAAATGATTTTCAATACAAATCAGACCTTAATTATGTATTTGATTTATCATCCCAAAAACTCGCCGATATTTTTGATTGTGAGAGACTACAATCTCACATTTTTTGTGCGGGTTGGTTTGCTTCAAAAAAAGGAATTTTAAATTGCAATAACTCAGTTAAAGTGTTAGAATATTTAAGATCGGGAGAATCCGAAATTCTATCTGTGCGGGGAACAGACCAACCTTTGTTTAACTACTTAGTTGGGCGCTGCAAAATCTCTTTTTACAACTTTGCATATTCTCAACCAGAACAGGTAACGGGCAATCATTGGTCTTCTCAATTTGAGGCGATTGATTATGTTCTATACGATAAAGGACGACGGCTGACTTACTTGCATTACATGAGTATTTCGGCTACCAAAATCAATCAATTATGTTCTGGCGAAGATGTCGAGATTCCTTACCGAGATGTATTTCTGCACTACCGCTATTTGAATTCCCCGGAAACACGACCAAAATTAATACATCCCAATTGGCTGGTTCGCTTACAGAGAAATCTCAAAATTTGGGGAATTAAAAAAATTAATAATCTTCAATTTAAGTTGCGGAATCTGTGAGTAGATAGAATCTAACTGTGTAAAGACTGAATCCATCTTCTTTCTTCCTCTTCCTCTGTGTTCTCTGCGCTCTCTGTGGTTCAAAAAATCTTGAATTAGTAGAATACCAGAGAACTATCAACCCCCTTCTCTATCGAAAAAGAGGGTTAATAGTTAACTCTCATTCTTCAAATGAATCTAAGTCTAGGGCTTTGGAACCTCCCCGTTCTAACTCTAATAAAAGCTTACCTAGCTGTCTCCAAATTAGCCAGCCGGTCAGTATGGTTAAGGGTAGAGATAAAGCGTAAGCGAACAATTTGGGAAGTCCAAAAATCTCTACACCAGAAGCTAAAAATATGCAAATTCCGCCGGCCATTCCGATGAAAGGTATGAATAGTTGCAATCCTTGCAGGTTAGCTAGAGTGCGAGTTTCACGGTTTTTTGACCAAAGTTTTACGGCTTCTTTGAGAGTTGCTTCAAAGGCTAAGCCGGATGCCATTCCTGCTAGGAGTCCAGCAGTCATAAAAAAATAGGGAGGTTCTGGAAAGTAATACACGAATGATTCCTTTGGGATAATGGGGCATTGGGCATTGGGCATTGGGCATTGGGCATTGGGAACTTGATGCCCTCGCGTAGCCGAAGTATTAGGAATTGGAAATTAGTTATTAGAACCAACAACTAACAAATAACCAATGACTAATGACTAATGACTAATGACCACTGACTAATGACCAATGACTAATGATTAAAACCGAGTGAGGGCGGCTGTTCCTGCTGTGGAAAATTCTGCCAGAGCGCCTAGAGCAACGTTGAACAGGCGGCCCGGTTGCAAGTCTTCCTTGACTAAGTTCCACAGGCGGCGAACTTCTTCGGTGTGGAGTCGATCGTCCTCAATCAAAGCCAAGATCAATTGGCGTCTCAAAAATGACCCTTCCTCTGACATCAAGAATTGCAAGCCTAGCTGTGCTGTTGGTAGCAGGTCGAAACTGCGATCGGATCTGGCGATCGCGATCATGTCCTCTAACCTGTCCCACTGAAATTTGCCATCTCTGAATAATACCTCAATCAGGCGGCGGCGCAGTGCCGGCGATTCTCCGTTCAACAAACGCCGCGCTACGTAAGGATACGCTACTTCGACTATTTTGAAATCGGGATTCAGCGTCAGGGCCAAGCCTTCTTCTGTTACCAGAGACCGAATAATTAAGGCAAATTTCGCCGGCACTCGGAAAGGATAATCGTACATCAACCCCGAAAACTGGTCTGTAATCGTCTTGAAGTTAAAATCTGCCACTTTTTCGCCGACGATATCGCCGAGCACAGATTCCAGCGCTGGGACGATCGGCATAATATCTGTATCTGGAGTCAAAAAGCCGAGTTTGACAAAATCCTTGGCTAACTCCAAGTAATCTTTATTAATCAAATGAACGACTGAATCAACCAAATTTTCTTTAGTTGTTTCTTCCATCTGATCCATCATCCCAAAGTCAATGTAAGCCATGCGGCCGTCCGCTAAGGCAAACAGATTTCCTGGATGGGGGTCAGCGTGAAAAAATCCGTGTTCCAGCAACTGCCGCAAACCGCTGCGGACTCCGACTTCAATTAAACTATCGGTATCCAAACCGGCGGCTTTAACACTTGCCATATCGGTCAGCTTGATGCCGTCAATCCATTCGAGAGTCAGAACGCATTTTGCAGTATAACGCCAGTAAATGCTCGGCACTTTTACGGTCGGATCGTCCGCAAAATTGGTTGCAAATTTTTCGGCGTTGCGGCCTTCGTTGATATAGTCAATTTCCTCGAATAATTTAATACCAAATTCATCGACTATTAAACACAGGTCGTGACCAAGATTTAGCGGCAACAACGGGCCCAACCATCCAGCCGCCCAGCGCATTAAGTAAAGGTCGAGGCTCAAGATTGGTAACAGATTCGGTCGCTGAACTTTGACTGCTACTTCTTCTCCGGTGAGGAGGCGAGCTTTGTACACTTGACCGAGACTGGCGGCGGCGACAGGTTCGGGGGAGATTTCGCTGTAAGTTTCGCTAATTTTGCGATCGAGTTCCGCTTCAATAATTTTGAAAGCTTGCGCGGAGTCAAAGGGCGGCAACTGATCCTGAAGTTTGATCAGTTCTATGAGAAAGTCTTTGCGGATTAAATCGGGTCTGGTAGAAAGAGCTTGGCCGACTTTAATGAAAGTGGGGCCCAAGCGAGTGAGTATTTTTCGCAGGTGTGTAGCCCGTTCCGGCTGGTGTGCTGCGACTTCGTGCTGCCAACTGTCCCACAGCATTCCGATGATAAAGCCTGCAAAAGACCAAATAACGGTTATTGCTCGCCAAATTGCTTTGTCTGGACGGTTCCGGTAATACTGAGCGATCGCCTGCGGATCGTAGCGTCTAGCTTGAGTGAATTGGTACTGACGCACTCGTTTATTTTCCTCTTAGTTTTATGAAAATTACAGGTTAAATTGAGAATTGGGCATCGGGCATCGGGCATTGGGAATCGGTCATCGGGAATCGGTCATCGGGCCTAAAAGCATCGGGGATTGAAGTCGAAAGTTAAAAGTTAAAACATTAATTCTTCTTCCTTCTTCCTCTTCCTTCTTCCTTCTTCCTTCTTCCTTCTTCCTTCTTCCGTCTTCCGTCTTCATTGACCGATCGCAAATTTTAGGCGAGCGGAAAATGCACCCGTTCCAGGCGGATTGCCAGCCTAAATTTGTTTCTTTTCATTAAATATAGTACATAAAAGTACAACCGATCGGTCAAAATACTTAACAATTTTCCCGGACGGCTGCACCAGTACCCTACTGCAACCCCGTAATTCATCTATCCTGAGACGTTTCGCCCGATCGGAGGATCGGCCCAAAGCTACTGGATGCGATCGTCGGGTGCTAAACAATCTTTCAGCCCATAAATCGCCCGCTCTTGTTGATCCCTCGACAGTTCCGGGAACATCGGCAAAGACAAGACTTCGCGGCAAACTTGCTCGGCCTCCGGCAACTGACCGACCACATAGCCCAAAGATTTGTAAACAGGTTGTAGGTGCAAAGGTAACGGATAGTAAACCATCGAACCGATGCCGCATTCCTGCAACTTAGCCCGCACCGAGTCTCGGAAATTGCCAGAGGGATTTGGCGCATCTTCTGGGCTTGTCAGCCGGATGGTGTATTGATTCCAAACTCCTTTGGCCAAGGACAATTCTTTCGGGACAGCAACTCCGGGCACGCGAGACAGAAATTCGCCATAAAGTGCCGCTTTCTCTCGCCGCTGGGCGTTCCAACTGTCGAGATACCGCAATTTAATGCTGAGAATCACCGCTTGCAGGGCATCTAAACGGCTGTTGTAGCCGATTTCTTCGTAAAAGTACCTAGAAGACTGTCCGTGTTCTTTGAGCATTCGGATGGAAGCAGCCAAGGCCGGATCGTTTGTGGTAACAGCCCCGCCGTCGCCGCAAGCGCCTAAATTTTTGGTCGGATAGAAGCTGAAACAGCCGACATGACCGATGCTGCCGACTTTTTGAGACTGCCACTCGGCACCGACAGATTGGGCACAATCTTCGATTACGACTAAATTGTGTCGCGTCGCAATGTCCATTAACCGAGTCATATCTATCGGTTGGCCGAAGATGTGGACGGGCATAATTGCTTTGGTTTTTTCGGTAATTGCGGCTTCGAGTCGATCGACATCCATGTTAAATGTCTCAGCATCAATATCGACAAACACCGGAGTTGCACCGACAGCGCTAATTGTTTCAGCCGAAGCAAAAAAAGTAAAAGGAGTGGTGATCACTTCATCGCCCGGGCCAATTTTGAGGGCCCGCAACGCCAAAATCAGCGCATCCGTACCGGAGTTGCAGCCAACGCAATCGGAAACGCCGATGTAGCTGGCGAACTCTTGTTCAAAAGTTTTCACGGCCGGGCCGCCGATGTAAGCACCAGAGGCAAGCACTTTTTGCACCGCAGCAGCCATCTCGTCGCCAATTTGGGCGTATTGACGGCTTAAGTCGAGGGGGGGAACGTTATTCACTCTTTACACCACAAATTTCAACCATTATCAAAGCAAATTCTTGCAGTAAAACTGTTTCTGAGAAACGTTTATTGCAATATCTTATAGTTGGACACGCAAACAATCACTTTATCGCAAGGGTGTGCCTGTGTTAATTGAGCTAGATTTTACTGATTTGGGTTGGGCTTTGGGGATGGTGGCGATCGCGATCGGGCTTTCGGCGTGGCAGGGATTGGGACTGGAGGGGTCGATCGCGATCGCCGCGGGCCGCACCCTAATCCAGCTAATCCTCGTCGGGTACGTGCTCGCAGTAGTATTTGCCCCCGAGGGAAAAAATCCTTGGCTAGTTTTAGCAATTTTAGCAATCATGCTGACAACAGCTAGCATGGTTGCCACCAACCGGATTAGCAAAAAAATTAAGCACCTATTA
Source organism: Cyanobacteria bacterium SOY_34_metabat_3 (assembly GCA_031399265.1). Taxonomy (GTDB): domain Bacteria; phylum Cyanobacteriota; class Cyanobacteriia; order Cyanobacteriales; family Microcoleaceae; genus Microcoleus. The sequence goes on along the minus strand of JANNOR010000313.1, from coordinate 10,208 downwards.
CCCTTAGTTTTGGGTTCGATTTCGATCGGTACGGCGTTTACTCTCGCCTATACAAACTTGCTAATTTTGCAACCCGATCCTTGGTACGAACCCCAATACCTGATTCCCTTAGCGGGGATGATCTTGGGCAATGCCATGAACTCTGGGGCGATCGCGGGTGAAAGACTTGTCAGTACAGTTAATAGCAGCCAGTTAGAAATAGAAACCCATTTAAGTTTAGGTTCGACACCGCAACAAGCAGTAAAACAGTACCGCAAAGATGCAATTAAAGCTGGATTAATCCCGATATTAAATACAATGACAGTCGTTGGAATCGTGACTTTGCCCGGAATGATGACAGGTCAAATGCTCAGCGGCGTTAGTCCTTTAGATGCGGCATCTTACCAAATTTTGATTATGTTTGTGTTAGCCCTGGCAACTTTAATCGCAACTCTGCTGTTGACTGAAGGATTGTGCCGCAAGTTTTTCAATCAAGATGCACAGTTGATTAAATGGTAATTGGGAATTGGGCATTGGGCATTGGGCATTGGGCATTGGGCATTGGGCATTGGGCATTGGGCATTGGTAATATAATGTAAGTAGGAACTTGCATTTAGCCTTATTTTATGGAACAGGGAAGATGCCTGTTCCACACAGAGTGATATCAATTCCGGTTGCACCGGAATGATATAGAGGAGACGGCAGTGCCGTTTCCCTACTGTGATTAATTGTAGGGAAACGGCACTGCTGTCTCCTGGCTGTTTCTAGCCCGCCCTAGTCATCACTAAGGAGAATAACCATGATTGAAACTCCAACTAAACCGCTAACTTTTGAAGAATTTGTCGAATGGAAACCAGAAGACAGATTTTATGAACTGCACAACGAATGCGTGGTTAAAAAACTACAGCCATTAGGAGAACATGAAGAAATTGTCGGTTTTTTATCCTCAGAGTTAACCCTTGAATTTCAAAGACGAAACCTGCCGTACTTCATCCCCAAACAAGCATTAGTTAAGCCACCAAAAGACGAATCAGCTTATTTACCTGACATTTTGATCTTAAATGAAACCAACTTAGCATCAGAACCTCTGTGGAAAAAATTCTCCACTGTGACTCAAGGGGAATCAATTCCGCTTGTTGTTGAAGTCGTTAGTACCAACTGGCAAGATGACTACATCAAAAAAGTAGGCGAATACGAACTAATTGGGATTCCTGAATACTGGATTGTGGATTATCTCGGTTTGGGCGGCCGCAGGTTTATCGGTAATCCCAAGCAACCGACTATTTCGATTTATCGGTTGGTTGATGGTGAGTATGAAGTTAGTCTATTTAGGGGAGATGATAGAATTGAGTCGCCAACTTTCCCAGAGTTAGATTTGACGGCGCAACAAGTTTTTCAAGCTGGATTGATATCAATTCCGGTGCAACCGGAATAATAGCAACTCTGGACACGGCAATGCCGTTTCCCTACCCCAGAAAACGGATCGCGCTCGCGAAAAATTCAACTATCACCCGATTAATTGTAGGGAAAGGGCACTGCCGTGTCCTGACTGTGGGTAATAGGGGTAAGGTGCGCAGTGCGCACCCTACAAATCCCGGCTAATTGGGTTCGTGACTCGCAATCCGCTTGCCTTCGCCATCGTACACTTGCATCGGAATTTTTGCATTATCGCCGATCGCCTCCAAGGCCTTTTGCAAAGTTTCAACGTGCTTTTCTACAGCTTGGCGAGTCTTCACAGCATTATTGTTATTTGCTTGGATAAAAGTTTGTTGCAGTTTCTGCACGTAGTCGGGAGTCATCTGCACCGCAATCAAACCTTTGCTAACAGTATAGTCGCAAATTTTCGGTTTGCCTTTGCAAGTTTTATCTAAATCCGCGCGCGCTTTTTGCAATCTCCTTTCTTCCTGCAACCTTACCTCTGCTTCCTGCAAGGATTTTGTGTAGGAATCGATCAGCGGTTTGGCTTTCTGAGAATAAGAAGTTGCAGCCGGGACTTGCTCGGCATAACTCAAAGCTCTGCGCCAGTATTCTGATGCTTTAAACCAGCCGTTTTTGCCCTCAAAAATTTGAGCTTCCGCTGCTAAAGTCACTGCTTGAGTGTAGGCATTTTCCGAAATTCCTTCAACATTTTTGCGCTCGCGTGCTTGTGAAAGCTTGGTTTCGTATTTCGGAACTAGCAGTTTACCTTGTTGGTAAGATTGCGTACTGCTGGGTATTTCTGATAGTATTGCGAGGGATTTTTCCCAACCTGCTTGCACTTGAGCCCAAGTCTCGGCAGTAGCCGCTACTGCTTCCCGAGCTTCTGCTATTTGGGCTATACTTTTGGCTTCGATAAGCGTATTTTCGGCTTGTTTCTCTGTGCTTAACAGCCGATTTCCGCTGGCTAAATTCTTGCGATATTCCTGTGACTTTCTCTGAGCAAAGGGATAAACAGGGCTGTCTGTGGGGATTTCTCCGAGTTGGGCGATCGCACTTTGCCACAGAGATTGCGCTTGGAGCCCGCTCTCGGCAGAATAAGGCGGATTTTCGGTTTTCTCCGCTGCCGATCGCGCGAGGCGTGCTGCATCGATCGCAGAGTTTAAATTCTGACTTTGCTCTCGGTAGTTTTCCAGGGCGCTTTGAGCTTCGCCGCGATGAATTGACCAGGAAGGAATCGGTTCCAAAAGGGCGATCGCCTGTTTTAACTGTCCCTGCGCTTCTTCGGGACTGCTAGCAACTTTTGACGTTTTCAGCGTCTTCGCCGAATTTTCGCTCAACTGTTTGGCATTAGCTAACGCAGTACATTCTCCGATGACGCAAGGGCGGCTCAGCAGGTAATAACCGCCTGCCAAAATTACCGCTGCAAGGCTAACCATTCCGGCCGCCGCCAGCATCGCAAACGGCGAATGCTTTGGCTTTTGGTCAACTGTTACCGCTTCCATATCCAACACATCGAAGGGATTGTCTGCAATATCTGCCGGGATTGCAGCAACCTTAAAGGCGATCGCATCGGAATTGCTCGAACTCTCAGAAAAATCGGGGAAATATTCATCAACCCCCGCGTTTTTAACATCGGTTTCTAACGGCACATCCTCCACCGCATCCGCCGCGTTTTCTGCTAAGACAATCGCCGTTTCTGCTGCGGGTATCTCGGCTTTTTTGAACGTTGGTACTGTTTTCGGTCGGGACAAAACAGGGTGGTGCATCGTAAAAGAATGGAAAGCGTAAGGCTGTTTTTGCCCGGTAATTTTCAGGCAAAGTCCAATCTGTTGAATAGCTTCCGGTTCTATTTCGAGAATTGCTGCTTCTAGCACCGCGAAAGTCGGTTTGGCTTTGAGAACTAAACTACGCGGGTGTTCTCCCACAACCGTCAAAGATTCATCTCGAAAATCGCAACTGATATAAAGCGGTAAATTTTTAAATCCGGCTGCTTGCAAATATTTCTGCAATTTTACTTCTAGAATTTGTGCGTTACTTTGTCGCTCTGCTACTGTCATGTTTTTCCTCTGTCTGATATCACCACACTTGAAATTTTAGCTTTGAGATTTAAGATTGCGAAATTGTCGGTATTTCCAATTTGTTTGAACTTGTACCGACCGATTCAAATCTCAACTCTCAAATCTCAGCCCTCAAATCTTAACTCTCAAATCTCAATTTGCAAGGCCTTTCCATAACTTTCGCCCTGAATAAACTTGAGTCACGTCAAAACGCCCGCCGTATTGTTTTAAAGGTGCTCGCATAACACAAGTGGCAGCAAACAGCAAACATCTACAATTGGGAATTGGGAATTGGGCATTGGGAATTGAGCATCGGGATTGGGAATTGGGAATTGGGAATTGGGAATTGGGCATCGGGCATCGGGCATCGGGAATTGGGCATTGGGCAAACAGGGAATTGGGATTGGTAACTTAAAAAAGTTGAATTGTTTTTCTTCCTTCTTCCTTCTTCCTTCTTCCTTCTTCCTTCTTCCTTCTTCCTTCTTCCTTCTTCCTTCGTCATCCCAAACCCAACTCGCGCTTGAGCAAATTAATCGACTTAGAACCGATATAATTTTCCGAGCATATCAGTTGCGGGGGACGGATAATATCTTCTCTAGCCGCATTGATAGCAGCTTTTACTGTAGCAAAACTCGGTTGATCGCAAAAAATTGTTCTGGCCGATCGCACGATCGAGTTAATCTTGTAGGCATCTGACAGCAAAGCCGTCATCACCAGCAAATCCTCGCCCCGGATGCTGTGGATGATCACTTCAGTCGATCGCAGCATTCCCGGGCTCAGGCTGACCAAACCCAAATAGCTGTCCTTCGGCAAACTCCCGACTAGCTGGATTTCCTGAACATAGTCGTAGATATCTACCGGAATGACTCGCACCGAACGAGGTGCCGAAATCGATTCTGCTTCTCCGATAAAATACCGGCTCGTGATCACAGTACCAGAAGAGATTTGATCGAGAAAAGCACCCAACTCTTCCATCGCCACTAACTGGATGGGAATACGCAGAGCTTGTTCGAGTTCTTTCGCCATCAACTCGCCCACGCCGATGTCTTCTGTGGGGGCTGTGACGACGACTCGGGCGCTGCACCGGAGCCGCCAGTCAATTTCGGCCAAAAATAATTCCCTAGCTTGGTTGAGCGTACAGCCCTGTCCCAGCAGTTGATCGAGACTTTCTTGCACTATTTTGTTAGCAAGGGGATATTCATCGAGGATCGCGGATTTGAGTTTGTTGCCGCCTTCGTGGCCTTGAGCGCGGACGTAAATCCCCGATCCAGCTTGGGCTTCCACGAGTCCAGTATTTTCGAGCTGTCGGTATACTTTGCTGATGGTGTTGCGGTGCAAACCCGTCTGCATCGCTAGCTGTCTGGTGCTCGGCAAACGATGCCCGGGCGGAAATTGTCGCGAGGCGATCGCGAACCTGATTTGATTGAATAATTGGGTAGATGCTGGAATATCGCTATCTGTTTGAATATGAAATTGAACCATTATTATAAAGCTCCAACGACTTCAACTTAGTATTTTTATGTATGTCGAGTACCGCCTGCTGGATGGCTGGGATATCTCTGTGTATAGCATAATCTGATTTGACCGCTCTGCTGCGGCCGTTTTGCTGGCGCGGCGATCGCAGTCACTTTCTCGTTCCCCGCAGGGACACGGCAATGCCGTGTCCCTACAATGGCTGTATCTCACAGCGAATACTCCTAAAAAAACACTTTTTATACAATCGGGATGCTCCCTATTCACTCTTCGATTTCGAGATCGCTTGCTGTCTTTCTACCAGTCAAGAAATAAGTCCGCATTTCCCCTTTACCTTTAATCTCGATCAAGCCCCGCTCTTCAAACTCATATTTATCCCACAGCAATTCGTAAGTATAGAAGCTAACCTGAATGCGGCCGGGTATGCCGTGAGATTCCATACGGCTAGCTGTATTTACCGCATTTCCCCACAAGTCGTAAATAAATTTTTTAGTACCGATTACCCCCGCTACCACCGAGCCGCTATTAATCCCGATACGGATGTCAAATTTCGCGTCTAGCTTCACATTTAATTCCTGAATCGCTATTAGCATATCCAGCGCCATTTCGGCGATCGCCTCTGCGTGATCTGCGCGTTCGATCGGAATGCCGCCTGCTACCATATAAGCATCCCCGATCGTCTTAATTTTTTCTAACCCATGCTTCTCGCTCAGTTGGTCAAAAGTCGAGAAAATTTCATTCAGCAAATATACTAATTTAGTTGCGGACATCGTGGTAGAAATTTGGGTAAAATTCACCAAGTCAGCAAAAAGAATTGTAGCTTTTTCAAACTTATCTGCAATTACTCCCGGTTCCTGCTTCAACCTATCAGCGATCGCTTCTGGCAAAATATTTAGCAGTAAACTCTCTGTTTTTTTCTGTTCTTTTCTGAGTGCAGATTCCATCTCCTTACGCTTTGTAATATCGTGAAAAAATACCGAAATGCCATCGTGGCAAGGAAAAGCCCGGACTTCCAACCACACTTTTAAGGGGCGATAATATTTTTCAAAAGTTACTCCAACTTGTTTGGCTACAGCTTCGTGATACTCTTCATAAAATATCGAATTTACTAAGTCGGGAAACTCTTCCCAAAAATTCTTACCGAAAAGTTGTTCCGGCGATTTCTGCAAAAATTGCGCTGCTTTGTAATTAACGTAAGTAAATCGCCACTGGGGGTCGAGAGCAAAAAAAGCATCGCTCATTCCTTCTAGAAAATTGACAATTTGCTCGTCAGTAGAACGGAGTTTTGCTTCTACTTGTTTTTGCCGCAACTGCGCGCGCTTTAATTTTGCATAATTAATTCGCAACTCCATTTGGCTGATAATTTGCCGTCCTAAAGTCCGCAGCGCTTCTAGCTGTTCCGGGGTGAGATGGCGCGGAACTGTATCTATGGCGCACAAAGTGCCGATCGGGAAACCGTCAGGAGTTACTAGCGGTGCTCCAGCATAAAACCGAATATTGGGATTGGAAGTTACTAGCGGATTCCCCGCAAAGCGATCGTCTTCTGTAGTATTGGGTATAACTAGCAATTCGTTGGGATTTAAAATAGCATGAGCGCAAAAAGCTAACTCTCTGGGAGTTTCTGGCGCTTCCAGACCGACTTTTGATTTAAACCATTGCCTGTTAGAATCTACTAAACTTACTAAAGCAATAGGAGTACCGCAAATATAGGATGCTAAAGCTGTTAAGTCATCAAAAGCTTCATCGGCATCTGTATCTAGAATGTTGTAGCGGTGAAGTGCTTTTAACCTCTCTTCTTCGTCGCCGGGCAAAGGCGCAGCCTGCATGGGCGGCGGCGCGGATACACGTTTGCTAAAAATGCGCGCGAATCTCCGTGCTGCAAATTTTTGGAGTTGCGCGCCTAGTTTTTCAACTAGCATCAACAGACCTGTTTGCCAAGCTTTATTCATCTTTATTTATTTTTTTTTACACCTGATGGAACTGAGGGCGATCCTCTTCGAGGGCTGCGCTAACGAGATCGATCTGTACTTACGTATTTACCCCCACTAACTCCTCAATCTCCAGAGCCTTTGTTGGCAATTCCCCTGTCAATACTTCTCTACCCCCTTCGCTAACAAGTATATCATCCTCAATCCTTATTCCCCGGACATCTGCGAATTTTTCCAACAAATCCCACTTTACCGAATCTTTATATTTGGCGCGAGTTTCTGGGTTATTTAAGATGGCTGGAACCTGATAAAATCCCGGTTCGATCGATACCAGCATACCCGATCGCAAAACTCGATTTAGCCGCAAAAATCCCAATCCAAACCGACTGCTTCTAACTCTTCCTGCTTCGTAACCAGCCAAATCTCCCAAATCTTCCATATCGTGAACATCCAACCCAATTAAATGTCCGATACCGTGCACGAAAAACAGCGCGTGAGCGTCCATTTCCACCAAATCATCAACATCCCCGCGCAAGATGCCCAAATCGACCAATCCTTCAGCCATAATTCTCGCAGCCAAAAGATGAATATCTCGATATTCCACGCCCGGACTAATTCCCTCGATACAAGCATCGTGCGCCGCCAAAACCACATCATAAATAGCTCGCTGAGTCGGAGAAAACTTGCCAGAAACAGGCCAAGTGCGAGTCACATCAGCCGCCCATCCCATTGAAGTTTCAGCACCGACATCTGCTAACAGCAAATCTCCTGTTTGTAGGGGATTGTGATAATGTTCGCTGTGCAGAACTTCCCCTTGTACAGTCACGATGCTGGGATAAGCGCAAGTCATGTTGTGCGAGATAATAACACTTTCCATTGCAGCGCGAATTCCGGCTTCAATTTGAGAATTTCGAGTTACCGCCATTCCCGCTTTGTGAGCTTCCACAGTCACAGCAGCCGCTTGGCGCAATTCGACCAAACTTGCTGGATCGTGAGTGAGGCGAAGAGATATAATAGCTTTAGTAAGTTCGAGATCGATGCCTGCGGGCGATTGGGATGGTGTCAGAGGTCGATGATCGAGAATTTGAGACTGTTGCAGGGCCGTCAGATTGTCCTGAATGGCGATCGTTGCCGCACCCATTCCCCGCGACTTCAAATCAGCCATTGAGAAAGCAGCATCAGCCCCAATTAATTCAGCAATTTCTGCTCTTTTCGGCATCTCTCCGTGCCACAGCGTGCTGCTAGCAGGTGCATCATCTAAGAACAGTTCTAACTTGCCGGATTCTAAGCGAATCGCCGCATTTTCTAACGGCAAACCAGCAAAATAAAGAAAGTGACTGCTGGCGCGAAAAGGGAACTTGAGAGCCGGATAATTGCGAGAAATACTGCTACCAGACCAGAGAATTGCTGGAGAATGAATTAAACTAGCCAGTTTTTGCCTGCGTTGGTGCAAAGCATTTCTTAACAAATCGTAATCTTTTGTGATTTTCATGAAGATAGAAAGTAATAAATTTAACTTTTGTTTTCACTAATGGCGCAGAGTCATTTAAACCCAAACATCAAAGGAATAAAACCCAGGCTGCACCATTTGCAGCCCTTTTTAGAAACAGTCTAGTCTTTATCCTCCTTGCCTTTATCGTCTTTATCGTCTTTATCGCTATCTTTTTTATCGTCTTTGTCGTCGTCATCCTGCTTTTGTTCCGCAGGAGCATTATTAGACTGCGAGGATAAAAAAGCTGAAACGGCGATGCCGCCGCCAATTAGCACCAACGCGACAACACCTGCAATCAGCCAAATTGGTTTACGTGGTTTTCCTTGATTTTGTGACATAAATCGATCGCCTCTCTTGACTATTTTCTATTCTAGACTTTAGAGTATAAGTAAATTCACTGACATAGCTATGAAACATCCTCAGAAATCAGATCGTAATTCTCCACAAGTACGGGATTGGCCGATCGCGCAATTGCCAGGATTGAACAACGAAAACCAGTCTCAACTGGAAGAGTGCGGAATTACGACAACCCAACAGCTAATTCGCATGACTAAAACAGCGGAAGCTAAAGCGCTGCTAGCGCATCAGTTGCAGGTGAACCTTCAATATGTCAACAAATGGGTGGCTCTGGCTTCATTGGCTCGCATTCCGAGTGTAGGCTGCCAATATTGCGGGCTACTGCTTCACGCCGGCGTCGCATCTCCGGCTCAATTGGCGCAAATGCCCGTGGGAAGATTGCACGAACAAATCTTGAGAATGCACGTAGCGATGATGCAGCGCAACGATTTAACTCCTTCAGTCGATCGCGTGCAAAAATGGATTGAAGAAGCAAAATTAGTCATCAGTCATTAGTCATTAGTTATGGATTATTAGTTATTAGTTATTAGTTACTTCCAACTGATAGAATATCACCATTATCAAAAAGCTGTAGGGGCGGGTTCGCCAAGGACTTTAAAGCTAGCAAATAGGTTAGATAAACCCGCCCGATCCCACGAGAAATCCCCTTAATGACATTGGTGCTCTTCGGTGAGTTCCAATGCCCAATGCCCAATTCCCATTCCCAAATATTATGTCAATTCAAGTTTACGGAATCCCCAACTGCGGCACCTGCAAAAAAGCGTTCAAGTGGCTCGAAGATAGCGACGTTACCTATGAGTTTATCAACACAAAAGAAAATCCACCGACTCGCGAAATGATTGAAAACTGGGTAAATTCTTTAGGTTTTCAACCCATGCGAAATACTTCCGGTCAATCTTACCGCGCTTTGGGCGAAGCTCGGAACAATTGGACAAAGAAAGAGTGGATTGAAGCTTTTGCTCATGATGCGATGCTGCTGAAACGTCCTCTATTTGTCAAGGATGGAACGGCTGTTTTGGTAGGATTTAGAGAGACAGCAGATGTGATGCGGGAAAAGTTGGGAATTTAGTTATAATTTATAGATTTTAAACCGCAGATAAAGGCTGATGAACGCTGATGAAAGAAAATAACTAATCTCAGGGCTTTTTTCGCCCCATCAACTTCATCTCGCCCACATCATCACTGAAACCCCACCGCTGATAAAACGGTATCATTTTCGGTAAACAATTCAGATAAGATTTTTCAACAGCTTGCAATTTGGGATGATTGACAAGTGTATCCATCAACTTCGCACCCAGTCCGATTTTTCGGTGCCTTGGGTTGACAATAACATCAAAAACCATTGCTCTGTAGACAAAATCGGTGATAACGCGAGTAAAAGCAATTAACCGATCGCTCTCATCGACCAAACCAATGATAACATCAGTTGCGGCCAGCATTTTCACCACATCCTCGCGGTTGCGTTTGTCACACCAGAATTCATTTTTGTACAATTCCATCAAA
>JANNOR010000117.1:0-10362 GCA_031399265.1 Cyanobacteria bacterium SOY_34_metabat_3 | reverse complement strand
GTCTATGATCTGGAAGAGATTTAATTGCTTCAATTAAATTCATGGTTAATTCATTACAGCAGGGATAGTCTACCCTGTCCGGGTAGACTTGATTACCTCTTCTATCCTACATTCCTCTCTGACAATTAATCCACCCTGCTTCTTAAGGGGGAGTAGGGGGCAAGCTAAGGGGGGATCTGGGCTTAATCGTTAAACAGCAGTCTGTGACTGGGTTGTACCTTAAGTTGACACGAATGGACAATGCCGTGTCCCTACCCCAAAATAACATTGTAGGGAAACGGCATTGCCGTCTCCTAATTTCTATCAACTGTTAACAGTCAACTCTCAACAGTCAACTCTCAACAAAGTTATTCATCATCATCAAAAGCTTGACTTCCGCCACCAACTGCAACTAAATCAATTTGCTGGCGATAATAGTCAACACTCTTAACTTGGACTTCTACCCGATCGCCCAAACGGTACTGATTGCGGTTTTTGCGGCCGACAAGAGTTTGCTGGCGCGATCGATATTCGTACCAATCATCCTTCAGCGAAGAAACGTGCACCAACCCTTCAACTCGCAGAATTTCGCTTTCGGGCGGCCGCACCTCAATTTCCACAAAGAAACCGTAAGACTGAACACCTGTAATCAAACCCTGGAAAGTTTGACCGGTGCGCTCTTTCATCAATCCGGTTTTCTTCAATCCTTGCAAATCGCTTTCTGCATCTTCAGCAACCCTTTCGCGTTCCGTCAGGTGTACCACCGCCGATGCAAACTCTGTCTCAAATTCGTGGTGCAAATCTGGCGGGAGAACATTCCAAGTAATTTGACCGTGACAGGAGGAATGGTGCAAATCAACTTTTTCCTTAGCCCGAGTTGTGCGACTGCTGCGCCCTTGCTCGAACACCGCTTGCAATACCCGCAGCACCAGCAAATCGGCGTAGCGAGAAAGTGGCGAAGTGCAGCGCGTATAACCCTCTGACAGCGCTAAACCGAAGTGCGGCTTGGGAGTTGTGCTGTAAACAGCGGGCTTCATCGTGTCTTCTAGCAGGTAGGTGAGCACTCTCTCTGACTTCAATCCGGCAAACTGCTGGGTAAATCGCTGAAAGTCAAAGGGCAGAACTTCTTCTTCGCTTTCGAGATACAGTTCGCCTCCGAGGTTGTTGGAGAGTTTGATGAACTCTTGAATGTCTGCTGGATCTGGCATCGGCTGGACGCGGTAAATTCCAGGGACACCCAAGGCTTGCAGGTGGGTGGCGACAGCTTGGTTGGCGAGTACAACTAACTCAGAGACAGCCGACTGGGTGGCGGGAGCCGTTGCAAAAGCTCCTAATTCGCCTTCGTCGTCGAAGTGAGAGTTAGCATCGGGCAAATTTAGTTCAAAAGCTCCCCGCTTGAGCCTAGTCTGTCTGGCAGCCTGCGAGGCGGCTAATATTTGATCTAGGAAAGGACGGAGGGCGGAGGACAAAGCGCGATCTTCGGCATCGGAACCCCGTTCGAGAATTGCTTGAGCTTCCCGATAGCTGAGCTGATAGTCGATTTGAATGACGCTGGTTTGAATTTCGTATTCCAGCAGTTCTCCTGATTCGCTTAGGGTTAGCAATATGCTAAATGCCAGCCGTTCGGTGTCTAGCAGCAGGGAGCAACGATCGTTCAGGAGTTCTGGGAGTACGGCGATGATTTTTTCTCCCAGATGGGCGCAGGTTCCTCGTTTCCGGGCTTCGCGGTCGATCGGGGTTTCTGGCTGCACGTACTCGGCGGCGTCGGTGATGTGGATGCCGACTTGCCAACCGCCGGATTTTAGGGTTTCGATCGACAAAGCGTGTTCCAGTGGCGGATCGGAGAGGAATGAGGTTGGATCGAACTCGTTTTCCTCGCCCTCGGATAAAATTTCCTCTTCAACTTGAGGCGCATCGTTTTCGTTGCTTTCGCCCGGTTCGTTTTTGCTAAAGGTGACTGTCAGGATGTTGCGCAAATCTAACCGTTTTTTGATGTCGGTTTTTTTGAGTTTGCTGGGCAAGTTTTCGGCTGCTTTGATGACGGCGACGGGAAAAGAGCGCGGTAAGTCGTGTTTGCAGCATACGATGTCGAGGTCGTCTGCGGCTTCGGCGTCGGAACCTAGTACCTGTACTACTTTGCCGACTGGGCGGTGGGTGCCGAGGGGGTAGCGCTTGACTTCGACGTGTACTAGGTGGTCGATCGCCTCTTGGAGATTAGTACCATTTGCTAGCAAGTCTAGTTCAAACAACAGCCGATCGTCCAAGGGAATTGCTCTGTAGCTAACGCGCCCGGTGGGCGTAGCCGTTTGCTTGACTCGTGCCAGTACCGAAGGGTTGGCGCGTTCGAGGATCAGCATGACTTCGCCTTCGGGCGATCGGCGGCGACTACCTTCTTTGATAATTTTGACTAGGACTCGATCGCCATTCCAAGCTGTCGAGAGGTGACTTTCGCGCACGTAAACGTCTTCTGAGCCTTCGGCGTCTTGAATTGCGAAGCAAAATCCTTTGCTCGAACAGCGCAGTTTTGCTTCTACTACGTCGTCTTCAGTTACTCGGCGGTAGCGGCCTTTGTCTTTAACTAATATGCCTATTTTCTCTAGAGCTTCTAATGCAATTTGAAGTTTGAGTTGACTGGTGGCGTCGTTGCAATCGAGTTTTTTCTCTAATGCTTTGGGAGCCACTAATTTGTCTTCTGTAAAATTTGCCAGCAGTGCAGCGATAGAAAATTCCATGTAGCGATCCGATCCTCTTGTTTCCAGCAATTAGTCTAAATTTTGGCGAAATCAGCCGCACTCTCTCAGCCCTTTTCTGTGCTTGCTTCCCAACAAATTCGCGGGTTAGTAGATAGAGACGCGAGCACAGTCGGTACGATCGAACGTCGGGATTGAGAGCAAATGTTTTCCACTCCACTCGTAACGCCGGTTAATTGTCTGCTGTTTGTCTGTAACTGACAGATGACTGTGCAGACAAATACCCCGCACCCTATTCCCCAATACATTTTTTTAACGTTGGTTCGTTTAATTTTGGCTTGCAGCGCCTAGCTCTTCGCGAATTAGAAAGCCCCTGTCGGTTCTTAAAAGATGGCTCAATGCTGAAAGCGATCGGTTGATTCGGGGATGGGGAGGTGGACAGATAGAGAGGGAGAAAATTTGCATTTGGACCTCCTGCCTTTTTCCTTCTGCCTTTTTCCTGCTTTCTGCTTTCTTTTGAAGTGCCTCTTGCCTTTTGCTAAAGCCAAATAATTTACCGGCGATCGGCAAAATTGCTGGTAGCTCGCCGCTGCGATGCCCCTGTTTTTTGCAAGCGCTCTGCCCTTGCGGACAAAGGTGCAGCGAACCCGTCGGGAGCAATCTGTGCTGTAGAAAGTGCAGGTACACAAAACCGGATACTTTTACTACTTTTGCCTAGTTGCTGTGTCATCTCCCATAGGTAGAAATGACGCCCGGTGCTTGGAGGCTTAAACCGCTGAATGTGGGATAGGGTTTAGTGGCGTGAAAGGTTGCGCGGATGATTCACCTTTGATTTATTGTACGTTGAATCTGTGCTTTCTAAAAATTGTTTTCTCTGCCTTTGCTTTTGAGCCAAGGGTGACTGACGGTAATTTTTGGCATTTTCCGGCTATGACAGGACGATCGAGCTTGGTGACGATCGCGCGGGTGTTTCGCGATCGTCCCCCTGCCGTTTTGTACAAATGTTGAAGAATCAAGCAACAAACGCGCGATCGTGCACTAAACTTAAGCGATAAGCCCCTTCAGGTTTCGGGGTCACAAAACTATGTTTGCTCAATTTCGCGCCATTTATCCCACTGGACAGTTAATCTGTGAGTTGCTGACTATTCATCACGGTAAGTTTGTGGTTCGCTGTCTGGTTCAGGTTGACGGCAAAACTCTCGCTACTGGTATGTCGGCTGCTGAGTCTGTTGAAGATGCTGAAGACAGTGCCCGGTTGCGATCGCTCGCACTCCTGGCATTTGCTCCGCCCCAGGAGGGGATCGAATCTGTTCCCGTTCCGGCGACCGTTGCTGCTGTTGCCGTTCCCGTTCCGGCTCCTGCGATCGAGCCTGTCCCGATTCCGGTTCCGGTTGCTGCTGTGCCTGTTCCGGCGACCGTTGAGCCTGCTCCGGCTCCTCTTCCTGTTTTAGAAATGCCTGTTGCCGACAAATTTGCCATACCACATCAAAGCAATTTTGTCAAGACTGAATCGAAATTAAATTCCGAGCCGATCGCACCTGTACCGGAACCACTGCCGCCAACGGTCGATCGAGTGGAGGCTGCCGGATTTTCACCCAAACAGTTAGACTCCGACGCTTGGCTTTCTTCCAGCTACGGCGAACCGCTTCCCGAACTTGAAGTGCCGACTGTTAGCGATCGCGAACTCTCGCAAGGTGCAGCCTCCGTCAGGGAATTGCAACCGATCGCGATGGGAATTCCCAGCGATTCGATCGAGGATGCTTCTGATACGATCGCCCAAATAGACGCCATCCTCATGCGCTTGAAATGGAAAAAAAACCAAGAAAGCGACTGTCTCCAGCACAACTACGGCGTGTCGTCGCAGAGAGAGCTTTCTAACGAACAGTTGGTAGACTTCCTAGAATATCTGGAAATCTACAGCAGAACCACTGAGGAAATCAAGCGTTTGGGCTGGACTCCAAACCAAGGAAAAGATTATCTCAAACAAGGTTACGGTCAAGAAGCGCGGCATTTCTTAAAACAAGAACAATTGTTTGACTTCCTGCAATATCTTGAATCTTTGGGTAGTTAGATAAATACCCAGACTTGCGGCAGAATTCAAGCACTTTTCGACATGACAAGCGAGGACACGGCAGTGCCGTTTCCCTACCCCCATTAATTGTAGGGAAACGGCGCTGCTGTGTCCTCGCTTATCATTCCAGCGCAGCCGGAATTGATATCAGACAGTTAAAAATCAAAAATGGAAAATATTTCCCCATTTTTGATTTTAACTTTAACTGTTAATTTAGGCGGCGACAGCGGCGATCGGGCGACTAGCAGAAGGACGGCGATCGATCACTTGATCCACTAAGCCGTAATCCTTTGCTTCTTCAGCCGACATGAAGAAATCGCGTTCGGTATCTTCTTCAATGCGCGATAAAGGCTGACCGGTATGATCGGCCAAAAATTGGTTCAGGCGGCGTTTGTGGTACAAAATCTCTTTGGCCTGAATTTCAATATCGGTAGCTTGTCCTTGAGCTCCGCCCAGCGGTTGGTGGATCATAATCCGGGAGTGAGGCAAACTCATCCGCTTGCCTTTAGCGCCGGCACTCAACAGAAAAGCGCCCATGCTGGCGGCCAAACCGAGACAAATAGTGCAAATGTCGGGGCGGATGTGGTTCATCGTGTCAAAAATGCCCATACCTGCCGTTACCGAACCCCCCGGGGAGTTGATATACAGGTAAATATCTTTCTCCGGGTCTTCTGCGTCTAAAAATAGCAATTGGGCAACTATCAGGTTGGCTAAGTCGGAGTCAACCTGTTGGCCCAAGAAGACGATGCGATCGCGCAAAAGTCGCGAGTAAATGTCAAAGGCGCGTTCGCCGCGACCGGATTGTTCTATAACTGTTGGGATCATTGACCGGGCCTGCCTATTTTTACGTCTCTATTTTTTAATTTTAGCGGGTGGGGCTTATTTATAGTTAGCGATTCCTGGCGGGCGATCGGCTTTTACGACCAAAATCCTTAAGCTGGGCTGGCTTCAGGCATTTTGACCGTCGTAATTTCTCGATTCGAGAACAGAAATCACTTGTTCGCGGCTGACACTAGGGAAATGATCTAAAAATTCATCGACCGAATCACCAGCTTCGAGATAATCAAGTAGAGTCTCGATCGGGACACGAGTACCCATAAAGACAGGAGTTCCACCTAAAATATCGGGGTCGCTATCAAAGATAGTAGCTGCATATTGGAAAGAAAAGGTTGTGGCATCAAGACAATCTTCTTCAGTCCAGGTATCACTTTGCTCGAAGGGTTTGTTAGTTTCCATCACTAAGTCTCCACTGGATTTTTATAGATTATATCTTTGCTAGGATTACTGGTAGCGGGATTTCTTTGATTTAATCACCTCAATTACATTGTCGTGTCTTTGCCCTTCAATAATATCCTTGAGATGAATCTGTCCGTTGACGTACTGAACGTGGATGCGCCAGCCTGAGACTTTATCAATATCAGCACGATAAACTGCCTGCTTCACGCCCTTAACTTTATGCAGTCTCGTTTTGGGAAATTGTCTCGTCCTGTGACATTCCTGGTCTTCAAGTTCTGCTAAAGCTTCCAGAAAACTAATCTTTAGCTCGTCATCTGGCAAAATTTTCATAGCTTCGTAAATAATGCCATATTCATCGCATAGAGTAAGATTTTGTGCCATAACCAAGGTGATGATATCTAGGCAGTTTCTCGATCGCGCTGAAGTAGGTCTTGATACAAAGACTCTGCTACATCCTTATACGCTCGATCGAGTTCGTCGTGTTGAATTGCTCGAAAAAGAGTAAAAATAGCTTGCCCAAAAATTGGGTCTTCGTCAACCGCCAAAACCACTCTTAGTTTTTGAGAAACTCGTAGCGTATAAAGCGAAGACTCGTAACCATTCAGGTCTGACGATAGCGGGAGACGACGCAGCTTGCGATACACATTTGATTTTTGAGTAGGAAAAAGGCTGGCACAATAATTAATTTTTTGAATTACTGCGGCTTTCTCATCTTCATTTAGTAGCGCAATATCTTTCTCAAATTCCCTTGTTGACTCAATTAGAATATCCACGTTAAAAACTGTAAAACAATATATAGATATTATACTGCAAACAGCTTTTGATTGTCAAACCTCGTTGCTCACAACTTACCAGCAAACGCGCTTGTTTAACAACCCACAATTCAAATTTTAATCTCCCAACCTCGGCGATACATCCCATACAAAATCAACCACCAAAATAACACCGTAGTCACAGCAAAGGCCAGAGAACCATTCAGCGGCCCAGCCCACGGTGAAAACCAGTTTTCATAAATCCAAGTGTAGGTATTTGGAGCGGTTTCGCCGCTGCCGATATAAGTTCTCAACAGAATTCTGACAACAATCCCGGAAGCAACAAACACGAAAATTGCATTCAATCCCATGATTTCAAACGGTCGCCCCCATTTCCAACCTCGCACTTCAATTGTTTCGTAGCAAGCTGCTAGTAATAACAATGCCCAACCAGCGGTAAAAACTACATAGGAACTTGTCCACAGTTGTTTGTTAATTGGAAAGGAAAATCCCCACAAATGGCCGATAACTACGCAACTTAGGCCACAGATTCCTAAGTTGATACTGGTGCGGGTTTTGATTGGCTGCACGCGCAACCATTCTCCTGTAAAGTAGCCGATGAGGACTGTGACAACTGCGGGTAAGCTGCTGAATAATCCTTCTGGATCGAAGGGGCCGCCTTTGTACAGATGCTGGCTGCCGAGAATTAGCCGATCGACATATCCCCCAAAATTCCCCTCCGGCGTGAGCGCGCTTGTGCTGTACCCCCCTACAGCAAATACGGACAATGCACCCCAATAGCCCAAAAGTACCGCAATCGCGAGCAGTTTTTGATTGCGGGGGGAAAGGTTGAGAATGGCGATCGCACTAATTGCATACGCTAAACCAATCCGCTGCAAAACTCCCATGATGCGGATTTTACCGAAGTTTTCCAGCGGGGCGCCTTTGAGAAGTACGTCAAGGGCGATCGAAGATGTATTAAGCAGCAATCCTAATATAAATAGAATCGCCGCGCGGCGCGCAATTCGCCAGTAGATATTTGTTTCTATTTTTGTGGTAGTTTCAGTATATTTTGACAGCGAGAAGGACATCGCGCAGCCAACGATAAACAGGAAAAACGGAAATACTAAGTCTGTGGGAGTGCAGCCGTGCCATTTTGCATGATCTAGCGGCGGATACACCTGTTCCCAACTGCCGGGATTGTTGACTAGAATCATCGAGGCGATCGCAATTCCGCGAAAAACATCAAGGGATTTTAAGCGCATGGGGAAGAAAGAAGAAGGAAGAAGGAAGAAGGAAGAAGGAAGAAGGAAGAGGGAAAAACTACTAATTACTAACGATCGATTACCAATTACTCATTCCCCTTAGCTAAATCTCAATCCCTTCCAGAGTCATTATGACTGCATTTTTCATCAACATATCGCAGCGTTCTGCATAAAACAATGCAGCCTTATCATACTTGTTGACTTGCAAAACGCGCAAAAACATTTGCCTTGCTTGCGCGAACTGCTGCTGGTAGTGAAAAAAAATTCCCTGTTCAAAATAAGTTTGGGTTTGTGCTTTTAGTTCGATCATCATATCCGAGTCGCCGTCGTAAATTTCAAATACAGCAACAGGCGTTTGTTTTCCTTTTACTTGAACGCGATCGAGAAACCGACACTTGTAATTTTGAGGATCGTCGATCCGGCACAAAGTCTGAACGCTAGCAACAATACCAACTCCGTAAAGCTTTGTCAATCCTTCCACCCGCGCGGCTAAATTCACAGCATCCGAAATTACCGTACTTTCCATCCGTTCCGCTTCGCCAATCGTACCCAGCATCAAAGTTCCCGTATGCAAGCCAATCCCTATCGAAATAGGTTGATAGCCGCTATTTTGCCTGTGCTTGTTGTAAATTTTCACTTGCTGCTGCATCTCAATTGCTGCTTGCACCGCATCTTCAGCCCTGTTAGGAAACAAAGCCATAATCCCGTCACCAATATATTTATCTATAAAACCGCTGTACTGGCGGATAACTGGGCCGACTCGGCTTAAATAAGAGTTGAGAAATTCAAAATTTTCTTGCGGCGACATACTTTCTGACAAACTTGTAAATGACCGAATGTCAGCAAACATAATCGTCATTTCTGCCTGTACCGAATCTCCCAATCTGGCATCAACAATGCTTTCAATTTTGAGAAAGCTTAAAAATTCGCGGGGGACAAAGCGGGCGGAAGCTGCGGCAATTTTTTCGAGTTCGCTTTTACTTGCTTCGATTTGAGTCAGGGCGCGGAATGCTCTCAGTGCGGTTACTACCGTAGTAAATAACTTTTTATTTGTCAGTTCTGTTTTAGTTTTATAATCGTTAATATCGTAGCTGACAATTACTACATCTTCTGGCACTTGTCCCGGCTGTCCGGTGCGCAAAATAATCCGCACTACTTTATTATCTAAAATATCGCGAATGTATTTTACTACTTCCAAGCCTGCCTCTTCTGTTTCCATCACTACATCGAGTAAAATTAATGCTATGTCGGTATTGGATTTAATAATTTCTTTCGCTTCTTTGCCTGAGAAAGCGCTGATAAATGTGATGAGTTTGTTTTCAAAAGTAAATTCATTTAAAGCGAGTTTTGTAATATTGTGAATCTCTATTTCATCATCTACAATTAATATTTTCCAACTGGCTGCGATCGGCTTTTCTTCCGCCTCGTCTTCTTCGGCAAATATTAATTCATCGTCTCCCGCAGCGAACAGGTTTTGACTAGCTTCTGACATTTATCGTTCTCCTAAACAAAATAATATTAAAACTGGCGGTCTAATAACTAATTGCTAATTTTAGCGGGAAATTCGATCGTAAATCTTGTGCCTTCGTCTACTTGACTTTCGCAGCAGATTGTGCCTTTTAGTTTTTGCGTGACGAGGTTGTAAATGATATGCAGCCCCAATCCCGTGCCGCCCTGACCTCTTTTGGTGGTAAAAAACGGTTCAAAAATTTTATTGAGATTTTCTGGGGGAATTCCTTTGCCGTTATCGGCATATTCAAATATTAGCCGATCGCCCTCTAGCTTGAAATCAAAAGCCAGAATCCCCTCATCTTCTGCATCGTAAGCATGAATCAGCGAGTTCAACACCAGATTTGTCACGATTTGACACAACACCCCGGGGTAACTGTCCAGTACAATATTTTCATCACACTTAATCTCTACTTTGTGTTTAGTTCTTCTGAGTTTTGCGGTTAACGATGTCAAAATTTCCTCTAGATATTGTTTCACTTTAAACGCGCGCTTTAATTCGCTCGATTGATCTACAGCCACTTCCTTAAAACTATGAATCAAGTCGGCCGCCCGCGTGAGGTTGGATAAGATCATATTACTGCTTTGCATGGCGGTATCCAGAAACTTTTCTAACTCGGAGCGTTTAATTTGGCCGTTGGTGTAAAGCTCAAAAAATTTTGTGACTTTTTCAGCCAGCAGAGAGGCGGCGGTGATGCCAATGCCGATCGGAGTATTGATTTCGTGAGCCACACCTGCCACCAACCCTCCGAGGGCGGCCATTTTTTCCGATTCTACAAGTTTATTTTGGGCAGATTTTAGGTTTTCTAAAGTTTGGGAAAGCTCGGAGGTACGCTGCTGTACTAAATTTTCGAGATTGT
>JANNOR010000286.1:0-55937 GCA_031399265.1 Cyanobacteria bacterium SOY_34_metabat_3 | reverse complement strand
AGTAGGTTCGATCGCAATTGGGCTGTACTTGTTCCAGCGGTTGGCCAAACTGCCAAAAACACTTTCTCTTGTTGGCATCGCACTATCGTACACACCTTGCCGAAAATTAGTAGGAGTGCAAAATGTAAAAGCAATGACGCGCTCAGTTTCCGAAGCTCGATCGAATAATTCGGCGTAACTGCAAGAATTCACCCAAGGCTGGTTGGATTGCGGTTCGCTGACAATACCAGTCACGTACAAATCTGTCGGGCCCAGATGCCAACGGATCTCGAAATTGAGTTGCTGCCACAGTTGAGTTAGCCGATCGAACAAACGGTCATCCAGCAGGGAAATTCGCCACCAAATCGGCGTATTTTCGCGAATTGCTTGCTTTTGTTCCCACTGTATGGTCTGGGAAATAGTGCGCGAAGCGGTCGGCAAAACTCTCTTTTGGGTCTGCGGTGCGCTACTTTTGCAAGCCTCTTTTGTGCTTATTTGAAAAGGGCTTAAAGTGAAAGCTTTTTCATTAGATTGGTCGTGCAGGTACGCGCTCAAATCGCTGTCTACAGCACTCACAAGGTTCAAAAATAAAGCGTGGAGGTGCCGTCCGGTTAAAAACTGGGATGGAATTGGTGCAACTGGCAGCAGGTTTAAAACGAGGCTGTGAGGCATTTTTAAATTAGGAGTTTGTACGATCGGAAATAACGGGAATGGGGAATGGGGAATGGGGAATGGGGCATTGGGCATTGGGCATTGGGCATTGGGCATTGGACATGGGTAGCTGTTTCTCCATTCTCCCCCTCTCTCCCTCTTCCTTCTTCCCTCTTCCTTCTTCCTTCTTCCTTCTTCCCTCTTCCTTCTTCAGGCGATCGTAATTTCGGACGACAAATAAACGTCTTGAATGGCGTTAAACAATTTTACACCTTCTTCAAACGGACGCTGAAAAGTTTTGCGGCCGGAAATTAAGCCGCAGCCGCCAGCCCGTTTGTTAATGACTGCGGTGCGAATGGCTTCTGCAAAATCGGTTTTTCCCGAAGCGCCTCCGGAGTTAATTAAACCCATCCTGCCCGCATAACAGTTTAGCACTTGATAGCGAGTTAGATCGATCGGGTGATCGGTCGTCAAATCAGCATAAACGCGCTTGTCGGTTTTGCCGTAACTATCACTGCTAACTTTAGCAACTGCTCCATAACCGTTGTTGCACTCCGGCAATTTTTGCTTGATAATGTCAGCTTGAATTGTCACTCCCAAGTGATTTGCTTGCCCGGTTAAATCCGCTGCCACGTGATAATCTTTGTCTTGTTTGAAGATATCATTGCGGAGATAGCACCACAGAATTGTTGCCATTCCGTATTCGTGAGCGTGGGCAAAAGCTTGACTGACTTCTTGAATTTGTCGCGTCGATTCGGGGGAACCAAAATAAATTGTTGCTCCGACTGCAACTGCTCCCAAATTCCAAGCTTGCTCGACGTTCGCAAACATTATTTGGTCGTATTGATTGGGATAAGTCAGCAATTCATTGTGATTTAGTTTGAGAATGAAAGGGATTTTGTGCGCGTACTTGCGAGATACGCTTCCCAAAACTCCTAGGGTTGTTGCGACAGCATTGCATCCCGCAGAGATTGCGAGTCTGATGATGTTTTCGCTGTCAAAATAGATGGGATTCGGGGCGAAAGAAGCGCCCGCCGAGTGTTCGATTCCTTGGTCTACTGGCAGGATGGATAAATAGCCAGTATTCGCTAAGCGTCCGCTAGAATAGAGTTGCTGAAGCGATCGCAAAACTTGAGGAGACCGATCGGTTTGAGCGAAAATGCGATCGACCCAATCCGGGCCGGGCAGGTGCAACAAATCTTTAGAAACTTTCGCTTTATGGGTAAGCAAGTCTTCGGCTTCGTCACCTAGCCAAGATTCGATGGAACTGGGAACAGATAGTGTAGCTGTCATGCAGATTTCCCTCAATTTCAATTGCAGGCTGATGATTGCAGACATTAGCCTTATTGATATTGTAGCGAAAAAATTATAGTTTTCATCCGAGCAACGATCGACCGAGTTTTTAACAAGATTAGCGACAACAACAACTGGACGCGCTACCCTAGAATAAGCTGGCGGCTCAGCAGCAGCTAAAGTACCAGCGATCGCCGATCGATTCGATTCACAACTTTGCCATCAAAATGTCACATACTTACTTTGATTCTGAAAGCACTCACAAATCCTTCGAGATGCCCGGTGCTAGACCGCATTATAACCCCGATCGCCCTGGTCAAGTAGAGCATATTTTCCTTGACTTAGTGCTGGATATTCCCAAACAAAGCTTTCGCGGTACTTGCAGCATCCGCATAAATCCAGTCCGCAGCGGTATTGACAAATTAACCTTAGATGCTGTCAACCTAAAAATAAAATCTGTAAAAGTTGGCGACACCAAGCAAACTTTCGATAGCGATGGCGAATTCCTAGAAATTCAACTGCACGAACCAACGACAGCCTACGAACCGATTACAATTGCGATCGACTATTCAGTCGAAAAACCACAGCGGGGTCTCTATTTCGTCGGCCCAGACAAACACTATCCCGACAAACCAACACAAGTTTGGACGCAAGGCGAAGACGAAGATTCTCGCTTCTGGTTTCCCTGTTTTGACTATCCCGGACAACTCGCAACTTCCGAAATTCGAGTGCAAGTTCCCCGACAATTTTTTGCAATTTCTAACGGTGAATTAATTAGCACAAAAAACGACGGCGATGATAAAATTTATCACTGGTCGCAAACCCAAGTTCACCCGACATATTTAATGACCTTAGCCGTCGGAGATTTTGCCGAAATCAAAGATGAATGGAACGGCAAACCTGTTAATTATTACGTCGAAAAAAGCCGCGAAGCCGACGGTAAGCGCAGCATGGCCAAAACGCCCCAAATGATTGAATTCTTCTCTAAAGCATTTGGCTATCCTTACCCTTTTCCCAAATATGCTCAAGTCTGTGTCGATGATTTCATCTTCGGCGGCATGGAAAACACTTCGACAACTTTGCTGACAGATAGGTGCTTGCTAGACGAACGCGCCGCCCTGGACAATCGAGGTACGGAAAGCTTAGTCGCCCACGAATTGGCTCACCAATGGTTCGGCGATTTAGTAGTAATTAAACATTGGTCTCATGCTTGGATCAAAGAAGGCATGGCTTCCTATTGTGAGGTGTTGTGGACTGATAAAGAATACGGCAAAGAAGATGCGGCTTATTATATGTTAGGTGAAGCCCGTAACTATTTAGCTGAAGACAGTTCTCGCTACCGCCGCCCGATGGTGACTCACGTTTACCGGGAAGCGATCGAATTGTACGATCGGCATTTGTACGAAAAAGGCGCTTGCGTCTATCACATGATCCGCGCTGAGTTGGGCGATGAGTTATTTTACAAAGCAATTCACACTTTTGTGCGGGATAACGCTCACCAAACTGTCGAAACGATCGATTTGCTCAGGGCGATCGAAAAAGCTACTGGTCGCAATCTGATGTTCTTGTTCGATCAGTACGTTTATCGCGGTGGCCATCCAGATTACAAAGTTGCTTATGCTTGGGATGGAGATAACAAATTAGCGAAAGTTACTGTTACCCAAACTCAGGTAAAAGATAGCAGCAAAAATGACAACGGCAATAGTAAGGATGTATTCGATCTAAAAATTCCGATCGGCTTCGGTTACAAGCCGGAAAAAGACGATAGCGATGACAGTTCAGTCAACCTAAAAAATTTTACAGTGCGAGTATACGAACGCGAGCAAAGCTTCTATTTTCCTCTCGAAGAGAAGCCCGCATTTATCAGTTTTGACGTTGGCAATAAATACTTAAAAACTGTTGTTTTAGAGTATGCAGTTGCCGAACTAAAAGCTCAGTTGCAGTTTGATCCAGACCCAGTTTCCCGGATTTACGCCGCCCAAGCTTTGGCGAAAAAGGGAGGACTGGAAGCGGTAAATACGCTGTCAGAAGTTCTCAAGAAAGAGCCGTTTTGGGCAGTGCGCGCCGAAGTCGCTGGCCAGTTGGTAGATATTAAACTTGACCAAGCTTTTGATGGTTTAGTCGCTGGTTTGAAAGATAAGGATGCTAGGGTGCGCCGCGCGGTAGTGAATGCGTTGGGTAAAATCAAAACTCACGAAACTTATAAGGCGCTAAGGTCGATCGTGGAAAAAGGCGACGCTAGCTATTATGTAGAAGCCGCCGCAGCCAGTGCTATGGGTTCCATTGCAGGCGCTAACCCCGACGAGAAGCCGACTGACGAACAGGTACTGAAAGAGTTAAAATTGGTGCTGAAGGAGCGCCAAGGGTGGAATGAGGTTGTGCGATCGGGTGCAATTTCCGGTTTGGCGCAAATGAAAACTTCTGAAGATGCGCTCAATCTGATTTTAAAATACACAGCCATTGGTACTCCCCAAGCTTTGCGCCTAGGTGCAATTCGTGCTTTGGGTACAATTTCAACAGGTCAAACTAAGATTAATTTAGAACGGATTTTGCAGCGATTAGCAGAATTGTCTAAAGAGACGTTTTTCTTGACTCAAGTATCTGTAGTTGCAGCATTAGGACAAATGGAAACTCGCAAAGCGATGCGAATTTTGCGTGGTTTGGCCGACCAAACTCCTGACGGGCGCGTCCGCCGCATGGCTGATGAAGCCGTGCAAAGAGTGCAGAAAAATGCTGGTTCTGATGCAGCGGTGAAACAGTTGCGGGAGGAATTAGACCAGGTGAAAAAGGATAATCAAGATTTGAAGAGTCGTTTGGAAAGTTTGGAGGCTAAGTCGAAGAAAGATTAAGATATCAATTCCGGTAGCACCGGAATGATAGAGGAGACGGCAGTGCCGTGTCCCTATCCAAAATAACATGGTAGGGACACGGCACTGCCGCGTCCTCCGCTTATATCATTCCGATGCTAACGGAATTGATATTATGCAAAATTAGGGTGCAATTTTTGTTTTTAGTCTTCAACTATCCATCAATCTGAAGCAACTTTTGCACCAAAATATATTTCATAAATTATGAGTACCAGAACAATTGTATTGGTGGAACAATCTGGGGTGATTCCATACCGTATTATGGACGGACAAATTGAAGTAATGTTGATTACTTCGTCGGGAAGTAAACGCTGGGTGATTCCCAAAGGCTTAATTGAACCTGACATGACTCCCGAAGATTCCGCAGCTAAGGAAGCTTGGGAAGAAGCAGGGGTGTTGGGTAAAGTGTTTCCCGATTTGATGGGAACTTATGAATATTACAAATCTGGCTGTACTTGGCAAGTAGATGTGTTTTTACTGCAAGTAGAAACTGTTGTGGAAAATTGGCCTGAAGCTTATAAGAGGAAGCGGCAGTGGATCAGTATTCCGAAGGCAATTAAGCGGGTTGATGAACCAGATTTGAAACTGATTCTTGGGGATTTGCCGCATAGATTTTGGTAAAAAGCCATTGACAATATGGCAGATGAGGACACGGCAGTGCCGTTTCCCTACAATTGATCGGGGTAGGGACACGGCAGTGCCGTGTCCTCTATATCATTCCGGCGCAGCCGGATTTGATATTAAGCGTTAGCCGAAAGGAAAGGAAGGCTTTCTGCTAAGTTATCCTTAACTTCAATTCCCTGTTTCATCGCCCAAAATTGGCTCAAAAAGTGGATTTGCCGCAAGCCGACTACTAAATTTAGACCCGGTACAAAAATCCACCAAACTGTTAGCGGTTCTTTCATCCCCTCTTCACGATACAATTGGTTGACTGTGTTGTAAAGTTTGAACTGCACGATGTAAATCCAAGCAATACCGAGGAAGGAAAACCAACCAAACCATCCGGGCACGTCGGGGTCGAAGATTCGTAAAGCTTGGGGAATCGCTACTCCTAAGACAAAAGGAAATAAGCAAAGAGTTCCTGACCAACCAGTGCCGTTATAGCGGCGCAATTCTTCTTGAAGAATCCATTTGTACCATCCGTAATAGAGCATCAAGCTGACTACGGATAATAATATTACTCGCCATAAAGCGCGGGGTTTGCCTAAAGGTTTTTCGGACATCTGGAAATCTAAGATATAAATTGCTTTTTTAATTATATTAACATTTGTTAATTATTGCACAATCATTTCTCGAATTGTGCGTGCTGTGGCGGGGGCTAGCAATACGCCGTTGCGGTAGTGGCCGCTGGCTATGAGGATGTTGCTGTTACTCGAAAGCCGATCGATCACTGGAGCCGATCGCCTTTCGGGACGCGGGCGCAATCCGGACCATTGTTTGATGATTGTGGCTGTTGCTAAGGTTGGACAAAGGTCGATCGCCCTTGCCATCACTCCATCCAACATATCAGCATTCGCCTGAATTTCCCCGCCATTCTCTGAAAACTCTACCGTCGCCCCCACCCAATATTCCCCATCGCCCAAAGGCACAATATGGACATCATCGCAAGTAATTACTGGGGTAAAATCATAATTTTCTAAAGGGTTTTGTAACCGAAAATGTAGCGCTTGTCCCAACACGGGACGAATATCAATCAATTGATTTAATGATGCTGTCAAAGCAGAAGAGCCTAAACCAGCCGAGATAATTACCCAGTCGAATTCTAGTTTGCTTGAACTTGTTTGAATCTGACACACCTGAGAATCTAAATCAGTAATCGCTTGAACTTCTAGCCCAAACTCAAAATTAACTCCTTTGAGTTTAGCAGCATCAACCAAGGCTAAAGTTAGCGTAGTTGGATCGACTTGTCGATCGCGAGGCGAATAAATAGCACCAATAATACGATCGTTGAGGTTAAGATGAGGATTGCGATCGCGCACTCGCTCCAAATCCCAAATTTCTAACTCCCAACCTTGAGACGAGCGAGTATCTTTCAACTTTTCCCACTTACTTAAATCCTCTCCCTGGGAAAGGAGCATCAAAATTCCCTGTTTATTAAAAGGAATTTTCCGCCCCGTCATTGCTTCCAATTCCGGAATTAAAGTTTCATAACGTTGAAGGCTGGTTTCCCTTAACTGCCAATTTCTGCCCTTGGTTTTGTGGCTGATTACTCCCATCAAAACTCCGAGGGCGGCACCCGTGGATGCTTGGGCTGGTGGCTGTTTGTCGAATACTGTGATTTTTAGTTCGGGATAATTGCTGAGTTCAAAGGCGATCGACCCTCCAACAATACCACATCCAATAATTGCAACACGAACCATTCGATTTTAGATTTAGGAGAAGGAAGAAGGAAGAAGGAAGAAGGAAGAAGGAAGAAGGAAGACATGATAGAGGAGACGGCAGTGCCGTCTCCCTACCCCAAATAATATTGTAGGGAAACGGCACTGCCGTGTCCTGATTTCGGGTTATATTAATTCCGGTGTTACCGGAATTGATATAACCTACCCGAATCCCGAAAATGATTAAGCTTTAGGAATTAGCTGCAAGAAAGCATCGAAATCATCCACTGCTTTTTGATAGCTGCTGGTGACTTTTGGAAAATCAAGGTCTTTAATAGCAAGATCGACGTTAACTAAATCGGCAAACAAACTCTTGGTTAAATCAACAGCTTGTGTTTGAGATTTAGGTAACAAAACGGCAGAGACGCTTTTCATGGTGCCGCGCA
This sequence comes from Cyanobacteria bacterium SOY_34_metabat_3, assembly GCA_031399265.1. GTDB lineage: Bacteria > Cyanobacteriota > Cyanobacteriia > Cyanobacteriales > Microcoleaceae > Microcoleus. The sequence goes on along the minus strand of JANNOR010000286.1, from coordinate 48,383 downwards.
AGTCGCCTAGAGGCCCGTGAATGTAAGTTTTGGCATCAACCCAATTGCGTTTTTGAATTAGGGTTCCTAGGTTGTCCATGCGCGATCGCAATTCTGTGAGGGTAGGAACATAACGCTGAATTTGCTGAATCTGTGCTGCTGTGTAAGTGGTTGGAACTTTGGCTTCCACACTGCTGCAACTTACGAGAAATGCCATCAGAAATGACATCATTAAGGCAAGAATTGAACGGGGACGAATCATATCGATTTTAGATTTTAGATTGCTCGTTGCGATCGCGCGGACAACGCCCCTACAAAAAGCTTGTTCCCAGGCTCTACCTGGAAATGCAGATGCTTTGGCTCTGCCTCGCTAACGCAGCACCGAGAGTTATGTACAAATAGTTATTTTACCTCCTTTTGGCGCAGAAAAGTTATCAGAGCATCACTAACTTTTTCTGACCAATGTTCTTGAGGATAATGTCCCGCTTGTTCTAGTGTGACTAACTCTGCATTTTGCATCGAAGCGACTAACTTTTGAGCGGGTTCCACACTCAGCCAAGGGTCTGTTAATCCATATACAAACAAAGTTGGTTGAGTCCATCCTGGAAAGCCGGATTCAATTTCTGCCATTGACTGCGGCAATTGAATATTGCGAACAGTATTCATGAGCGATCGCCCTGCATCCGAACTCTTCAGAAACGGGCGGCGATAAACATCTAAGTCCTTGTCTGATATGATCTGGCGACAACCGCCTTCGAGGGTTCTGTCAACCAAAAGTGGGTCTTGGGTAATCATGTCGCCAATGAAAGGCAGTCCAAATTGCTGCATTTTCCAGGGCAATTTTATATTTTCTGAAACGGGTGTATTTATGACGGCTAAACGCTCAATTTTATCAGGATTTCTCAGGGCATATTGAATGCCGGCAGAAGCTAAAAATCCTTGGACAACGAGGTAAAATTTGTCTATTTCTAAAGCTTGAATAAAGCCAGCGAAAGCTTCAACAAAAGCATCGGGAGTGTAGGCAAAGTCGCGCTTGTCTGGTTTGGTCGATCGCCCGTAGCCCACCCAATCAGGGGCGATCGATCTAAATCCGCTTGCGGCCAAATCCGGCATGATTCCAGTCCAGGTAAAACTTTGGGACGGCAAACCGTGCAGCAGCAGCACCGGAGGCTTGTCAGATTTGTTAACTGGATTAGTTTCTCGATAAAACCATTGCAGCTTGCCTACTTCAACTATTTTCTCATCAATTGACATTATTTTATCTGTTACTTATCAAACAATAAGGTGCGCACTGCGCACCTTACTTATAATCTCATGAGTAGGGTGCGCAGTGCGCACCTTACTTACAATCTAGTTACAGCCGTGCTTAGAAATTCATTTCAGCAGCTTGAACTTTTTCGACCTGTTTCTTCTTGAGAACCAGCATCACTTGAGCGAGCATGGTCAAAGCCAAGAAAGCGATGAATCCTTTGACTCGGGTGGCACTTTGCAGCACAATTTCTACGTCTTTTTGACCGAAGCCACCAACGTTAGGATTGTTCGTCAAAAGTTCGCCGGCTGCAACTGTTTGTCCTTCAGTAACAATCAGTTCTGGGCCTGCTGGAATTGTATCAACAACCGCTGCACCTTCTGCCGGTTGAATTGTCACTTCATAACCGCCATCTTCTGGTGTGGCAATCTTAGAAATGCTGCCAGCTACCGAAGCATTATATACAGCATTGTTGCTCTTGGCGCCGGTCGGATAAACTTGACCGCGACCACGATTTCCGCCGACATAAATTAGGTATTTGCCGTAGTGAACTGACTTGTCAGTTTCAGGATTTGGCGACAAAACTGGGAATACCAATTCTTTGTACTGTTCTCCTGGTAGCGGGCCCACTAAAACAATATTTTCTTGGGTTTCGCTGTAAGGTTGGAAGTAAAGATCGCCGACTTTTTCCTTCATTTCTTCGGGAATTCTGTCAGCGGGAGCAATCTTGAAACCTTCGGGCAACATCACAACTGCGCCGACATTCAAGCCACCTTTGGTACCGTCGCCGACAACTTGCTGCACGCTAGTATCGTAGGGAAGTTTGACAATAGCTTCAAAAACTGTGTCAGGCAAAACAGATTGCGGGACTTCAACTTCAGTTACTTTGGCACCGAGGTGACAGTTGGCGCAAACAATTTTACCAGTTGCTTCGCGAGGAGTAGCTGGTGCTGTTTGCTGAGCCCAGAAAGGATAAGCAAATGCTGCTTGGGGAAGTGCGATGTCGCTGGTGAGGAAAAATCCTGCTGCGACGATCGCAATTAAGGCAGTTTTGGCGATCGTCCTGGCACTGCGGCGAAATATCGCAGATAAATTAATTTGTGGCATCAGAGTATTCAATCTCAAAGGTCTAATAATTTAGTCATCGGTCATCGGTCATTGGTCATCGGTCATCGGTCATTAGTTATTAGTTATTGGTTATTTGTTATTGGTTATTTGAACTAACTACTAACCACTAACTAACCACTAACTACTAACTAATGACTAATAACTATGACCACGTAGGTGCTTCACCGGTGCGGAAATCTGTTTCTTTCCAAGGGGTAAAAGCAACCTTGTCATCTGCGACAGTGACGTGGGCGAGGGCCAGAGACAAAGGCGCGGGCCCGCGTACCACTTTGCCCTCATTGTTGTACTGAGAACCGTGGCAAGGACAGATAAACCTGTTTTCGCTAGCATTCCAAGGCACGACGCAGCCCAAGTGAGTGCAGACTGCATTGATGCCATATTCGGCGAGAGATAAGTCTTCTTTCACCACAAGATAAGTGGGGTCGCCTTTGAGGCCTTGGGCTAGGGTACGATCGCCCGCAGGGTGCGAAGTCAAATATTCGCTAGCGATAATGTCGTTACCCAAGGCATCTTTAGCTGTCACTCCGCCACCAGCAGCCCCGCTTGACGGGGGAACAAAATACTGGACAACGGGATAGAGTGCGCCCAGTGCCACACCTGTGACTGTACCGAACGTCAGCAAATTCATAAATTGGCGACGCCCCATATCGGGGACATCGGGATTTCCAGCAGAAGATTGAGCCATGACCTGCCTTTACGGTTTTAAGTTACGTTTGTTTGCTAGCAAGAGCGCGAACCTGTACGTGCAGAGGAAGGAGGATAATTGCCGCCAATCTGCTCGCACAATTTTAAGGTCGCGAAAATTCCTTTAAGAATGCACCTTCCAGCCTTTATTAGAGTATTATTACATTTTTTGAACTTTGTCTTTTATTGTTTAAGATATTCACTCAGGAGCAACCATGACAGGCAAGGATTTACACCAGCTATTGCTAGAAAAATGGGGAAAATCTTACGATATCAGATTGCGGCGGGCGCGGGGCAAGATTTTCGTGCAGGTAATGTGGAGATATTTGGAACAGGCGTCGTTTCCGATGACGGAGGCTGATTATTTCGAGCATTTGGACGCGGTGGTGAATTACCTCAACGGCTGGGGGAGCACGGCACAGGTGAGAGAATTCATTGTCACTACGCGCGATCGCCCCCGCTTGGGCAAAGCTGTCAGTCTTCCTTTAGATTTGGGTGAAAGAGCCTCGGAGTGGTTGCTCGACGAGTTGTGAACGGGCTATCAGTCAGAAGTCAGGAGTCCGACGGGGCCGATCGCCCATCTTGCGGTTTATCAAGTTTTGTGTCGCCGAGGGCTGGTTTTTTTGACCTCAAAAGCGCGAAAATCGATCGGCGATCGGGTGGGCTGACTTGTCGGCGGCGAGAAATTCAACTGCGGCGCATCTAATTTTTAAAGTTATTTTTTTGATTGAAAGTCTTGTCAGGCGGGCTTTGTTGCGCCTCCAACAGTGGGATTCAAGCGATCGGCAGCACGTGGCGCCCTCGTTAATTTTGGGCGATCGGGCTTCTAGCTTAGCAAAATCATCGCCACCAATTTCTGTCAACCATTTCACATACAATGAATTGCAGATATCTTGTCAAATTTAGGAGAATGTTGTAATGGGTGTTGCAGTTGGAATGGTTGAAGTCTTAGGATTTCCCGCTGCCGTAGAAGTTGCAGACTCAATGGTGAAAGCAGCCCGAGTTACTTTAGTTCGCTATGAAAAAATAACCCGTGCTTACTGGACAATTATAGTTCGAGGAGATATCTCTGAAGTGCAAGCAGCCGTTGCTGCGGGAATTGAATCAGTTAAAAAGGTCGATGGCGGAAAGTTGCTGTCGTATCACATAATTGCTCGTCCCCACGAGAATCTCGATTACATTTTGCCGATCGGCTACACTCCCGAAGTGGAACAGTTCCGAATGTAGTCAAAGTTTTGACAAAACTTTGGTGTTGAATTTTAACTTTTAGTAATTATAGAGGCGCGGGCGATCGTGTCTCTATATTTTTAGTTACTCGGCGGTTGAAACCGCTACTACACGAACAAAGTCCGCCTCCGCGGACTAAGATATCGAAAATTTTTAGTTACTTGGCGGTTGAAACCGCTACTACACGAACAAAGTCCGCCTCCGCGGACTAAGATATCGAAGAAATATTTAACCCAAAATTGATATTATCTATCTTTTTTATCGCCCTAAAAGCTTCACCAAACCGACGCCGCCAAAGTAAAGAGCGAGTACCGCACCTCCTAAAAGACTTTGCGTTAAAGGGTCAGTAGAAGGCGTTAAAACCGCTCCCAAAACTGCTGCTCCCAAAACTACATAACGCCAACCGGAGAGCATTTTCTTAGAAGAAACTATGCCCAAAACACCGAGCAACACTTGGACGATCGGGATTTGAAACGCTAATCCCGTGCTGAACATTAATAATAAAACAAATTCAAAGTATTTGTCGATCGACCACAACTGCTCTACAACATCCGCCCCGTAGGTGACAAAGAAGTTGAGCGCCGCCGGAATCAAAGCGATGTAAGCAAATACTAAGCCGCCTAAAAATAAGAAACTAGAACCGAAGAAAACCGGGCCGAGCAACCCGCGTTCTTTGCGAGTCAAGCCTGGGAGTACAAATAATGCTATTTGGTAAAAAATAAACGGGCTAGCGATTAGCAAACCGCTGTATCCTGCAACTTTGATCGAGACAAAGAAATACTCTCCGGGAGCTAGCTGCAAAAATTTGACTGGGCCCGCCGGTACTTCTAGCAATTGTACGATCGGTCTCACATAGAAAAAGCAGCCGACTATAGCGATTGTTACTGCAATTAGGGCATAGAAAATTCGCAGCCGCAATTCTTCTAAATGGTCGAACAAAGACATCTCAACTTCGTCTGGGAGTTCGTCGAGAAATTCGTTTTCGAGGTTGCGGGAACCCAGAAAACCGTCTGCAATTGGTAAAATGCTGGGTTCGAGGTTGTTGTCGAAATCTTGTTCGGATGTCTCCAAGTCTGATGGGGATGTCATAGGGAATCGGGAATTGATAATGGGGAATTGGTAATGGGGAATCGGGCATTGGGCATTGGGCATTGGGCATTGGTGACTGTTAACTGTCAACTAATGACTAATGACTACTGACTACTGACTAATGACTTATTGCTTATTCAACGGCGATCGCAATTTTGCCAACGGCGCGCCCGGTTTCGCTGTAAGTGTGGGCTGCTGCTACTTCTTCGAGGCTGTAAGTGCGATCGACAATCGGCTCAACTTTGCCAGATTCGATTAACTCCCGCAAAATCTCCAAGTCGGCTGGGTTAGCATTTGCTACAATTAATTTAGCTTTTTTCCCAGACATAAACGAGCTGAGAAACATCGGTGCGAGGTTGTCAAAACTCGGCAAAGTCGAGATATAAACTCCCTGGGCTTGCAAAACATTTTCGCATTCACCAAATGTTCTTGTCCCGACAGCATCCAAAATTATATCATACTTTTGTGTTTGTTTGGTAAAGTCAACTTCCGCATAATCCAGCACGAAATCCGCCCCTAAACTCTTGACAAAATCTCGATTTTTGGCGCTGCAAACTCCCGTCACTTCCGCGTTCATTGCTTTCGCAACTTGCACCGCAAAAATGCCGACTCCGCCAGAAGCACCGTTAATCAATACTTTTTTTTCAGCTTGAATTTCACCCAAATCTCTAAGCGCTTGCAAAGCAGTTAAACCTGCGATCGGCACTCCTGCGGCTTCTGCATGAGTGATGTTGCGGGGTTTAATGGTGGCCGCAGATTCCGGTACGGTGCAGTATTCGGCACAAGCACCGCCAGTTAGGGGATTTAAGAAAGTATAAACTTCATCTCCGGGTTGGAATTTGGTGACTTCTCGGCCGACTTCCACGACAACTCCCGAGATGTCGGAACCGACGATTTTAGGGAAGTTAAATCCTGTTAATAGTTGCAGGTGTCCTTGCCGGATTTTCCAGTCTACGGGATTGATGCTGCTAGCGCGAACTCTGATTAATATTTCGTTGGATTTGGCTATCGGCTTTTCTACTTCTCGGTACTGCAATTCCTCGGCGGAACCGTAGCGATCGAAGGTAACTGCTTTCATGGCGATTTTTTTGGTTTATTTTTAATAGAACATTTAATCATGTACAATTATCATATAGCAAATTCTATTTGGTTGGTGAATGGGATTTATTTTTTTTGACCGCAGACGGCGCAGAGGGCGCAGAGAAAGAGTAAAGATAGAGATGGAAAAATGATCGATTTAACTGGAAAGGTGATTTTAGTAACTGGTGGCTCGCAAGGGATTGGTGCGGCAACGGTTCGGACTTTGGTTGATGCTGGGGCTGAGGTGATTTTGCATTACTGTCGCAGTCAGCAAGCAGCGGAATCGGTAGCAGCAAGTCTGGAGGGCGATCGCTGTCATTTATTGTCAGCAGATTTGATGCAGCAAAATGCGGCTTCGATTTTGTGGGAAGATGCGATAAAATGGCGCGGTCATATTGATATTTTAGTTAACAATGCTGGGATTATGCAGTCAGCGGGTATTGATGATGAATTTGATATTTGGTCGTCGGCTTGGCAGCAAACTCTACAAGTTAATTTAGTTGCGGTTGCTGATTTGTGCCGGGAAGCAATTCTGCATTTTAAAACTCGCAAGGCCGGTACAATTATTAATATAGCAAGTCGCGCTGCTTTTCGCGGCGATGATCCGAATTATCTGCACTACGCTGCGTCAAAAGGTGCTGTTGTTGCTCTGACTCGCAGCATTGCTAGAGGGTTTGCGGCGGATAATATTTTGGCTTTTACTGTTGCGCCGGGATTTGTCAGTACAGAAATGTCCGATCGCTTTATTCAAAAGTGCGGTGAAGCTGAGATTGTGCGCGATATCCCGATCGGCAAAATCGCTCCTCCTCAAGACGTTGCCAATGTTATCGCTTTTTTAGCGTCTGGTTTGGCCCCGCACGCTACCGGGACAACGATCGACATTAATGGAGCTTCTTACGTGCATTGAGGCGATCGCACAACTTGCACAAAACATCTGATTGCGACTACCTCCAAAGACTCACAATCGCCGATTTTTCCCCTCACCAATTTATAACCTTAGCCAGACGCTAAAAAAACAACAAATGAATTAAATTCAGAGAAAATAGTAGCTTGAGAGAAACTGATTATGACAGCAGATAACAAAGCCCAAACCAAACGAGTTGCCATACTAATCGAAAATGGAGTAGAAGATTCCGAATTTTTAGTTCCTTACAACGCCTTAAAACAAGCCGGATTTGAAGTAGTTGTCCTCGGTTCCCGCACAAACGAAAAATATGCAGGGAAACAAGGAAAAGTGGCCATGCAGGCTGACGGAACTACCACAGAATCAGTCCCAGCAGAATTCGATGCAGTGATAATTCCCGGCGGTATGGCTCCCGATACAATGCGGACAAACCAGAATACAGTACGCTTTGTGCGAGAAGCATTTGAGCAAGGAAAAATAGTTGCTGCTGTTTGTCACGGGCCACAACTTTTGATTGAAGGCAACTTGCTAAAAGGCAAAAATGCGACTGGTTTCTTGGCAATAAAAACAGATATGATCAATGCCGGAGCTAAGTACATCGACGAAGCTTTAGTGGTTGACGGCAACTTGATTACTTCCCGCCAACCGGGAGATTTAGCAATATTTACTACCGCAATTTTGGCTCGCCTCGGTTACGGCCCAAAAGAAGGCGGTTTGCCTGAAGAAACTGACACAAATGCGGAATGGTGGAAATTAGCTAATGCTTGGGGCGGTTCCACACAAGGCGACATTGTTAAAGGTTTGAATACCGCACTCGCAGGCGAACGCTATGCTTGCGAAGCGTTTCAGAACTATGCGGAAAAAACCCAAGACAGCGATTTGCGATCGCTCTTGACAGAAATGGTTAAAAATAAACAGCAACACATCCTCGCTCTCGAAAACCGTCTCAACGATTTCGGCGAAAAACCTTCAATTCCCGCCCAAATTGCTGACAAATACGCTAAATTAAAATCTTCGATGCAAGGAACCGATGAAACCTTCTTGCTGCGGAGCACTCTGGGTGATTTGCAAACTGGTGTTGTCGATATCAACAACCTGCGGGTGAAGTTCACAGATCCGGTATCAACTGCCATTTTTACAGAGATAGAATCGGACTTGTCTAAGTGCGAGCAAGTCGTTGCTAAACTCTTTCGCGCCCGTGCAGTTTCGCAGGAAATTCAGGCCCCTAAACCTTCGACTAGCCCCGCTGTAAAAATGTAACTTGCAGGCGGATGAATTAAGTTTGCAGTTGTGAGGAGGGGTGAAAACCCCCACCCCTAATCGCAACTGCAAACTTGCTATGCAGTAATAAAATATACAATTTGCGGTAAAATAAAACCCAAGACTAAAAAGCTGACACTGAAGTAACTGCAAGGTGGAGAGTTTTATTAAATGGGTTCTATTTTTGTTTCAGCCGGGCACGGCGGGTTTGAAGGAAGTTTGCGCGATTCAGGGGCGATCGCATTTGGCACAACCGAAGCCCAGGAACTTATTCTAACTCGGGATTTATTAGTACCTGAATTGCGGCAGCGAGGCATAGACACTTTCGGGGTGCCAGATACTCTGAGTTTGGTAGAAAGTATTGCTTGGATTAACAGCCGCTGTCAACCGGGAGATGTGGCGGTTGAAATTCACGCTGACGCTTTTTCTAATCCTCAAGTTCGCGGTGCCAGCGCGTTTTATATTGGTAGCAACCCCACACGAAAAGCAGACGCGGATTTAATCTTAAAAGGCTATTTGCGCCGATGTCCAGAAATACCGAATCGCGGCGCAAAAGCCGATACAGAAGCTGGTGTTGGCAGCCTCGCATTTTGTCGGCGCGTGAACGTTCCTTCGCTGTTAATAGAACTCGCTTTTTTGACTAATAGCGACGACTTGCGAATTCTTCAAACTCGCCGCCGCGATGTCGCCCTGGGACTTGCTGACGGACTCGAAGCTTGGTTGAAAAATACCGATTTGAAACCTTTGCCAACACCAACACCTGCACCAACACCTGCACCAACACCCGTACCAACACCCGCACCAAAACCGATAGTTTATCCCTTAATTAATATCCAGATCAACGGTGCACCGCATGAAGAAAAAGGTATTTTGGTAAACGGAAATGCTTTTGTTCCTTCGGAAGTTCTAGACGTTCTCGACATCAAACCAGAGGCAGTCGATCGCCGAATCACGTACAATGGAGTCGTATTCGTGCGTGCGATCGATCTGCGCGATAGCGACATTTCCGTAGCATGGGATCAGTCTACAACATCAGTATCCCTGCGATCGCGCCGCGATATCCTCTCAGGCCTCGGCAAAATCATGGGGCGCGGTTTAACCACCCCTCAACAAATCACAGTATTTCTGACTAAAAATAACAGCAAAGCCCTGACAGCATTTCCCAATTTACCTCAAATTTACGTGCAAGAAGCAGCCGCAGAAGGTGTCAACCACGACGTAGCTTTTTGCCAAATGTGTTTAGAAACAAGTTATCTCAAGTTTGGCGGTGCTGTTAAGCCAGAACAATTTAATTTTGCCGACATGGGAATCATCAGCCCCACAAATTCCGGCATCTCGTTTCCCGACGCCCGAACAGGAATTAGAGCTCAAATTCAGCACCTAAAAGCTTACGGCAGCACCGAACCGATCAATCAACCTTTAGTTAAAGAAAACGTACGTTTTCGCTTTGTCAAGCGCGGCGTCGCCCCCACCGTCAACGAACTTGTAGCCCGCTGGAATTCCGATCCGCAATACGGACAAAAAATTATCAATATCATCCGACTTTTGTACGAAAATGCAGGTTTGCTGTAGTCAGTTGACAGTTGACAGTTCCTATTAGTTATTAGTTATTAGTTATTAGTTATTAGTTATTAGTTATTTGTAACTTGATACTAAGAACTAATAACTAATAACCAATGCCCAATGCCCAATGCCCAATGCCCAATGCCCAATGCCCAATTCCCAATGCCCAATTCCCGATTATTAATATAACTATGGTTTCCAGCATAAATCGCTTCTCGGACATTCAAAATCATTGGGCAAAAATATTCATTGACGGCTTAGCAGAACGGGCTGTGGTCGGCGGTTTTCCCGATCGCACTTTTCGCCCCAACGCGAACTTAACCCGCGCCGAATTCGCCGCCCTTGTCACCAAAGCCTTTCCTGTACCCGACAAACGACCCTACATTCCCTTTACCGACGTTCCTGCCAGCCACTGGGCCGCCGCCGCCATTCAAACAGCATTTAAAAGAGGGTTTATCTCCGGCTATCCCGACAACCTATTTAAACCCGAAAGTAGGATTACCAGAGCCGAAGCATTAGTTGCCTTAGTTAGCGGAATTTTTCCGGCGAATACTGCACCAACAACTAATCTAATTTTATCAAACATCTACCAAGATAGTACAGAAATTCCCAACTATGCCAAAAGTGCGATCGTCCTAGCCACTCAATCCGAAATAGTCGTCAATTATCCTAATTTAAACCTATTAAATCCCGCCGGAAACGCCACCCGTGGCGATGTCGCAGCCTGGGTTTATCAAGCATTAGTCTATCTCAAAAGAGCGCCGCAAATATACAATCAATATATTATAGTTCTCAGCAAAGTTCCCAGACCGCAAGTTTTCGTCAACCACCAGCGAGAATTTCGCGGAGTCTGGATCACATCCGTGTGGAATATTGACTGGCCATTCAGCGACAAACTCACAGCAGAACAGGAAAAAACCGAACTGCTGAGAATTCTTGATAGGCTAGAAGAAATGAATTTCAATGCGATTATCCTCCAAGTTCGAGCTGCGGGCGATGCCCTTTATGCCTCCGAATTAGAACCTTGGAGTGCATGGCTGACAGGAACCCAAGGAAAGCCACCGCAACCTTATTATGACCCTTTAACATTTGTTGTTGCAGAAAGCCACAAACGCAACATTGAAGTTCACGCTTGGTTCAATCCCTACCGCGCCAAAGTTTCATCAACTAAAACCCCTCCCAACGTCAGCCCTCACATCTCTGTTACCAATCCCGAATGTGTTTATCCGTGGGGCGATGATTTGTGGATGGATCCGGGAATTTCTTTAGTTCAAGATAAGACTTACAACGTAATTTTAGACGTAGTAAAACGCTACGATATAGACGGCGTTCACTTCGACGATTATTTCTATCCCTATCCCATTGACGGTCAAGAATTTCCCGACAGCAAGATTTACAATAGTTATGTCTCTAGAGGCGGCACAATGAGTCTAGGAGACTGGCGCCGAGAGAATGTGAACAAGTTAGTGAAAAGACTAGGAGAAGGAATTCGAGCGACCAAACCAAACGTTAAATTTGGTATCAGTCCCTTCGGCATTTATCGCCCCGGACAGCCGCCCCAAAGTCGCGGTTTAGACGCCTACGAAGCACTGTATGCCGACTCCAAAAAATGGTTAGAATCAGGTTGGGTAGATTATCTAAATCCGCAACTTTACTGGCGCATCGACCAAACAGCTCAAAGTTATCCAGTTTTGTTGCAATGGTGGCTAGAAAACAACCCCAAAAACAGACATATTTACGTCGGAAATAATTTAGGAAGGCTCGACGGCAATAAGTGGACGGTAGACGAAATTAACAAACAAATTGAGATTACCCGAAACTCTAAACAAAACTTAGCTTTGGGTAATGTTTTCTTCAGCATGAAAGCATTTAGCGAAAACCGCCAGCAAATTTACGATAATTTCAAATCGACAACATACACGCAACCAGCCCTCGTTCCAGTGATGCCCTGGCAAAAGGGAACTCCGCCGCCCCCTCCGACAGGAGTCGAAGTAAAAAAAGTGGGAAATAACAATGTTTTGCAGTGGAGAAATCCCGCCGATAAAAACATCCGTTCTTGGACGCTTTATCAAAAAAATGGCGATAGCTGGAAACTCATCAACGTCCTGAATGCAGATAAATTTCAAGTAGCAATAGGTACGGGGATTTACGCTTTGTGTGCGGTGAGTATAATGGCCGTAGAAAGTGTAGGCGTTTTCATCGAAATTTGAGGATAAAATCTAAAAATATGCCTCATATCATTTGCAGTCGATCGACCGCAATAAAATTTGTTTGTAATGAGGACTAAAGTCGTCCCAAAATCTGAGGGCTTTACTCCTTACTAAAAATACCTTGATTGCCGAAAATTGACTGCATCCGATTTAATTTGTTCCTTCCGACAGAAGACTTTGGGTCTGCAAATACGCTATCGTGTTGCCAATATTTTGATGTTGAGGAGAAAAAAACTGTGGTTCCCTTACGCGATGACAATCCCGCCACCATCACTCCCTACGTTACCTACGGACTGATTGCTGCAAACATATTAGTATTTTTGTACGAACTCTCATTGGGCGATCGCCAATTAACGCAATTTTTCTACTCTTGGGCGGTAGTTCCTTGCCAGTTAAGCAATATGTGTCGGGTAGCGCTGCCAGTTTCGCCATTTCCCGAATGGACAACCCTAATTAGCTCGCAATTCCTGCACGCAGGCTTTCTCCACGTTGCGGGAAATATGTTATTTCTCTGGATTTTTGGCAACAACGTAGAAGACCGTTTAGGACACGTCAAATTTATTATATTTTACCTTACTTGCGGCGTTTTAGCATCACTAACTCAGTGGTTTTTTTCCTCAGCATCTGCCATTCCTTCCCTGGGTGCTAGCGGCGCGATCGCAGGTGTGATGGGAGCTTACATTCTCAGGTATCCCCAAGCCAAAGTTTTGACACTGTTGCCCTTGGGAATCTTTATTACCACCGTCAGAGTCCCCGCTTTCTTCTTTCTAGGATTTTGGTTTGCACAGCAAGCATTGAGCGGGTTGGCTTCCTTGAATGCGCCGGCAAGTGTCGGCATGGAATCCGGGGGAGTTGCCTACTGGGCCCACGCGGGTGGCTTTGTTTTCGGCGCTATTCTCGGCCCTTTGTTGGGATTGTTTTCTGAAGATAATGAGTTTTAATTTTTAACCGCAGATGAACGCAAATAAACGCAGATTAAATGCCAACTAAATCGGCGTTTATCTGCGTTTATCTGCGGTTTCAAACCTCGGATGTTTCTAGATAAATGTAAAGTCAAATCCAGACAGAGAAGAAATCCCAGTTACACCATTTAACTTCGCCAAAATGCGAGAATCACCGCCGCTGACATTGTTGCCGTTGCCGTCATAAATGATGTAGGTACTACCAGCGGAATCGTAGGCAAATAAGAAGGCGCTTCCTCCCAAAATATTGGCAGAAACAGTTGTCTGCACGTTAAGGAGAACTTGACTGCCATTGCCCAGATTAGGGAATCCGGGGGCAAAATTAAACTGATCGGCGATCGGCACACCGAGACCGGTAAAGTCAGTAATCACGTCATATCCGCCCGCCGCGATCGCAGCCTCGATCGCCGCCGAAGAAGCCGCATCAAACGTCGGCCCACCCTCTGCGGGGCTGGTATAGCGGAATTGATTGCTGCCGCCCCCGCCCGTCATGGTATCTGCGCCAAGGCCTCCAATCAGCACGTCGTTATCCAAACCGCCGTTAATCGTATCGCTGCCGCCTCCACCGTCAACAGTATCGCTGCCGGCCAAACCGTTCAAATTGTCCGGCAAAGAGCCACCAATCAACCTGTTCGGGCCGCTATCTGCCGGCAGGATTTGAACAGTGATAGTACCTACGCCTGGAGTTGTGCCGATGCCGTCGCTGACGCTGTAGCTGAAAGCAGTTGTACCCGGTACATTCCCAGAGATGAACTGCACCCGATCGCCCAGATTGACTGCGATACCAAGTTTCGGCGTGCCGACATTGATAATGTTCAGCGGCCCTTTTTGTTGCGGGTTCAAGTCATTGGCGCGCGCGTCGATGAATGTCGGCAGCAAGTTATTCGTACTCGTAAATATGATGCCGTCATCGACAGCAACTGGCCCGAGAACAGCCGGAGTTGTCACCGACGTATTAAAAGAATTGATGTTAATAGCGACTGATGCTGCTGCTGTACCGCCTTGGTCGTCAGCGACGCTGTAGCTGAAAGATCCGGCTTGCCCGATCGCATTAGTTGCAGGTTTAAATGTCAGCCCGAGTAAGTCTTGAACCGTTAACTTTTGGTTTACGGCGATCGGGTTCGTACCAGTAATTACCTGACCGAAAGTAGGATTTGGAAGTCCTATAACCGCGACCGACAGTGCTTGGCCCTCCGGGTCGCTGGGCGCCGAAATACTCAGAGACAGAGGCAAATTCTGCAAACCTGTCAGCGTTTTGCCCGTTTCGACGATCGGCGGCTGGTTAGGAGTTGGAGATGTAAAATCGGGCGGAGTCGGCCCACCGCCGAAAGGCGGAGGAGTTGGAGTTGCCGCAGTTGGAGTCGGAACTATCGAAGGACTGGGACTCGGAGTTGTCCCCGCCGCAGTCGGAGTCGGACTCGGAACCTGAGTCGGCAAGGTTCCCGGTGCCGGAGTCGGACTCGGAGTTGTCCCTGTTGGTGCCGGAGTTGGAGCCGTCGGAGTCGGAGCCGTCGGAGTTGGAGCCGTCGGAGTTGGAGCCGTCGGAGTTGGAGCCGTCGGTGTCGGAGCCGTCGGAGTCGGAGCCGTCGGTGTCGGAGCCGTCGGTGTCGGAGCCGTCGGTGTCGGAGAAGGAATTGTCCCCGTCGGTGGTGGTGTCGTAGAAGGTTTTGTTCCCGCAGGTGTGGGAGAAGGACTTGTTCCCGCAGGTGTGGGAGAAGGGCTTGTCCCCGCAGGTGTGGGAGAAGGACTTGTCCCACTTCCTGAAGGTCTTGTTCCCTGAATGACGAAGGGATTGTCGTCTACGCGCGGTATTCGAGCTGTAGTGAATCTAGATTCGTCGATCGAGTTCGATCGAACATCAATCAACACCGCCAAAAATTCCCCAGTTTGCCTGTCCCGAATAATCGTGTTGCTAGAATTCGAGCCTTGGCCCTGGAAGATTTCTAACTGTGTAAAATTCAAACCTCCAGCCAGCCCGATCGAATCTCCCGCCTTAAAATCTTTAATTAAATCAGCATCGCCGATTTCGCGGCCGCCAGTAGTTAAGAAACCACTACTTGAGGCAGATGTACCAACTCTACCGAGGACAAAAATATCGGAACCCTCACCTCCTGTCAGAGTATCAGACCCGCGATCGCCCGCAAGAATATCGTCGCCAGCATCTCCCGACAGAGAATCATTGCCGTCCCCCCCAAAGATCCGGTCATCACCCTCGCCGCCGTCACCAGTATCGTTACCAACACCCCCGCTGATGGCATCCCCGCCCTCAGCGCCCAACAAAATATCATTGCCCCCAGCGCCGCTCAAACAGTCGTTACCCGTGTCGCCAAAAACAGTGTCATTCCCCTTGTCGCCAAAAATCAGGTCGTCCTCAGCACCTCCGCGCAGACAGTCATTGCCCTTACCGCCGTACAGCGTGTCATTACCTTCAGAACCGAAGACAATATCGTTATTCAGGTCGCCAAAAACTATGTCGTCGCCCTGGTCGCCAGAAACCAAGTCATCGCCTTTGCCGCCCCGCGCCGTGTCATTGCCGCGCCCGCCCTCAACAATATCTTTCCCAGCGCCGCCGTTAAGAGAATCGTTACCGTCTTCGCCCCTGAGTATATCGTCTCCATCCCGACCCAGAAGCGTGTCGTCGCCGCCACGCCCGGAAATCGTGTCATTGAACAAGCTGCCGATCAAATAGTTATTGCCGTCGTTGGCGACAATTAAACCATCGACCAAAACTGGCTGTGGAGGAGGCGTCGGAACGGTCACAGCAGGGCGCGGCACCGGCGTGATTGAAATCCCCGGGCCCGTCCCCATCATCGTGGGAGAAGTCCCAGTCATTGTGGGAGAAGTCCCAGTCATTGTGGGAGAAGTCCCCATCATCGTGGGAGAAGTCCCAGTCATTGTGGGAGAAGTCCCGGTCATTGTGGGAGAAGTCCCAGTCATTGTGGGAGAAGTCCCGGTCATTGTGGGAGAAGTCCCGGTCATTGTGGGAGAAGTCCCGGTCATTGTGGGAGAAGTCCCGGTCATCGTGGGAGAAGTTCCCGTCATCCGCGACGGTACGGTGCCGATAATATCCGTAATCTCCCCGTTCTCATCCCGTAATATGAACGGTGGCCGCCTATCTGTTAGAAAACCTGGTGGTACTGCACTGGGCATTATTTTGGCTCCTTTAAACGCTACTCAAAAATTCAATGGCTAAAACCTGTATAGAAATACAATCCACCCATTTTTATCGTGGTGAGAAACAAATTTTTTGGTAAATTTGTATCCCCGAGGACGATCGGCGAGATTGTATTTTTGCTTTCTAACAAATGACGGATCGAGAAAGCATGACTGATATCAATTCCGGCTGCGCCGGAATCATATAGAGGACACGGCAATGCCGTTTCCCTACCGCAATCGATTGTAGGGACACGGCAGTGCCGTGTCCTCCGTTTATCTCTAAATAAACTTAAAGTCAGATGCAGTAATGACAGTGCTGAGAGCTCCGGGCACTGTAGGAATAGTATTCAACACTGCCAAGTCGAAAGCTGGGAGACTGTCATCGGCCACATTCGGGTCAAACCCGAGAACGTACTTATTAAAAGTATTGTTCAGATAGACAAAGAAAGCTCCTGTTTTGCTCGAACCGTTTTGATTTTTCAACACTGCATTCACTGCTTGAGCGTTGTCAAATTTATTTTCAAACAAAATGACAGAGTGCTTGCTGATGTTGTCGCCGCCGCTGCCGATATTCCTGACAATAAAACTGGTGAAATCGTTAGTAGTTCCCGAGTTGGTTAAACCGGCGAAATTTGACGACCTGAACAAGAATCGATCGGTCCCGGTACCTGTCACGTTAAAGTCAGCAATGATATCAACGCCTTCGCTGGGAGTTTCGTAGTAGAAGAAATCATTACCAGCATCGCCCGTGAGGAAGTCAGAACCATTTCCGCCGCCCAAAATGTCATTGCCCGCACCGCCAGAAAGCGAGTCGTTGTCATCGCCGCCCAGAACCAAGTCGTTGCCGAAGGCGCCGCTGAGACAGTCGCTGCCGGCACCGCCGTCTACAGTATCGTCGCCCGCTTCGCCGAACAGGGAGTCGCTGCCACCTTCACCCAATATGTAGTCGTTGCCCGCACCTCCGAGTCCGGTGTCGCTGCCTTCTCCGCCCAAAATTGTGTCTTCGCTGTCGCCGCCGGAGATTGAGTCGTTATTGATACCGCCGTCAAGCAAGTCTCTGCCGAGGCTGCCGTCAAGGATGTCGTCGCCAGCACCGCCGTCAATTGAGTCGTCGCCAATGCCGCCGAATAAGGTGTCGGTGCCGGTTCCTCCGAGTATGGAGTCGTCACCTGCTTCTCCCAATACCGAGTCATTGCCTGTGCCGCCGTCAATGGTATCGCCGTTGTCGCCGCCCAAGATGATGTCATTGTCATTACCGCCGAACATCAGGTCATTGCCTAGTCCACCAATCAGTGAGTCTATGCCGTCACCGCCGTCTACGGTGTCGTTGCCCAGTCCGCCGTCGAGGGTGTCGTTGCCGATCGAACCTAGCACAGAGTCATTGCCCGCTTCACCAAATTCGAGGTCGTCGCCGCCCTTGCCGTCGATGATGTCATTGCCATCGCCTCCAAACAGGGTATCATTGCCTGCTCCGCCGATGATGAAGTCGCTGAGGTTGCTGCCTGTAAAGGTGCTGGCTGGGAGTGCGGTGCGATCGACAATATTATCGACCACAGTGATGCTGAAGGATGCCGCGGGGAGCGTGGCAGACCCGTCAGAGGCTGTAAACGTAAAACTGTCGCTGCCGCTTGCCGCTAGCAGATTGTATTTGACGATTTTGTTGTTGATATCGTCTTGGGTAAATTTGCCACCGACGTTGAGGAAAGTAGTACCCCTTTGCACAAAGCCTCTGTTAGCGTCGGGGGCTTTGGTAATCGTGTAAACAATTTCCGACGGACTGTTATCGGCATCTGTAACTAACAAATCGGCCGCCGTAATTGTCTGGGTAGGAGCACTTTTGGCAACCACCACACCGCTGTTAATCGCTAGCTTCGGCGGGCTGCTGACGTTGATAGTTACTGTCGCCTGACTTGTACCGCCGGCCGTGTCTGCGATCGAGTAGCTGAAGCTGTCAGTACCCGAGAAGCCGGGATTCGGGGTGTATTTGAACGTGGTGCCGTTTACCGGAACCAGAGTTCCCTTAGCTGTTGGAGTAAAAGTCTTGACAGTCAGAGGGTTCTTTTCCGGGTCAGTGTCGTTGAACACAACGTTAAGAGTGAGTTCTTGACCCGAAACCGTGGTGAAGTTGTCGTTAACTGCTGTTGGAGGCTGATTCGGGAAAACCGACGGACTCGGAGTCGGACTCGGACTACCTGTTGGCGTCGGACTTGCTGTCGGCGTCGGGAACAGTGGACTCGGTGTCGGACTTGCTGTCGGCGTCGGGAACATCGGCGTCGGACTCGGACTTGGTGTCGGTGTCGGCGTCGGAGTGCCTGTCGGCGTCGGTGTTGGACTGTCTGTCGGTGTCGGCGTCGGACTTGCTGTCGGCGTCGGTGTCGGGCTCGGACTTGGAGTCGGCAGGGGGAGCGGGGTGGCGCTGCCGGGAACTGTGGGGGCAATTACAAAGGAGCTGCGCCCCAGGGTTCTGCTGTCCACTCCGGGCAATACTGCTAAAAAGTCGCCGCTGACACCGTTGCGAATAATCGTGCTGCCGGCTTTGGTGTCAGTGCTTTGGAAGATTACCAAGTCTTCAAACTTGAGATCGCCGCTTAAGCCGATCGCATCTTCGCCTTGGCGAAAGTCTGTAAAAATGTCAGCATCAGCGATATCGGGGCCGCCTGTGGTGAGAAATGCCGGGTTAGTGCCGTTGCTGCTGCTGCCGCTGGGAGAACTGAATGCACCGATGACAAAGACATCTCTGCCTTCGCCTCCTGCCACGATGTCTTTGCCTGCTTCGCCCCAAAGAACATCGTTGCCAGCACCGCCCTCCACGATGTCGTCGCCGACACCGCCGAACACGATGTCGTCGCCGTCCCCAGCAAAAATTGTGTCCGCGCCGGCGTTACCGTAGAGCCAGTCGCCTCCTTCGTTGCCAAATACCAAGTCTTCGCCGTCGCCGCCGAAGAGCGAATCGTTGCCTTGGTCGCCGAACACGATGTCGTCGCCTCGATCGCCCAACAAGCTATCATCGCCCAAACCGCCGCGCAAGTTGTCGCTGTTTTTGCCTCCGAAAGCGGTATCTTTGCCTTCGCCTCCGATTACCGTGTCATTGCCGTCATTTCCGTACAGCAAATCGGGGTTATTTCCCCCGTCGAGGGAGTCGTTGCCTTTGCCTCCGTACAGAGTATCGAGTCCTGAACCGCCGTCGAGAACGTCATTGCCTTCATTGCCGAACAGCACGTCGTCATCGTCGTTGCCAAATACTAAATCGTCGCCGGCTGCTCCTCGGATATTGTCGTTGCCGCCAAGCCCGGAAATCACGTCCGGCCCCGGACTGCCCACTAAAGAGTCGTTAGTTTCTCCCCCACGGAGTACGCCGCCGACGATCGCGGGTACGGTACCTCTGCCTCCGTTCAATGTGTCGTCTATCCCGCCAAATGTATCGTCGGAGGGAGTCGGAGTTCGCGTCGGAGTTGGCGATGTCGCCGGAGTTGGCGTTGTGGCTGGAGTTGGCGTTGTCGCCGGAGTTGGTGTTGTTGCCGGCGGAGTTGGCGATGTCACAGGGGTTGGCCCGATCGTCTCGTCACCCCCGAGGTTGAATATGGGCCCGCTTCCGAGAAATCCTGGCGGTACTGCACTGGGCATTATTTTGGCTCCTTTAAACGACGATCCCGATTAACTTTAAAAACTGATTAGTATCAGTTTGCCGCCACAAACATGGCTTAAAATTGATTAATAATCCCGATCTTTTCTAGCATACTAAATCAAAATTGCAACGGCTATCGATATTTTTTTACCCCGGCATCTTTCGAGCTAAAAATATTAATTGCACGTTTTGATGTTTGTTTTGGGTATACTTCAATATCGCCCCATTTCCCTCGCCACCTCTGCCTCCGTTCAATAGAGTTTTTGCAAAAATATAATACACCCCACCCCAACCCTCCCCGCGAGTTCGGGGAGGGAGCAAGATTATTCTTGTTTCCCCCCGAACTCGCGGGGGGACTAAGGGGGGTAAATTTGACTTTTGCAAGAACTCTAATGCTACAAGTCGGGATTAGATTCAGCACTGCCTATCAATCCAGAGGGGGAAAAAATGAAAATCTTCGCCCATTTGCCCTATGCTGACTGCTGACAAGAAACAGAGCTGTGAATCAGGGGCAGAAGCGGCCCGGTTTGCTCTTGTCCGTTGACGGCAAGTTCGCTGTGGCAAAGGTAAAGCACGGAACAGCGACTTAACAAATCTACCAGAATTCGTCGCAGCCGCTGTTGGTCGGCTACCGTTTCGTCTTCGGGTTCCCAGGGACGCCCAATTTGCGATCGCAAAAATAAAGGAGCACCAAACAGCGTCGCCGCACCGCCTCTAAGCCACAGGGACGAGCCAGCATCCAGCCAAAAGTGCCATTTGTGGGCGCGGCGGCTGCTGCGGTACTGAAAGATGTTCGCGAGGGTGACGGCTTGGGCTGCTGGGCCTTCGGGACGGACTGGAAACGGGTTGGCGGTGACGGTTCCTTGGCGCAACAATTGGATGAACCGGGCGATCGTTTCTGAGTCGCCGCCGTTTAGCGGTTCTGTGCGCTCCATTCGCCCGTGTATTTCCCAGTAGTGGGCGGCGGTTTCCATTAGCTCGCGCAGGGCTGATAGCCGATCGTACGCCAAGTATCTGTCATTCATCAAAAATTTCTGGATCGCTCGATCGAGCAGGGCGATTGGGCTCGGCAACAACCGCTCCTGCTGTTGCGACCGCTGCTGTTCGATCCACTCCACAATCTGCTCGTAAGCCCCAGCAGCTCGATGTCCCAATCTGTCCCACCGGGGAAAAGCTGTAATTGGCAGTAATTGAGGTCGATCGATATCTGGACAAAAACAATGATCCGCGATTAAACCAGCTCTCACCAAGTCGATCGATTTAGAATTCTGCCTCTGAGATTGTAGATTGAAAGTCGGGTTAGAGTCTTCTGTTTCGACTTCCTGATGTTTTTGGCTACCCAAAATTACCAGCATTTCGGCTACTGCATCTCGATCGACCAAACGGCCGAGTCCCGGATAAACTAGCGCTAACAAAGTCAGCAAAGCTCGAATCTCTGGGGTAGTCGATAGGGGACGCTGATCGTTGAGGGATACGGCGGCGATGCCCGATCGCGCCAGAATTTCGGTTAAACTGTAACGGGCGATCGCATCCATCCCGGGAGCTATTACGGCGATTTCAGAAGGCTCTACGGCTTCTGACTTCACCGCATCGACGATGATTTCGGCGGTTTCTCGCAGCAGTTGAGCGCGGGAGGTGGTTTCGAGCGATCGAACCGATCCGGGCAAATTCAAGCCTAAAGGATAAAAACCCTCAGAATTAACAGCTAAATTTACCGCCAATTCCCCAATTTCTGGGGCTAAACCCGCTGTTGCGTCCAAGTTTTCCACGAATCGACAGCGGCTTTGGAGCCGGCCCAGGTATTCCGTGTCCGCCCCCAAGCCCAAACGCACTCCTCCATCCCGATTGTAGGAGAACGCCCCCATTGCGCCCAAGTCGAGCATTCGATCGAACAAATGACTGCTGATGGCGGGATAATCGTCAACATCATCTGCAATAACAGCTTGGTATCTAGAGGCCAACTGCTGCTGGTAAGTCTCATCCGGTAACAAATAGCGCCAGTAGAGTTCGCAAACAATCCCGTAAGTCAGGAATCCCCGCGTCAAACACCATTCCCGCCACCTTTCGAGCAATTCTCCCATGCTAGTCCACAGGTTGTTCGAGCCGCCCTCCGCTGCAAATCCCTGTTCGAGAATGCTCGGAATCTCTTCTCTGGGCGTACCGCTAACAGCGGCCAGTTGTAATAAGTCTAGAGTTCGACGCACCATGCGGTTTGGACTTGCCCCTGTTTGCTGCAAAATGCCTTCGTCTAGTTCGCGACGCCACAGTCTCGCGGCAAGTTCCAATTCTGTTTCAGGTTGCAACCGCAGGGGAAATTGAGCTTTCAAATTCAGCGACTGAACTAGCAGCGGCCAAAATAGCAAGACTTCCTGCTCGAAAAATCCGAAGGGTGTTGTCGAGTGAAAGGCATATTTTCCTTGAGTAGCTACGGCGATGCGATCGGCAAATTCCAGCCTGTTGTCCCCGTTAGCTGCTAAGACTAAAATCGCTGGGGCGGTTTGTCCCGCCCGCCGCCGCCCGGACTGACCGCGACCTGAAACTGTTGCGGGCATTGGCTTGACGGTTTGGCTCCACAGGCAGAACTGCTCGACTAAGCGAGCGGTTTTGCCGCTGCGGGCGGCTCCGACAATCCAAATTGAATCTGAGCCATTGGTTCCTAATTTAGATAAATTTGTTACCATACCATGAATACTTTAATAACTAATGTCTACAGCCAACTAACCAGCTTTAGCTGTCAGGAACTCAGGGCTAAAGCCACTGAGCTTGTAAGAAATTGCAAGCTGTTCTGACCAGACCCCTCGCTCGCGAGGAGACGTCCCCCACCGGTCACGACACCGGCGAATGCGACGCCAGTTTTCCGCTCTGTCACCTGCGATTAAACAGTTTTAAAGTCACTGAAACAGTGTCGCAGGTCTAACAAGCCTTTATAACCAGGTCGAGGCGAACATTACCCCGCAAGGGAGACTGAGGCAACCATGCCTCGTCGGAGGGGCAACCATACCCCTCCAACCCCGCAAGGGGATTCAAGGCGGTTGAAACCGCCGGGTCGTTTCCCTCTCAGGACTAAAGTCTCTGAGTTTCCCACTTACCGAGCTACTTTTATGAATACTTCTCCGTGGAACAGGATTGTAAAATATCTCTACAGCGCTCGCCAATGGTATCGAGAAACGCCCGATCGGGCTCTAGAACAGGCTTATGATGCTGCGTTAGCAATTAAGGCGATCGAAGATGAGCATTTTGGCGGCCAAGGAATCTCCGATCGATCGTCCGATTATGGACACAGCACGCTATCTTACTTTAAATCCGAACTGCAAAAATACCTCAAGGTCATCCAAACTAGGATGGTTGAGTTCAATGCTAGCCGTTCTTTTTTGGAATTGCCCGATCGAGTGGGAGCAACACCGCAGGCGGGACACAGCGTGGGCGATCGCCAGCACGGATTGGGTATCGACAATAAAGATCGAGCATCCCTTGTATTTGAGAAGCTAGAGTTTATCGATCGAGTCATCGACAAGTATATTAATAATAGTAGATCGACTGCAATTGTTCCGGTTGTCAGTTCGGTAAAAGTGCAGGTTAAATCTACAAATAGCAGTTCTCAACCTCACGCAAATAATAGTTCAGCTAATTCTATTCCCAATCTGGCTGGGGAAGTTGACACTAACTTTGAAGAGGTAAACTTATTACCCCGATCGCTTTTGGGGACTTTGAATCGAATTACCAAAGAGTTAAACCCGGAAGCGGAAAAAGAAGTAGTTAGAAACTTTCGCAATTCCAAAGTAAAAACAGTCATCTCTCTAAGATTTATTTTGCTTTTAATTTTAGTTCCGCTGTTGACCAATCAATTTTCCAAGAATTTTATAGTAGGCCCAGTAGTTGACCATTTTAGAGTCAAGCAAAATGCTCCCTTATTCATAAATGTTGACCTGGAAGAAGAAGCATTAAAAGAACTGGAGACATTTGAGCAGCACCTCAAATTTGACAGATTAATTGGCATGGCTCCGTCGCTTTCTTCAGAGGAAACGGAAAAAAAGATTGCCGAGAAAGCAGTTGAGCTAGCGGAGGAATACCGCACTGAAAGTGGTGGAGCCATTAAAAATATTTTTGCTGATTTGATTGCCTGCATGGCTTTTGTCGCAATTCTAGTCACTAATAAGAGACAGATTGAGATTTTAAAATCTTTTATGGACGATGTGGTTTACGGACTCAGCGACAGCGCAAAGGCTTTCGTAATTATTTTGTTTACCGATGTGTTTGTCGGATTCCACTCGCCTCACGGTTGGGAAATAATTCTCGAAGGTTTATCGAGGCATTTGGGGCTACCAGAAAATAGGCAGTTTATCTTTCTGTTTATCGCGACTTTTCCAGTTATCTTGGATACTGTATTTAAGTATTGGATATTTCGCTATTTAAACCGCAGTTCGCCTTCGGCTGTTGCTACTTACAAAAACATGAATGAGTAAGTATAGCCTCGATCGGATTTCTGAAAGTGCTCGCTGGTAATGGGTAATGGGTAATGGGGAATCGATCGGGATGTATCTCACTTACGCGATCGAGGCTATATATAGGGGCAACTACGTATTGTCTCTATATCATCATTAAATAAAGATGTCCCACCGGGTGCATCTCAATTTGGCAAGGGCGAAGCATTCCGGCAGACAATTTATTAGTTATAAGCAGAGATTTACTGCCAGAATGCTTCGCCCCTACGAAGATATTTGTAAAAATGAGATGCACCCTGTCCCACCTTTCTCCTCTTAATAGTGTCTAAGAACAAAAAACCACTGATATGAAAAAAATAACCCCACTTCTGATAATCGTTTTTTTGATGAATACGGCTTTTCAATGCGAAACACCTGCTCCCGATGATATTGGAGATGCTAGCACTTGTGGCAGTGGCAAGCCTAAATGGTTACTCGCTACTATAGCGAGTGCAGAACAACACGGAAGCAAAGGTGAGATAATTCAATATCAATATAAGGGTGAAACAGTATTTTCCATTAATACCTGCTTTGATTGCGCAGATGGGATGACCGTTGTTTATAATTGTGTTCCGGAAACAAAATGTCAGTTTGGTGGTAATGGCAGATTGAATACCTGCCCTGATTTTAAAGATACAGCAACGGGTAAGAAAATAATCTGGGCAAAATAAGCCTCACCCTCAGCTCCTCTACGGAAGAATTGAAATTTTATAGACAGTTAACGATCGACTGTCAACCGTCAACCGTCAACTGTCAACTGTCACCTAATTCCAACGCTTCTTGCGCTGTCGCTGGTTCGCCACCGACTCCACCAGCCCCAGCCCGAGAAAATTACTCAGCAGCGACGCATTTCCGTAACTCAGGAAAGGTAGCGGAATCCCCGTAACTGGAGCTAAGCCAATGTTCATCCCAATATTTACGAACACTTGGAAAATCAACATTGACAGTACGCCGATCGCCAGCAAGGAACCAAAATTGTCGTTAGCCGTTTGAGCGATCGTCACCAAGCGGAAACAAATTATCCAGAACACCACCAGCACGCAAATGCAGCCAATAAAGCCCAATTCTTCGCCAATAGCTGAAAAGATAAAGTCCGTATGCTGTTCGGGAATAAAGTTAAGCTGAGTTTGCGTTCCATGAAACAAACCCCTGCCTTTGAGTTCCCCGGCGCCGATCGCAATCCGAGATTGAATCAAGTGATATCCGCTGCCTAAAGGGTCTTTCTCGGGGTTTAAAAACCCTATCAAGCGCATTTTTTGATAATTCTTCAGGACACCCCAAAAAAGATGTCCGACGTGTCCAGAAACCACGTTCACCAGCACAGTAGCGAAAGTTCCAAACCAGGGCCAAGGTAGGGTTCGCCAACCAATAATACCTGCAATAACTATCCAGGCAACCCAAATCGGTGTAGACAGGTTGTTGAGGAGAACTGAGATTAGAGGAGAAAACAGCAATATCAGCCAGCCGGGATTGACATTACCCCAGTAAAACATCCCCATTGTAATCGCGCCAAACACTAGGGAAGTACCTAAATTCGGTTCAGCAAAAATCAATCCCCAGGGCACGGCCATAATCGCCAGCATCCTCAACATATCGCGGACTGTGGGGACAGTTTTGTCGTGCAGGAGAGCTGCTAAGGTGATAATCATCCCTACTTTGGCAAATTCTGAGGGTTGCAGGTAAAAGCCGCCGATATTGATCCACCGCTGGGCACCGAGTCCTGTAGTACCGATAAACCGCACTGCGATCAGCGACAAGTTAATTGCTATGTAAATCGGCCATTTCCACTCAATCAGTATTTGGTAGCGACAGCGGGAAATGATGATGGCGAGGCACAAACCGACTCCGCCAGTTACCCAGTGCCGCCACCAGTCGATCGATCCCTGGTTGATTTCGACGCTGCGGATCATGATTCCGCCGAAAATGGTGAGGCCGATGCAAGCGGCAAACAGCCAAGGATCTGCTTCTTCCCAAGGTTTGAAGATGGATTTCCAGGGGTTTCTGACTTGTATTCTCTGCAACATAAGGATTTTAGATTTTAGATTTTAGTTTTTAGATTATCGAGCCAATTTTCGGAAGTTGTGGATATATTTTGGATGCTGAGCCTGCACTGTACTTTAGAAGATTTGGTGTCATTACGTCACTTTATTCGGCGAGTTGTACGGAGGTTCCGGGCCTTCAGCAACTGGCTGAGGTGCGCCGCAAGCACCAATCTGTAGGGTGCTTATGGCGCACCTTACGCGGATTTAGCTCCCTCCGCAAGTCCTAAAATCGTTCAAGCCGGTTCGTAAAGGTACTCAAAACCGTTACCGTCGGGGTCTCTCCCGTAAAAAGATGCAGTACCGTCGCGGTGTTCGTGAATGTGGGTGACGGGAACACCTTCACCTTTAAGCTGTTGGTAGGCCGATTCCATTTCAGTACGATCGTCAAATACAAACCCAAAATGCGGGCCTGCTTGGTCGTAAGTCGGGCTCAACAGCGCCAATCCGTCCTCTCCTGCTTTCAAATAAGCCCAGTCTGCATCTTTCCAGACTAATTCCATGCCCAAGTTTAAATAGAACTGGGCTGATTTCTCGATGTCTTGGACGCAGACGGCTACGTGTCCCAATCGTTTTAGTTTCATCTCTACAAAATTTATGGTTGTGCTTTTGTTTATTGTATCTTTTTTCTCATTTCCCGATGATTAATTAGCTATTTTTTCGGGTTTTTTGGTCGCGGCTAACTGTACTTTTTCTACTTGTTTGCTAGCGTCCATTTCGCTAAAAAGTTGAATGGCGCGGTCAAAATTTTCTTGGGTTTTGTCGGTGTTACCGAGTTTTTGTTCTGTGAGTGCTAGTTGATAGCAAGCTTCGGCTCGGTCTAATTTAGCGTCTTTGAGATCGAGTATTTCGATTGCTTCTGCATGGTGTAACAGCGCTTGGTCAAAATCTCCCCGTTCTCGGTACAGGGCGGCTGTACCGCTGAGAGCTTTAGCTTTGATGGTGCTGTACTGGTTTTGGTCGGCTTGGGCGATCGCCTGTCGGTACAAGCTAAAAGCTTTTTCGGTCTCTCCCAGGTTTTTGTAGGTGGCGGCTAGAAACACTAACTTGTATCCCGTACCTACCAACTGACTGTCTTCGCGATCGGCATAAAGTTTGTCTGCGAGTTCGATCGCTGCTTTTTTGACTCCGACACAGGAGTTGAGAAAAGCTAGCCCGACATCGATCGAATAGCTGTTGATCCCGATTTCCTCCCGCGAACTTGTCAGTTTTTGAAATATCTCCATAGCTGCTTCTAATTCCTGCATTTCTATTTGACAAAAACCTATATTGAGCGCCGCGTTCACTTTCCAAAATTCCAGGTTAGCTTGTTTGCCGTTTTCCGGTTCGCTGCTTTTTGCTAGACTTTGCAAAGATTTAGTTGCTTTTCTTTCTGATATTTGGTGACATTCTATGGCTTGATTTATATCGCCTAATATCCGATAAGAAACGCCTAAAATACTGTATAGACCGCTCAAATAATAATCAGAAGTCAGATTATTGACGATGCGAGTAGTTGCTGAAATTATTGGTTGCAAGAAACCTGATTTGTAGAGCGCTCGACCGAGCTTGTAGTCTTTGGCAAACTGAATATTGATTTTTTTGAGAATGACGCTAGCGGCCAGCTCGAAACAGCTAATTGCCACATAGTGATAGTAAGCTTCAAAAGCTTTTACCGCGTCTTCTACAGTCTCAATTGTCTCCACGCTCTCCGTCCAAAATTCGGCGGCTTTGCGGTTGGCGGTTTCCCAGTCTCCGGGCGAGAGCCGATCGACCGCTTCTTCGCGAATTGCCGGATGCAGCCAGTATTCGCCCTTCTGAGACTCGACTAGCGATCTGTGCAACAGCGATTTAATAATTTGTCGCCGTCCGGCTTCGGGAACATCCCACAGCAAGCACAAAAGTCCGTCTGTCGGGACTGTTGGCACGTCTTGATAGCGGTAACAGCCCAAGCGGCAGAGGAGTTGATAGGCTTCGTAATCGAGTTCTTGCAGCCGGTTGAATTGACTTGTCACTAAATTTTTTAAGTCGGTTTCAACCAGCGGATCGTCGCTATTTTCTAGCCAGTAGGCTGCCATATCTCCGTCAAAATCTTCTCGCATTGTCCCCCACAGAATGCCCATTGCTTTGGCATTTCCGCCGTAAACTTTGTGCATTTCCTGGAGGGCGACGGGATCTGTGTTGATATTGCGATCGCCAAAAAACTGCTGCCAAACTTCCACCTCTAATCCCGGAAGCAGGTAGTGTTCGACGGTTACGTCAGAATCGCAAAGCCGATCGCGGCTGGTAATCAGCGTTACCGACTGCACCGCCGCGTCAGCCAAAACTCGCAACAGTTCGACGTAAAGCCGGTGCGGTTCGATAAACTTACCTTGTCCGTCGAGTGCGGCTTCCAAATTGTCAATCAATACGCCGACTTTGTGAGTCTGAAGCTGGCGCTTCAGGCGTCCGAGGGTGACGCCAAAGTCAGGCCCGGGTTCTTCCTGAAAGTCTTGCTTCAGCCATTCTTCGATCGCGCTGTCTAAGGCGGTGATGTTCTCTGTCTCTTTTGCCATCAGCAGTTCAATTACCCGATCGAACCCTTGAGACTTGAGGTACTGTCTGGCCAAAGTCGTTTTGCCCATACCGCCGGCACTTTGGATCACAATCACTTTAGCTCCCTGGGCGACCAGAGTATTCAGATCCTCGATCGCCCCAAACCGGCCTAAAAAGTTGGGGTTTTCGATTTCCAAGTCCGAATCGAGTCCGAGGGGCGATCGCAGCGGAACAATTGGCCCCGACTGGGGTTCTAGTTTTGAGTAGCTGCGCCAATATCGGTCTACTACCGCTTGCAGGTTGTCTTTTTTTACTTTTTCACCTTCTCCAAACAAAGCTGAAAGTCGCTTCCACAAATTAGAAGCTGCGTCCTTTACAGTCCCTACTCCATATCCTTCACTTTCTGCAACCTGTTGGTACGTCCTGCCTTGCACCCCCATCCATGCTTCCCGAAAGATAGCGCTGTCAAGGTTGTCGAGATTTTTCAGGTTTCGAGCCACAAGTAACGAGTTAGTAAAATCCAGTGCACGATCGGCTTCCATTGAGTCACCAGGTTTAGCGTTACCCATCTGAAACAACTCTAACAGACTTTTTCCGACTCGCTTACCCCCTCAAACAGCCGACTTATATAGACTTTTGCCGACTGACAGAGCTCTTGCGGGCCGGCGAGACTGTTGAGTGTGGAGGGGAAGTTGACAGACAAGCTTCTGACATCCGCACAAATACAAGTCGAGCCAACATTCAGGAGCAAGCAGCTATGTCTATTAACAACGTTGAAAAAGCAGTCGTCGATGAAGAAATCCGCCCTCAAGAATGCGGCCGAGTGCGTTTCCAAAGCACTTGGTGGCCTGCAAGATGCGATCGAGACATGACTTTTGTGCCCGGTGATGTGGTTCGGGTAGTCGGAATCGACAATATTACTCTGATTATTGCAGCCTAGCTGCCGATCGGGTAGCGATTCGAGCCATAAGTTTTTCGCATCTCAATGTTCAGGAAAATCTACGATTAGGAACAGGCAATCATGACACTCAAAAATTTGGAAAAAGCAATCGCTGGTCAAGCAATTCGCTCTCAAGAATGCAGCAGCCTCCGTTTCCAAAGCACTGAGCCCGCCGCCAGATGCGAGCCTCTTCGAGGGTTCCGCCAACGAGACACCATTTTTCAACTCCGGGGCCGGAATCGCATAGTCGGAATCGACAATATTACCCTAAAAAAGTTAAAGCTCGTTCAGAATCAGGAGGCTACAACCATGACTCTTAACAACCCAGAAAAAGCGATCGTCGATGAAGAAATTCGACCGGGCGATTGCGGTCGCGTTCATTTCCAAAACAGTTGGTGGCCTGCGAAGTCCGATATAGACATGACTTTCCAGCGCGGTGAATTGGTTAACGTACTTGGAATTGACAACATTACTCTGATCGTTGGGCCCTAGTTCCATATCGATCGGTCGTGCGAGTGCAGCCATCAGTTTATTAAATTTCCCGGTTCGGAAAACTTGCAATTAGGAGGCAAAAACCATGACTGTCAGCCCTTTGGAAAAAGCGATCGTCGAAGAAGAAATTCGACCTCAAGAATCCGGTCGCGTCCGTTTTCAAAGCAGTTGGTGGCCGGCTAAGTGCGAGCCAGAAATAACTCTAAAACCCGGTGAAGTAGTTCGCGTCGTGGGACTAGACAACATTACTCTGATAGTTGAAGCATAATTCGGAAAAACTCTGTAGGTGGGGAGTCGTCAAAGAGTTGCGATGCACTTATGTAGAAGACAGAATTTAAATCCCAGAGTTCAAAATCCAGGGGTGAAAAATATGACACTTTTATCTAAATGCAGAAGGTACTTAATGTAGAATGCAGAATTTAAGTCCCCGATTGCAATTGTTGGGATGAGAAGTCTGACACTTTATATTACTGCAAAAACTCGATTTTTTTGCATCAATCAAGTTAAGCACAACCTATCTTCAGGAGAAATCCGCCATGTCTACTAACTACGTCCAAGAAGCAAGCTTTGTTGAAGAAGAAGGAATATTAGCCTTCGCTGATGAGGAACAAGTCGGCGGTGAGTCGCAGCCGGGCACTGGTGTAGGAGAAGAAACGGCGGCTAGCGCGGACAAAGCTAGCGCTGTTGTTGATGAAAAAACGGCTGTCGGCGATCGAGAAACAGCCCATGCTGATTTGCCGCCAAAAGCGATCGCCAAAGAAGAAAAAGCGATCGTAGAAGAAGAAATTCGTCCGGGGGA
Source organism: Cyanobacteria bacterium SOY_34_metabat_3 (assembly GCA_031399265.1). GTDB lineage: Bacteria > Cyanobacteriota > Cyanobacteriia > Cyanobacteriales > Microcoleaceae > Microcoleus. The sequence continues at coordinate 17,002 of JANNOR010000286.1, read as the reverse complement.
ATCTGGTCGCGTCCGCTTTCAAAGCAGTTGGTGGCCTGCAATATCTGACCAAGAAATTACTTTTAAACCCGGAGATGCAGTTCGAGTCATCGCGATCGACAATGTGACTTTGATTGTTGAAGGGTAGTTGTAAAGCATTCTGTTTGTGGGGAGTCATACCATTTTCGATTTTCTGTTTTCGATTTGGCATAACTGATGAAAATCCGGGTTTAAAGTTTGCCCGCAGTTGTATTTGTTGCTGAAAATGATGTCATAAAAAGGCATTTATGTAGAAGCTCAAATTTAAATTTGACGCCGGAAATATGCAGAAGTTTAAATTTTTAGCAATCGGATAGACTGTTGGTTTTGCGAACTGAATCCCAACCCATTTTTAGGAGCGACAATCATGTTTTTTGACTATTTTGAAGAAGCAATCGTTGCAGAAGAAATTCGATCTGACAAATGCGGTCGCGTCCGCTTTCAATGCAGTTGGTGGCCCGCGAGGTGCGATAAAGGAAGGACTTTTAAACCGGGAGAACTGGTTTATGTGGTGGGAATTGACAAGATTACGCTGCTGGTTGAAAGTAGGGCTTAAAATGTCGGAATTTGCGATCGCGCCCGAGCCGTCAACGGCGACTCTCTCTTCAAATCTCTTCACAGGCGCGATCGTCCTTTTTACCTGTATTTTCTGCGATATTTTAGCGTTTAACCTCAACAACTCGTCGCCGCCAATATTGGCGGCGGCGAGTTGTTGAGTTGACAAGATCGATCTTAATACCATCGGCTGTAAATTGTGCTAATCTGACAGCAATTGATTTTAAGGTTCGATCGAGTCCTGATTCAGCGTTCCGAATAGGTAAAAATTTACAAAAATTTCTGCTGTTCGTAATGGGGCTCGATTGTGGTGATGCACGACGGCGGGGGCGATAGCTCGAAAGCGTTAGCAGCAACCGAAATGATTGTCAAGACTTTGCAGTCAAAAGGTTACGAGTTTAAAACTGTTTCTGAGTTACTGAAAAAATAGACCATATCAAATCCAACGAGGCCTCACACACTACCTTTTCCCGTGAGGAGACTGAAACGTTGTTTTACTCGTAAATCAAAATAGTTCTCACCAAAACTTTAAACTAATGAACTTAAGTTTTTCAAGAAAAACGAAATGGCCGATTACTCTGATTGCTTTGCTTTTACTGGTGTCGTGCACCTCAATGATGCAGGCGCAAAATCAAACCGATGCCAAAAAGGCTGCACAGCAAGAAAAAAGAACCCACGATTCCATATTGACCGAAAGGTCTAGTGATAGCCTGCCCTATACCATCAATGAATCGGACGGATTAATTGAGATTGATTTTTTTGAAACCAGCAAAGTGAATATAGACAATTTCTTTCCCTTTTTCTACGATGCGCTGGGCAAAAATACCAATGGAGAGTTTAAGTTTATCAGGACCAATACAGAGGAAGGGTCTATTTCTAAACATCACCTATACGATCAGTTTTATAAGGGCATACCAGTGGAGGGTGGGCAAATAACCTTGTACCAACGGGGCGGCAAGCTCGACTCGGCTCTGGCTAAATATTACCGGGGTTTAGAAATAAGTGCTACGCCCGGCCTTAGTAAAGAAGCTGCTATTGCAGCAGCCCTTGCTTACGTAGGCGCTACCGAATATTCCTGGCAGAATACAGAATTGGAAAATTCCTTAAAGGGAGAAACAGGCAACCCTTTTGCTACTTATTACCCCACCACAACGCTTGTTATTGCCCCAAAAAACAGTGTTTACGAAACCGCCAATTTCAGGCTATGTTACAAAATATTTGTGTATGCATCAGATCCGTTTCAAAAATTAGATATTTATGTAGATGCACAAACCGGGGAAATCATTACTACCCGAACACTAATAATGTCATAGGACTTATTCATCAAAACCAAAGAAACCGGGTTTTTTGCCGTCTCTGCGCTCTGTAACACGTCTTCTCGCAAAAAAACGGTTTCTGACTAGGCCGATTGCTCTACCTTAGATATTTTGCCACGCAATCAGCTATCTTGATGCTACCTCCAGCTTGCCCCATTCTCTCTAAACCGTTTTTAACGCAACTTGCCAAATAACTTTTGTTTTTCAAAGTTCGATCGATCGCTAAAGCAGCTTCTTTGAAAATATCAGAATGCACGGGTTCTGTGACAATAACCTGCACGGAATCGCCTAGAAGCCGATTTTGAGCCTCAGCAAATCTATGCTTTTTTTAAACCCTGTCGGTTTAAGTCGGCAACCGTCAAAGCATCTCTAGTAAAAACAGCCAGACATTGGTTGGAGGAAAGCAAATAGTTCAAGATAAAACCCAAATAGACTTCCCCTTCGTAATAACTAGAATGAGCCGACAGCAAAATTATATAGGGGCGCGAGATCGATCGCATTCCCAGCCGTCAACGCTTTCATCGCAGCGCCCAGAATGCGTCCGAGCAGCCTGCAATTGCCACCTGCGTCAGACGAACTCACCCCGCCCCAACATCTTTGAGGAAAAACAGCGGATTTATCGAAAAAAATCCCCGAAATGACCTTTGACTGGTGGGCCCGATTGTCGGTAGGGTCGATCGCGCGCCCGCAGCCCCGTCACTGACATCCGCGCCCGATGCTCTCAAAGTGCGGGCAATTTCACAATTAATCGCGTCTTCCCCGCAGCCGTTGCTGAGGAAAAATATCCCGTTGGATTTGATAAAATCAGAATCAGTGCGGAACTTTTTTTAAACACGGTCGGGCGATCGCGCGATCGCAGACCGACTAAACTTTTTGTTAGTCTGATTTAAATACATTGTGGAAGTGAAACAGCGTGAATATTGAAATTGGGCGGGGCAAAAGCGCTCGCAGAGCTTACGGCATAGATGAAATCGCTCTCGTGCCCGGACAGCGCACCCTCGATCCGAGTTTGGCGGATACTAAGTGGCAGATTGGCGGGATCGATCGAGAAATCCCGATTATCGCCAGCGCAATGGACGGAGTAGTTGATGTCCGCATGGCTATTTTGCTGTCGGAATTGGGAGCAATGGGGGTGCTGAACTTAGAAGGAATTCAAACCCGCTATGCCGACCCCCAGCCAATATTAGAGCGCATCGCGAGCGTCGGGAACCACGAATTTGTGTCCCTAATGCAGCAACTCTATGCAGAACCGATCAAGCCAGAATTAATCGACCTGAGAATTAAAGAAATTAAAGCTGGAGGAGGGATTGCCGCTGTCAGCGGTACACCGGCCGGCGCGAGCAAATACGGCCGGGCCGTTGCTGAATCGGGAGCCGATATATTTTTTGTGCAAGCAACAGTAGTCTCGACAGCTTTTCTTTCCCCAGAGTCGATCGTATCTTTAGACTTGACCAAATTCTGTCAAGAGATGCCAATACCAGTAATTTTGGGCAACTGCGTCACCTACGAAGTTGCCATCAATTTAATGAAAACTGGTGCCGCAGGCATTCTCGTGGGCATCGGGCCGGGGGCTGCTTGCACATCTAGGGGCGTATTGGGTGTCGGCGTTCCCCAAGCGACAGCCGTAGCAGACTGCGCCGCCGCGCGGGACGACTACTATCGCGAAACTGGCAAATACGTGTCGGTGATTGCTGACGGCGGTTTAATTACCGGCGGCGATATCTGCAAGTGCATTGCCTGCGGTGCTGACGGGGTGATGATCGGTTCTCCGTTTGCCAGGGCCGCCGAAGCTCCAGGCCGCGGCTTTCACTGGGGGATGGCGACTCCCAGCCCGGTTTTGCCGCGCGGTACTCGGATTCGCGTGGGGACTACGGGGACTGTGGAGCAAATTTTGCGGGGGCCTGCGCTGCTAGATGACGGTACGCACAACTTGCTCGGAGCTCTGAAAACTAGCATGGGAACCCTGGGCGCTAAGGATATTAAGGAGATGCAGCAAGTAGAGGTGGTAATTGCTCCTTCTCTGCTGACTGAGGGTAAAGTCTATCAAAAAGCTCAGCAGTTGGGCATGGGTAAGTAGATTTACCGATCGAATCCCAGCGTACCTTGACAAAATTTATGGCATAGTCTCGAAATTTACAGAATGTTGTGGAATTATCGAGAACTAGGTGTCAGAATAGAGGAAGCGGAGACACAAGTTTCCGTTCACTCCTCACACCACACTCCGCCCGGACTACTGTTCGGGCGGTTCCTTTTGTGCGGAAAATCTTGGCTCTTGCTTACTAGCTACTGGACACAGGCTGTTAGCTCAGGAAAATCGGAGAGGGAAAGGGAGAGGGGAAGAGAGGGAATTTTTTTTTATAGATGCAGCCATCGCCAAGGTCGCCCTGAAATTAATGATTCCTCCCACCCTTGATACTTAAGCATTTTGACCAATCACGAATTACGAGTGCTATAAGTGCCTTTTGGCTTCGGGAATATACGGTGCCGTGTCTTTACGAAGAGCGAGCTGGGGTGTACTTACATAAACCTGCAATCTGCTGTAAGTGCCTTGAACATAAGTGAGGAAAGGAAACATCAGTGCCTTATTTCTTCGGAAACCTTGTGCCTTCTTGCTTCTTGCCTCTTTCCTTCTTCCTTCTTCCTTCTTCCTTCTTCCTTCTTCCTTCTTGCTTTAAAAGCGTTCTGTTAAAATCGTTGACGCAAGTGGTTACACTTTTTGCTAAACTTGTTATCCGAGAAATAGTATTTACAAGGATGGCTAGGGATGTCAGCAGCCGCGCAAGTAACCGACTCTACCTTTAAACAGGAAGTGCTCGATAGCGAAGTTCCAGTTCTAGTGGATTTTTGGGCCCCTTGGTGCGGGCCCTGTCGGATGGTGGCGCCCGTCGTAGACGAAATTGCCCAGCAATATGAAGGGCAGGTGAAGGTAGTAAAAGTTAATACCGACGAGAATCCGAACGTCGCCAGCCAATACGGTATCCGCAGCATTCCGACGCTGATGATATTTAAGGGCGGTCAGCGGGTGGATATGGTGGTTGGGGCAGTTCCGAAAACTACTCTGGCCAACACTCTGGAAAAGTACATTTAACTTCACTGCGAGGGGTTTTACGCTGTTTTTTTGGGCAGCGAAAGCTACTCGCTTCAGAACCGGGGCAAGGCTACTGGAAAAGTTATTAGTTGCGAGCAGAGCAATTTGCTGGTGACTTTTAACTTCTAAATTTGGCTTGCCCCTTAATTTTGATGATTTGACAAATTGTTACCGTTTCGGAAAAATTCATGATTCCATCTGGGTCTGGTCAAGCTTTTGAGTCGCTCCAAGCTGAAGTTATCGGTTTGATCTCGCGCCTGCCAATGTCTAAGCACGAAGAGTGGATCGAACGATCGCTCTCTACTATAGTGCAAATGGCCTCAGAGGATCTCGATCGGCAGGACTGGAAGATTATTGCTTCGTCTCTGCGAGATATGGAAAATGCTTTCCAGATGTTTTATCCTTACCGCCACGTTCGCAAAATTGTGATGTTCGGTTCGGCGAGAGTTTCGCCAGCATCGCCGGAATATCAGATGGCGAAAGATTTTGCTACGGCCATTACCCAGCAGGGGTTTATGGTGATTACAGGCGGCGGCGGGGGGATCATGCAAGCGGGAAATGAGGGCGCAACTGCCGAACGTTCTTTCGGGCTCAACATTCAATTGCCTTTCGAGCAAGGTTCTAATCCTTTCATTGCGGGCGATCGCAAAGCGCTAAATTTTAAATATTTTTTCACGCGCAAGTTATTTTTTCTGCGCGAAAGCGATGGTTTAGCTTTGTTTCCCGGTGGTTTTGGCACTCTGGACGAGGCTTTTGAGTGTCTGACTTTGACTCAAACTGGCAAGTTTGGGCCGGCTCCTTTGGTATTGATCGATCGACCCGGAGGCGATTATTGGCACGATTGGAATACTTTTGTGCAAAAACAATTGCGGGGTCGAGGTTTGATTTCAGCCAACGATCGCAGTTTGTATACAATTACGGACAATATAGAGGTAGCCTGCGAGGCGATCGCGAGTTTTTATCTGGTTTATCACTCCTGCCGCTACGTGGAGGGAAAACTGGTAATTCGCTTAAAAACTGAACTTTCTGACGGTAATGTCGATCGCTTAAATACTGAGTTCAGTGATATTTTGGTAGAGGGTAAAATCGAAAAAAGTCAAGCTTCGCCCGCCGAAGCCGGAGATGAAACTTTCGATTTACCCCGCCTGATTTTGCATTTTAACCAGCGGGATGCGGGGCGACTTTACCAGCTCATCGCTGCGATCAATCAAATGGGTGCAGCTTCGCCTGCTGCGGCGCATCCAGAACAAAAGTAGTTATTGGGCATTGGGCATTGGGCATTGGGCATTGGGCATTGAGAATTGGAAGGGTAAAAAATATGGCTTACAGCGATTTTAGTTTGGCAAGTGTCAAAAAATCTTTAAATTTAACGATTTCGCCCAGACAAGATTTGTTCTCGGCTGTACCTGCTTTAGAATGCAGCAATTATTTAACAGAAACTTTAGCTTATAATGTTCCTTTTGCTTTGGCGAGCAATACGGAAAAATCGCGATCGGAAATGATTATTGCTCCGATTTTACTGGAACTTACCAGACAGTTTGCCGATCGCATTAGTTTGTTTTCGGGTGTCGATTTTACGGTTGACAGCGACTTGGGATTAAACGGGAGTTGCGATTTTCTGATTAGCCGATCGGTAGAACTTTTGATTCTAAGCGCACCAGCTATTTTAATCGTTGAGGCTAAAAAGGAAAATATTAATGCTGGGTTGGGTCAATGCGTGGCAGAAATGTATGGAGCTCAACTGTTTAACGAACGGGAGGGAAATCAGGTATCGAGGATTTACGGGGTTGTGACAACGGGAGAAATTTGGAAGTTTTTAATACTGGAGGGGCAATTAGTTCAAATAGATTTATTGGAGTATTTTTTAAATCAGGTTGATAAAATTTTGGGGATTTTGGCGATCGGCATTCAAAACAGTTGATAGTTGACCACGATCAAACCCGATCGCGGGTAATTGACCAGACATGACATAAGCAGTAAAAACCAATCTAAAATCTAAAATCTAAAATCGCATGACTCAAAATGCTAGACATCCTGCTAATTGCAAGTTTGGGATTTCTCGGTAGTTTCGGACACTGCGCCGGAATGTGCGGCCCGCTGACAGTGGCTTTTTCCCTGTCAAGTACCGACAAAGATAAATTAGCTTCCTTCCGCTTTCACCTGCTATTAAATGTGGGAAGAATTGCGGCTTATGCTTTAGTTGGTGCTGCAATTGGCGGACTGGGTTCGGTATTAATTGCAGGCGGACAAATGGCTGGTACGGGTAGCGGATTGCGGCGGGCGATCGCCATTGTGACCGGTACAATGCTAATTTGGTTTGGATTGGTACAAATTAAGCCGGGTTTGCTGCCGCGATTGCCATTGCTGCATCCAGTCAAGCACGATCGCATCAGCAATGCAATGACCAAAATTGCAACTCAAAACAACTGGTGGATACCGTTAGTTTTGGGTTTGCTTTGGGGTTTAATTCCCTGCGGTTTCCTGTACGGGGCCCAAATTAAAGCAGCAGAAACCGGCAACCCGATTTTGGGCGCGGCAACGATGTTTGCATTTGGAATGGGCACGCTGCCAACTATGCTGGGAGTGGGATTTTTTACCGATAGATTGAGCGCCGACAAACGCAGTCAACTGTTTCGTGCGGGCGGTTGGGTGACACTGGCGATCGGCATTATTACTCTGTTGCGAACCGATGAAATGGTCGATCTGACAGGTCACGCAGCGCTAATGTGCTTGATGCTAGCATTGATTGCGCGTCCGGTCAGCAAGTTTTTGCCGCCACTGTTGCGCTACCGCCGCGCTTTGGGAGTCGGTGCGTTTGCGATCGCCCTTGCACACACATTTCATATGCTAGATCATACGCTGCAATGGAATTTTGACGCCCTATCTTTTATGTTGCCGCAGCATCAATTAGGGATGATAGCTGGGATGGCGGCGCTGCTGTTGATGATACCTGCGGCGGTGACAAGTTGCGATCGGCTTCAAGATTATTTAGGCAAACTGTGGCGGCAAATTCATTTGCTAACAGTACCCGCCTTTTTGCTGTGCGCCCTTCACGCAGCCCTCATCGGTTCCCACTATCTCGGCGGTTTTGAATGGAAGTTGCACGATCGGCTGCTGACAGCGGTGTTAGCGGCGGTTGCGGTGTTAGTTATGTTAGTGCGATCGCGCTTATTTTGGTCAATTTTATCCCTGGATAATTTCTATGTTGCACCTGTCAAACAAAAGTAAAAGTTTAGGATTGTTAGTCTTTGTGGGATTGCTAGTACAAGCCGGAATATTTCCCGTACCGCAGCTAAACTCAACTTCAGTGTTAGCCCACGAAGTCGAAGTATCGGGAGATGTCGCTGCTACCTTTCACCTAGAACCAAATCACAATCCCCGCGCCGGAGAAACTGCAAAAGTGTGGTTTGCGCTGACTCGCAGGGGCGGTCAAATTATCCCATTAAAGCAGTGCAACTGCAAATTAGCTGTTTATCCCAAAAATCACAAAGAAGGGGATAAACCGCTGATGGAACCACCTTTAAAAGCCGTATCTGCCGAGCGGTATCAAGGCATTCCCGGAGCAGAAATTGTGTTTCCCAAAGCAGGGATTTATGGATTAGAACTGAGCGGAAAACCCAAAACCGCAGCTAACTTTAAACAATTCAAACTGACTTATACAGTCACCGTTCGCTAATATAATATCCCCTTCAACAAACATCAATCTTGTAGGGGCGGGTTCACCCGTAATAATTGCCTAAAATCCAAAATCTCCCAAACCCGCCCCCACCCAACGTTAGATAATATAATATCCCCTAAAAAACATAAATCTTATAGGGGTTCCCCTCACAGATAGTAATCGCCTAAAATCCAAAATCTCCCAAATCCGCCCCCACCCAATAACAAAATTACGAATTAAATAAATCAACCTAAAGAAATAGAATACCAGAAAACAGATTTCTATCATCCATTTACAAACTCCGTGGATAAATGTATTAGAAAATACAACCCAAATCTGTATAAAACCTTAAAAGTTGCTTCACCTACAAATAGTCACTAATTTTTACACTAGATTGTAATCACTGTTAATTCTGGAATTTGTGCAAGCTCAGCTATCTTGAACTGACCAAAGGATAAAAACATGGATATCTTATCTAACACCGTGGCGCTATCGCGGATGCAATTCGCGCTAACTGCCATATTCCATATGCTGTGGCCAGTTTTGACTACTGGAATGGGAATTTATCTGGTAATAGTTGAGGGAATGTGGCTAAAAACTCGCAACCCAGACTATTACCGCCACGCTCGTTTTTGGTCGCAACTTTATGTCCTAAATTTCGGGATTGGGGTAGCTTCCGGGATTCCGATGGAGTTTCAATTCGGTACAAACTGGGCACCATTTTCGGAAGCAGTTGGTGACTTTTTTGGCAGTATTTTAGGGTTTGAAGCTTCGATGGCATTTATGCTAGAAGCTGGCTTTTTAGGAATTATGCTGTTCGGTTGGGGGCGCGTTCACCCGATCGTCCACTACATCGCTACAATCATGGTAGCCTTCGGCGCAAACCTATCCACCGTCTGGATTTTAGTCGCAAACTCTTGGCTGCAAACACCCGCCGGCGGAGAAATGATTAACGGCAAGTTTGTTGTCACCGATTATTTCCAAGCAATCATGAATCCCTTTGCATTAAACAGCATTCTTCATATGTTTTTTGCAACATTAGAAACATCCTTGTTTGTCATAGGCGGAATTAGCGCTTGGTACATTCTTAATAAACGCAACGAAGCCTTTTTTTCCAAATCTTTAAAAATTGCCATAGCGACGGCGATCGCAGTTGCACCTTTGCAGATATTCATCGGACATTTGAGCGCTGAACAAGTCTATCACTATCAGCCGACCAAATTAGCAGCAATCGAAGCTAAATGGGAAACTTCCCCAGCCGGAGAGTCAGCCGATTGGACTTTGCTAGCTCTTCCTAACGAAAAAGCCCAAAAGAACGACTGGGAAATTAAAATTCCTAATGGCTTGGGATACGTTCTGGAATTCAAACAAAAACTCTCCGAACCAGTCCTCGGTTTAAAAGAATGGAAACCAGAAGATAGACCGAGAATGGTCGGTTTAATCTACTATTGTTTCCGCATCATGTCGGGTATTGGATTCTTCTTTGTCGGATTGATGCTGTTCAGTACAATTCAGTGGATTCGAGGCAAACTTTCCGCTGAAAATATTAGCCTGCAACCTTGGTTGATGCGCGCTTGGGTATTAGCAGCGCCCCTGGGATATATTGCTGTAGAATCGGGTTGGATCGTGCGCTGTGTGGGCCGACAACCCTGGGTTTTGTACGGGCAAATTCGCACGGCTGATGGAGTGTCGAATATCCCCGCGAGCAATGTTTTAACTTCTCTTTGTTTCTTTGCAGTTATTTACAGCTTTTTGTTTGTTTGCGCCTTGTATTTTGGCAGCAAAATTATCCGCAAAGGCCCTAATTTGAATCTGCCGATACCAGGTTTAGACAATCAACCTGCGATCGAAACTGAACCCGCAGAACACATTCCCGATCGCCGTCCCGTAGAAGCACAACAATAGGAGATTTTATGCAAGCTTTGGAGCATTTTCTCCCGCAAGTCTGGTTCGTGATTTTGGGTTTGTTTCTTTTGCTTTACGTCATGCTAGATGGCTTTGACTTGGGCGTGGGAATCTTATCCCTAACGGCGGATGATGATGAACGCAGGGGCATTTTAATGACCAGTTTGGGCAACGTTTGGGATGCTAACGAAACTTGGCTCGTTTTGATGGGAGGCGCTTTGTTTGGCGCATTTCCCCTCGCTTACGGCACGATTTTAACGGCCTTGTACATCCCGATTATGATGATGCTTTTCGGTTTGATATTTCGGGCTGTAGCCTTTGAGTTTCGCGAGCATTCTAACCGGAAGTTATTTTGGAATTATGCTTTCGGTGCGGGCAGTTTTTTAGCAGCTTTAGCCCAAGGATTTGCCCTCGGTGCGGTGCTTGAAGGCATTGCGGTTGATGAAGCTGGGCATTTTGTGGGTACTACTTGGGATTGGCTGGATTGGCGATCGATCTTAGTGGCCTTGACCCTTGTTCAAGGTTATGTTTTGATCGGTTCAACCTATCTAATTATGAAAACAGATGGGGAATTGCAAACAACTCACTATCGCACGGCTAAAATTGCGGCAGTGACGACGTTAATCGGAGCGATTTTGATTACCGTCGCAACTCCAATCTTTTATGAAAGTACCAGAACAAGATTGTTCGAGAAACCGTTAGTTTATGTTTTTGCGGCGATTCCGGTGCTGGGATTGCTGCTGGTTGGACTATTGCTGAGAAGTCTCGATCGCAAACAAGAACGGACGCCGTTTGTCTGGACTATTCTGATTTTTTTGCTCAGTTTCATCGGCTTGGGATTGATTGTTTTCCCCTACATTATTCCCACGCAACTCACAATTTACCAAGCGGCGGCTGCGCCCAGCGCCCTGGTATTTATGATTGTGTTCATTGGGATTTTGATCCCGATTATGATTTTCTACAACATCTACAATTATGTGGTGTTTCGGGGTAAGGTTGCTGGCGGCCATTACGGGGAATAAAGCAAAATTAAACCGCAAATACACGTAAATGTACGCAGATAATATTAACTCTATATCTGCGTACATTTACGTGTATCTGCGATTGATTAAAAATTACAGATTCTTGTTTTCTGATACCATCAGAACTTACGCAGCTATAATATACAATGTTTAGTATTATATTTTATTACAACTAGCCTCTAAACAACGCCTGACGTGATAGACATGGATTATGATAAAGTCTTGGAGCAAAGGGCTTACAGGCGCATTTTCAATTCAATTTATTTTCTATGTTAACCAAGCTTATTCAAAACTTAGTTACAAAAATGTCTGTTCCCTCCAAAACTGATTCTGTTTTGCAGAAAATTTGCGATCGTCCTAGTTCCCTCACGCGAAAAACTTTAATTAACATGGCCTTGCGAGTGGCGCTGGTGACGCTAATTTCAGCTAGCGCTAGCTATTTCTACGTCATGTCTAATCTGGAGAGGCAAACTAGAGAGCAACTAGAGAAATATATTCTTGAGAGAGGAGAACGAGAGAGTAGTATTTTTCAATTAGCAGAAAGCAATTTGACCTTTCTCAAACATCAACTGTTGCATGATTTTAATCAACCAGCTTCTGCCAATTTTCAAGTGGAATTCGATCGCTTATTTTTTCCTTGGCCTGATGGCACTATTCGCAATTTCCCCCCAAATCGACCGATTAAAGAATTTGATGCTGTACAATATCCTACGGCATTTATTGGTCGAAATGTCAAGGTTGACGCCGAACTAAAACAACAATTACTTGCTACCTATAAACTGATTAGTGCTTACGGCCCCGCTTGGAGTAATCGGTTTCCAGATACCTATTTTCAAACAGTAAAAAATACGGGTATTCTCTACTGGCGAGACGTGCCATTTACTCTAAAATCAAAGCCTGATTGGTATATACCAAGTGAAGAATTTTTTTATATTGCTGACCCGAAGCACAACCCAGAGCGAAAACCTGCTTATACTGGTGTTTATCTCGACCCCAGTGTAAATATTTGGATGGTATCTGTGGTTATCCCGGTTTACGATCGCCAAGACCGATTTATGGGCAGTGTCGGACATGATATTATTTTAACTGACTTGATCAAAAATGCCACTAATAATCATTTACCCGGAACATATAACCTAATTTTTCGAGTTGATGGCCAGTTGATTTCCCATCCCGATCGACTTGCACAAATCCAAGATGCTAAGGGAGAATTCAATATTGAGAAGGCGAACGATCCTCATCTTCAGGAAATATTTAAATTAGTTAAAAATGCTCCTAAAGGGCAGATTGTGTTAGAAAATAATCGCGATCGCGAATATCTAGCTTTTACCAAACTTGCCGGCCCAGATTGGTATTTTGTCACGGTATATCCTAAGTCACTTCTATCAAATTTTGCCTGGAGCAGCGTTCAGTTTGTGCTAGTCTCAGGGTTAACTGCTTTAATTGTCGAGCTGTTGTTGTTAGCCTCTGTGCTGCGGCAACAGATTGCTGTTCCCCTCAAAGAGCTAATTGCTGCTACCAAACACCTGGGTGTCGGACATTTTGATGTTAAACTCGATAAAAATCGCAGTGATGAATTGGGAGAGTTAGCGAATTCTTTTACGAATATGGCAACTCAGTTAAATAAGTCCTTTGAGCAACTAGAAAAAGTTAATGTTGAGTTGGAAGATCGAGTTGCCGATCGCACTTCCCAGTTACAACAGGCATTAGAAAATCTCCATCGCACTCAAACTCATATGGTGCAAAGTGAGAAGATGTCAGCCTTGGGGCAAATGGTGGCGGGTATTGCCCATGAAATCAATAACCCGGTGAGTTTTATTCATGGGAATCTCACGCATATTAATACATATACTCAGGATTTATTGCGTCTGATGCGGCTATATCGGGAATATTTTCCCGAACCTCCAACAGTCATTCAAGAAACTATTGAGGAAATCGAGCTAGAATTTGTAGAGGAGGATTTGATTAAAGTTTTGGGTTCGATGCAACTTGGCACCGATCGCATTCGCAATATTGTGCTTTCTCTCCGCAACTTCTCGCGCTTGGATCAAGCCGAATTCAAAGCGGTTGATATTCATGAAGGTATTGACAGCACTTTAGTTATTCTGCAAAATCGTCTTAAAGGATTAGCCGATAGTCCTGAAATTGAAGTCGTCAAAAATTATGGTAATTTGCCTCTGGTAGAATGTTATGCCGGACAACTAAATCAAGTATTTATGAATATTCTGGCAAATGCGATCGATGCGTTGAATGACGATCAAAAGTATCAAAAATTTAACGAAGTCAAAAATAACTCTTGTAGGATTACGATTGATACTAAAGTGATTCGAGATGAATGGATTGCGATCGAAATTAGCGATAACGGTGCAGGGATAAGTCAAGAAATACAATCGCGAATTTTCGATCCATTTTTTACGACTAAACCTGTGGGCAAAGGTACAGGATTAGGCTTATCTATTAGTTATCAAATCGTGACGGAAAAGCATGGTGGCAAAATGTGGTGCGACTCGGTGCCGGGGAGTAGAACTAAATTTGCGATCGAAATTCCGGTATGTCGATCGCATAACAAATAATAAACCATAGAGGAGACGGAGGAGACGGCAGTGCCTTTGTCCCTACCGCGATCAATTGTAGGGAAACGGCACTGCCGTCTCCTCGCTTGTCATTCCGGCACAGCCGGAATTGATATCACAAGTCACTAATTCATAAAGGAATCTCGATCGCAAATTCAGTACCTTGACCCAAAACCGAACGGCAAATCAATGTTCCGCCGTGTTTTTCGGCGACAATTCGGTAACTGATAGCCAAGCCCAAACCGGTACCTTTTCCCATCGGTTTCGTGGTAAAAAATGGGTCGAACAAGCGATCTCTGATGTCCTCCGGCATTCCTCCTGCATTGTCAGCTATACGGATGCAAATGCAATTAGAATTGATCGTTTCGGTATGAATCCGAATTAAAGGTTTCCAGTTGCTGTCGGTAGCCTCGCGCCTTTTTTGATTGCAAGCATCTTCCAAAGCGTCGATACTGTTGCTAAGCAAATTCATAAATACCTGATTAATCTGGCCTGCATAGCATTCAACTAAGGGCAGTTTACCGTAATTTTTAATTACTTTAATTTCGGGATATTCGGCTCGGGCTCGCAGTTTGTTGTGCAAAATTAGGATGCTGTTATCTATGCCTTCGTGAAGGTTTGCCGGCTGCTTTACCGAGTCGTCTAAACGGGAGAAGTTCCGCAAACTCAGAACTATTTCGCGAATGCGATCGGCTCCCATTTTCATGGAAGATAAGATTTTCAGCAAATCTTCTCTCAGAAATTCTAAGTCGATGTTTTCAATATATTCTTGAATTTCTACTGTTGGCTGAGGATAGTGTCTTTGGTAGAGTTCCACAAGCTGCAACAAGTCTGTCATATATTGGCTGGCATAGGAAATATTGCCGTAGATAAAACTGACTGGGTTGTTGATTTCGTGAGCCACTCCAGCTACCATTTGACCGAGACTTGACATTTTCTCGGTATGAATTAGGTGAGCTTGAGTTTCTCGGAGTTCTTTGAGAGCGATTTCTAGCTGCTGGGATCTGTTGTTGGCGATCGCCTCTGAGAGCCGCAAAGCATCCTCCGCTGCTTTGCGCTCTGTCATGTCAAAAATGGCGCCGTTGAGCGATAAAACTTGACCTGCTGCGTTGAAAATGGCTTGACCTTTTTCTGCTACCCAGCGCACATTTCCGTCGCAATGAATTAGGCGATATTCGATGGTGTAAGGTTTTCTTGTCTGAATAGCCCGATCGATCTTTTGCTCGGTCTGCTGAGCGTCATCGGGATGAAGTATACTGCAAAAATTCTGCACCGGTTTCACCATGAAGTTAGCTGCGGGATAGCCGGAAATAGCTTCTATGCCGTTGCTGATAAAAGTTAAGCTCGATCGCCCCGCAGCACTGCAACGGTAAACCGCACCGGGAATATTAGAAACTAACGATCTAAATTCTAATTCCCTTTCCCGCAAAGCTGCCTCAATCTGTTTGCGCTCGCTAATATCGCGAGCAAAGGCGCACTGATATTCTTTCCCGTTAAATTCCAAATGGTCGATCGTAATTTCTACCGGAAAAATTCGACCGTACTTAGTGATGTGGTGAACTTCAATATTCACCGAACCGCACCGTTTTAAGACATTCCAGTGCAAATTCCAAGCAGTTTCGGGAAAATCTGGATTGATCTGGTGGATGCTCAGATCCAGCAATTCTGCGGCAGAATATCCCAAAGAAGAACAAGCGGCGTCGTTGGCGTACAAGAATTTACCGTCCAATCCGATCCAGAATACCGCATCTGCCGATCGGTCGATCGCAAATTGAGTTAGTTGCAGCTTTTCCTCAACCCGTTGGCGGCAGGCCACTTCTTTTTCCAACTGTTCGCTAAGCGAATTGAGAGCTAAAGTGCGATCGGCCATAGCGTCTGCGTCACAAAGCTCGATCGATTCTCTTGTCTGGATCTCAGGCTTTTCCTGATTTTCTTCTACCTGTTTTAACGGCAATTTTTGCAGACTTTCGGTTTGATTTAAATTAAAATTGGCAAGTGCTTGGGGCACGAGAGTGACGGCGACTGCGGCTAAAACCAAAGAAATCAAAGCATTTGCAGCTTTGAGAGTTACCGACAGCCAATAAATGGAATGCCTCACCGTCCAAACTTCCATCAATTGAGCAGCGCCGCAGACAAAACAACCAACGGCCAACACCAGGAAAATCTTGCTGTGAGAACCTTGGCGGGTAAAATAAACTAAAGATAGGGCCAGAAAGCAATAAGCTAGTGCAGTCAGCGAGTCAAAAACAGCATACAGTCGCAACTCCGGCTGCGCGTCGCACCCGAGTGCAGAAGATACAGCAACTGTTGAAAAAAAAATTGTTAATACTTGTTGCATAAAGTTCAAGAAAAAAGTTATCTGCACCAATGCAAATCCCATCAAATATAATTATTTGATTTCGGCGGTTGAAATATTTACATAATTATATACTTTTTTCATTTTTTAGGAAACAGATATTTTTTCTCTTAATCTCAAAATTGTGTAGGTTGATCCCTCGCAACTTTCCGCAAGTATGAGTGATTACTTTGCACGTGGCTAAAAATGCTTACTTTGCTTGCAATGAGGGAATACATAAATTCGCCTACTTGTTGTTGCTGACAAATTTAAATTTTCAATGATGATTATTGAGTTTTATTTGACAGCCGTAGACGCAATAACTTGTATATTTAGGGTTTGATGTTGTACGCTGCATTTTACCCCGATTTATGAGGACTGAAGTCCTCACTACAAACCAATTTACAGCAGATTCCAGGTAGATGAAGTACACCCCGCGATCGAGTGCCGTAGGGACACTCCAAGAGCCCATTGGTGTCAACTTAAGTCTAAAACCCTTTATAAATGTCGCTTATAGCCGAGTCTAGATCCC
>JANNOR010000264.1:0-7299 GCA_031399265.1 Cyanobacteria bacterium SOY_34_metabat_3 | reverse complement strand
GGCGACCCCAATGCGTCCATTCCCACGCCCCAACCAGTGCATTACCGACCGATGTTTGGTGCATTCGGCGGGGCGTTGTCTCGCGGCTGCCTGAGCTTCGTTTCGCAGGCAGGTTTGAACGCGGGCATTAAAGAGCGCTTTGGTCTCGTAAAGACTTTGAGCGCCGTCAAAAATATCCGCAGCATTCGCAAGCAGCACATGGTGCACAACAGCTATTTGCCGAAGATGGAAATTGACGCGCAGACCTACAGCGTGCGGGCCGATGGGCAACTGCTCACGTGTGAGCCTGCGTTGAGCTTGCCGATGGCGCAGCGGTACTTTTTGTTTTGACTGGTTATACAATCATTATCAATTCCGATTGTATTGGAATTCATATAAAAACTAACAGCAAGCTCTCCAATTCCCCATTCCCAATTCCCCATTCCCAATTACTATCCGTGCATTTCTCCATTGGGCATGATTGTGCCGCGCAATTGAGCTCCCGCTAAATTAGCAGTGCTCAAATCTGCCCTAATCAAAGTTGTGCGGTGCAAAATTGCCTCCCGCAAATCTGTTCTAGCTAAGTAAGCATCAGTCAAATCGGCTTCACTCAAATTTGCCTGATTGAAATTAGCTCGACTCAAATCAGCCCTCACCAAATTAGCTCGACTCAAGTCAGCCATCACTAAATTAGCATTGCTCAACTTAGCATCAGGAAGAAATGCACCCCGCAAGTTAGCGCCAGCCAATTCAGCATCAATTAACACAGCTCTTTCCAACTTAGCATTTGTCATTACAGCGAAAGAAAAATTTGTTTCTACCAAAGTTGCTTCAGTCAAAAATGCGCCATCTAAAATAGCTTCACTCAAATTTGCCTGAGTCAGGTTTGCTTCCCGCAGAGATGCTTCAGTCAAATTCGCTTGACTGAGATTAGCTTTGGTCAAATCTGCACCTAGCAAATTGACGCCCCGCAAATCCGCACCTTGCAAATTTGCACCGCGCAAATTTGCACCCTCAAAAAGCCGCTGCTCTTTGCGAAGATTAGCACCGCGCAAGCACGCGCCGCGCAAATCTGCACCTTGCAAATTGACGCCCCGCATATCTGCATCGCTCAAATTTGCATCGATAAAAACTGCTAGAGAAATGTTGGCTTTGCGAAAATCTGCACCTTGCAAAGTAGCTCCGTGAAAGTCTGCATCGGACAAATTTGCGCCGCTCAAGTTTGCCTGATTTAAGTTAGCACCGCACAATTTTGCATTAGTTAAGTTGGCACGTTGAAGGTTAATTCTGCTCAAGTACGACATGGCTAAGTTGGCACTACAGAGGTCAGCGCTGCTTAAATTGACGCCAATTAAATCGGCACCGCTCAGGTAGACGTTTCTCAGATTCATACCTTGAAAATCTAATTCTCCTGATGTGTATCGCCTTAAAACTTCACTAGCATTCATATTTTTTTTGTTTTTAGTTAGGTAAAATTTGCTATCTCTAGATTTTTTGAATCTCAGTCATTGGTTTAGGAACTTAGTTTGTGTAGCCGCAGAATTCAGTTTGAGCATTTAATGAGTTTGATTCACGAATTCTTGAGTCCAAGCAACTGTTTTGTTGCCTAACTGTCGCCCGTGAATTTTGACGTTGGTAAGAGATTGTGATTTTAAAGTACACAGTTTTTTGTGAATGTATATAGCTGTATCCTGTTGGTTTGGTACTTCGGCAGATTCCAGAATGACGTGAAGCCAACCGTCTTTAAATCCTGCTGTAGCGGTAATTCCTTTAGGCTGTAGCAATTGATTTATCAATAGGGCGATCGCCTTTGGTTTGCCTTGTTTTGCCATTTCCACAAGCTGATACTGATTTGGCTGCGGGCTAGAGTTTTGCTGCTGCTGCGTTTCTGAAATATTTTCTGCGATATTTTCCGGGGTTTCCGAAGCAGAGCCCCCGCTTTCTTTTAACTCCACTTCGCTCAGAATTTCTATTAATTTGTCGGTAAATTCATGAACTTTTCCTACATAATCTCTGAGACTTTTATATTTCCAGTACAAACGCTCATCTGAACTTTCTGTAGAAAATTTTCCATTTAAATCAGCTTCTAATTCGCTGAATATTTTTTCTATTTGCGCCGTAGCGGAGTTAGAACTTTGATTGACTAATCTTTTCATTTCTTCTTCCAATCCCAACTTGCGTTTGATGGAATCGCTAATATTTATAGGAACAATAGCCGCCGGATCGACACTTACGATAACTGTCGGCGTTTCTGAAAGTGGGAATGTTTCTACTAATTCCTCTCTGAACTCGGCAGTGGAATTATTGCTGCTGGTTTCGGGTTCTTTTAACTGTACATTTTCTGCCGTGTCCGGTACTAAGTAACTTTTCTGGGGGTCATAATGATAGTGAGTCGGAGCAGCTTGAATGATCTGAGTAATATCGCCCGCATCAAAATAATCGCTGCGCCTGTCAACCGGCTCGCTTTCTTCGTAAACACTGTTTAAATGCGTCTGATCGTAATCTTCTGTAGCGGAATCTTCGGCTCGATCCTGTTCTTCCTGTTGCAATTTTGCGTAACAAGGATTCATCGCTTTGATAATCACGCTAGCCGCTTGGTCGCATTCGTCTGTGTTGTCGAGATTCCCCGAAGTTCTGTACAACTGGGATTCGAGTTCGGCTAGGCTGCTGCAGACATTAAACAGTTGTCGCAGCAGGTTGTCAAGTTCTTGGGTTTTTAGCAGCAGCCAGTCGCGATCGCTAAAAGTGAACTGGTGATAAAGAGTAGAAAAAATGAGGATTTTTGCCCTCAGCGGATTGGTTTGCTGTAAAATTTTTTGTCGGACATCAAATAGATTTCCGGCGTCTCTTTCCTGCGACTCTCCTGATGGAAGTTCCGAACTGAAGTGCTCATCAAATGCCGGCGCTTCATAACCGCCAAAATTAGATATGTTTGTTTCTAATTTGGTAAAATCTTGGTATTCGTAAAGCCTGCTGAGTTGGCAGACGATTTGATCTGTAACTAAAGCGTACTCAGTTTTTTTATTGACCTTGGCAACTATACTGTTTAAAACTGATTCAATATCTTCTAACCTGTTGTATTTAGTGCAGAGTTCTTCGATCAAGCTTCTGACATCTGCGCTGGCGAGCTGTGCGGGATCGTTTTCCCAACACTCTTTACAAGCAAAAAATATTATTTTTTTTATGCGCGAAAGATTGACATCTTGTTCTAATTCGCGAACAACTTCATCTAAAATAGATAAAGCTTTCATAGTTTTCCTCCCAAAAAAATACCCTGTCAGCAGTCAGCAAGAAATAATAAAATTATACCACATTTGATAAATGCAAGACTTTGAGGCGATCGTAATTGGCAGCGGCATTGGCGGCTTAGTCGCGGGATCGATGCTAGCTCGCTACGGCAAGCGGGTACTCGTCTGCGAGAGCCACAACATAGCGGGCGGGGCTGCTCACAGCTTTTCACGCCGGGGATTTCACTTTGATTCGGGGCCTTCTTTTTATTGCGGTTTGAGCGATCGGCAGTCGCTCAATCCTTTGTCACAAGTCCTTAATATGTTGGATGAGTCGATCGCAGCAATTTCCTACGATCCGCTGGGCCATTACCATTTTCCTGAAGGAACTTTGCCGGTCTATGCTGATGCGAGAAATTACTTAGATGCTGTAGCTAAATTCGCACCGCAAGGTGCCGTAGAATTACAGCAATTTCAACAAAACTTATTAGTTTTGTATGAAGCTTTGCGTGGAATTCCGGCTTTAGCGCTGAGATCCGACTGGCAGTTAATACCTGTTTTGCTGTCTCGGTATTCGCCTGCTTTGCTGAAGCTGTTGCCGCTGGTAGGTGCGATCGCAGGTTCGGCCGGTAGCTTGATGGATCGGGACGTGCGCGACCCTTGGGTGCGGCGTTTGATCGATTTGGAGTGCTTTTTGCTGTCGGGTTTGAAAGCGCACGGAACTGTCGCGCCGGAAATAGCTTTTATGATTGGCGAACGATCGCACAGCGCGATCGAATATCCTGTAGGAGGCAGCGGTGCAATCGTCGATGCCTTAGTTCGAGGTTTGCAGCGCTGGGGTGGAAAATTGCGCCTCGGAAGTCCCGTCGAGCAAATATTAGTTGAATCCGGCAAAACCACCGGGGTTCGCTTGCAAAATGGCGAAACTATCCGCGCCCCAATTGTCATTTCAAATGCCACAGTCTGGGATACTTATACAAAGTTGCTGCGGCCGGAAGATTTGCCGGAAAGTTATCGAAAAAATAGCTTATCGATGCCAGCGGTAGATAGTTTCATGCACCTGCATTTAGGAATTAAAGCCGAAGGAATCGAAAATTTGACCGGCCACCACGTCGTCGTTCATGACAGCAAGGTTGACATTACAGTACCCGGAAATACTTGTATGATTTCGATTCCAACAGTGTGGGATGCAAGTCTCGCGCCGCCCGGACATCACGCGATTCACGCTTATACTTTAGAACCTTACGAAGGTTGGGAGTATGGCGACGGTTATCAGGAAAAAAAGCAAGCGCGATCGCAATCTTTGTTTCAAGCTTTAGAAAAGATTATACCGGATTTGCGATCGCGAATAGTCTTGGAGTCGATCGGCACACCGCTAACCCACGCCCGATTTTTGCACAGGTATCAAGGAACCTACGGCCCTGCAATCGCCGCCGGAAAAGGCACGTGGCCGGGGCCGCAAACCCCAGTCAAAGGCTTGTATCGGGTGGGAGACAGCACCATGCCGGGAATTGGCGTACCCGCCGTCGCAGCATCGGGTATTTTGTGCGCTAATACTTTGGTAAATTCGGATGTGACAGCACAATTTTTGTAAATTGGTAGATCAGAGGGGCGGGTTTTGCCAAAGATATTTTAGGCAAATCAAAAAGATATATAAACCCGCCCTCTTTCACAGGAGTGCGAGCAGCTTTCTCGCGATCGGGATGCTCCCAAAACCGATTAACCACCAGCGGCAAAAGTGCCCATAATTGCGATCGACAAAGCCAAACCGGGCAACAGCAGCAATCCTAACATCAAAGCATCATGTCCGCTCATAACTTCCTCCTTGTACTGGTGTTATACCAATTTAATGGGTCGTTGCACATATCCCGATCCCCCTAAATCCCCCTTAAGAAGGGGGACTTTGAGTAAATCTTGTCCCCCCCTTACTAAGGGGGGTTAGGGGGGATCACATTCTATGCAGCCTCATAAAAAATTGGTATTAGATATTATATCGTACTAATCGCAAGCCGTCTGTCGTCTTAACAATTAAAACCGACATACAGATTCAGGATTGACAGGGCAAATTTTATTAACTATGGGATTCCCGCGCAAATCTATTGTAGTTAACTTCCGCAAAGATTGCAGGGAACTAATATCATAAATTTGATTGTTGTACAAGTCGAGCAAAAATAAATTATTTAAACCTTGCAGCGGGCTGCTATCGGAAATCGGATTGTTGAACAGATAAAGTTGAGTCAAATTGGTTAACGACTTCAGCGGACTGATGTCTGATATTTGATTGTTGCCGAGGTTGAGTTCAACTAAATTATTTAGCGATGCCAAAGGACTAATATCGGATATTTTATTTTGAAACAAAACCAACTTATTTAAGTTTTGCAGGGATTTCAGCGGAGTCAGATCGGATATCTGATTCTCGAACAGAAACAGCGTATTGAGATTTTTTAAGTCAGCCAGCGGGCTAATGTCCGAAATGTTATTTTTATACAGATACAGTGTCTGAAGTTCAGTTAAATCTACCAGAGGAGCGAGATCGGAAATCTTATTTTTATACAAAATCAGCGCCTTTAATTTGGTTAGATTTTTGACTGCGCTGATGTCAGAAATTTTGTTGTCAAATAAGACAAGTGCGGTAAGATTAGTTAGAGCTGCTAGGGAACTGATGTCTGATATTTGATTGGTATCGAGAACGAGTATAGTCAGATTTGTGAGAGATGAAAGCGCACTGATATCTGATATTTGATTGACATCCATCACCAGAGTTTTCAGTTCGCTCAAGGATTTGAGGGGAGCGATATCTGATATTTGATTGCCGTTGAGGATGAGATTGGTAAGTTGAGTGAAAGATGAGAGGGGACTGATATCGGTAATTTGAGTTTCTTTGAGGTTTAATTGTGTTGTAGCCGAAAGCAGTTCATTTGCCCGATCGCACTCGGTCGTATCTGAGGCTTGCAACAGTATTTCTACCGTATGTTTCGCGCCGGGAGATAGATTTTCTTTGTGCTTGCACCAATCTAGAAAGTTATTATAAGTTGTTGTCATGGGATTTTAGATTTGCAATTTTAGATGTGCGCAAAACCTCTATATATAAAGCGATCTTCGGCGCACCTTAGAGCTATGATTAGCGTGTCCGGTCAATTACCCAAAATCCAAAAGGTTCGTAGTGAGGACTTTAGTCCGCAAATTTTTGAAGGACTAAAGTCCTCACTACTAACCAATTTTATTGTATTCGATCGTTGCGTTCATTATAGCAATTATCGTTCATTTGTGGATGAGATTTTTTTCGGGTTTGAATAATTTTTAGTAAAAATTGTGTAAACTAATCTTAATACCCTCGATTGCATTGCATTTTATTCGCAGGAGCCAACAGCCAACTATGACACCAGAACTAATCTTTGATGCAGCTAATGTGTTCGTTTTGCCTTTCTGGGCAATTATGATTTTATTGCCCAAGTGGGGAATTACCCGAAAAGTGATGAATTCCTTTATTCCGTTTGCGATGCTCGCCGCTTTGTACATATATTTGTTTGGTAGCAGTCTGACGGCGGAAAATGCGGCTGCTTTGTCTAATCCCAAGCTAGCAGATATTGCTAAGTTTCTGGGAGAGGAAACAGCGGCGGCTACGGGATGGATACATTTTTTGGTGATGGATTTGTTTGTCGGGCGCTGGATTTATTTAGAAGGACAGCGGACAAATGTTTGGACTGTTCATTCTCTGGCTTTGTGTTTGTTTGCCGGGCCTATGGGATTGCTTTCTCATATTGTAACTGCTTGGATTACTGAAAAGTTTTTCCCGAGTTCTGAGGCGGCGGCAACTGTTTCTCCTTCGGTTTAGGGACAGGGTTTATCAATACCTTGGATATCAATTATGTAGGGTGCGCACTGCGCACCTTACCGTTATTCATATTATACCGCTGACACGATCGTCGGAATGATATCAATTCCGGCTGCGCCGCAATGATATAGAGGACACGGCAGTGCCGTTTACCAAAAATTAATATAGCGTTTGGTAAAGGCACAGCCGTGTACTCAATAACATTTCGGCGCAGCCGGAATTTATATCAATACGTCGATAGTGTGAGCGGTATAATAT
>JANNOR010000194.1:0-6489 GCA_031399265.1 Cyanobacteria bacterium SOY_34_metabat_3 | reverse complement strand
TCCTACGCTAACACTGACGGCAGCAACGAATTCAACGGTAGCTACACAGTCCCCGTCAACGCGCGCAACGGCACAATTCGGTTCGCTGCGGGTGCTGCTAGCACCAACATCATCGAAGAACCGTTTGATGCTGCTGGGATTGAGGGTAAATCGCGCACTTACGAATTAAGTTACCGCCAGCCGATCGTCCAAAAGCCCGATCGGACTTTGGCTTTGGGAGTGACACTATCGCGGCAAGAAAGCGATACATCTTTGTTGGGCGAAGGATTTGCGCTTTCGGCGGGAGCAAACGAGCGCGGCGAAACCCGGGTTTCGGCGGTGCGGTTTTTTCAGGAATACGTGCAGCGGAGTTCCCGACAAGTGATCGCGGCGCGATCGCAGTTTTCCGTCGGTACAGATTTTCTGGGCGCTACTGCGAACGATAGCGGGCCAGACAGCCACTTTCTGGCGTGGCGCGGACAAGCCCAATACGTGCGGCTGCTAGCGCCGGAAACCTTGCTGATTCTGCGTTCCGACATTCAATTAGCCGATCGTCCCCTGCTTTCCCTCGAACAAATCGGGATCGGCGGCGTGCAAAGCGTGCGCGGATATCGCCAAGATTTGCTGTTAACTGATAGCGGTGCGATCGCCTCTGCGGAAGTGCGAATCCCGGTTTGGCGTGTACCGCAAGTCAAAGGATTGTTACAGGTGGCTCCATTTATCGATTTGGGTGTAGGCTGGAACCATTCTGGCGAAAAAGCTAATCCTGATTCTGACAAGCTTTTGGGTGCTGGTGTGGGGCTATTGTGGCAAATGGGCGATCGGTTTAACGCGCGTTTAGATTACGGTTTTCCTTTGATTAATGTCGGAGGGGGCGATCGAACCTTGCAAGAAAAAGGCATCTATTTTAGGATTAATTATTTTGCTTTCTAAATTGTGGGTTGCGTTGAGTGCGATCGAACCCTACGCTTCGCTTCGCCCAACACTTTCATCTTTAGCGCTGACGGTCAAATTTTATGAAGCGACGGGATCGATCGAGATTCCAAATCATCTCCAAAGTCAGGCAGCGTTTACGAGATAACGTTCGTGCTCACCGGACGCAAATAATCTTTGCAACTCAACCGACCGTTTTTGTCCGTTCCGGTGCAGCGTAGTTGTTAGCTCGCCGCGTTCACTTCAGATAATCAAATAAGGAACTGCGAGAACTACTTGAGAATAAAGGGGATGTTAAAACACCGTAAAGAACTCTCTTCATCAACTTAAATTCGCTTGAGTTAAAAGTCCACCAGTCTGTATCTGTTGAATGCTCAATACCTTGTATGTGAATTTTATTCCTCAGCTTTCTGATTTTACTGATTTCTTTATACAAATCCCCTACAGCACCAAGCAATTTTTTATTTTCAACTTTTTTGCACATCTGGTCAAACGTCATTTCCATAGCTATTGGAGGTGAAACCTTAATAAATAACTCAGTTTTATTCAAAAATTTATCTCCTTTAACGTCATACTCGTTGCTCTTAAGATTTATATAAGACTTCCACTCTGTGTCTGCGCCATTACCGCTACTAACAATAATATAGTGAAACAAAGCTTCAATTATTGAAGCACCGTAGACAACAAAAGATTTAATATTTTGTGTTTCCAAAACAGAACTTAATTTGACATCTTTGGGTAATCGATCAAGAAACTCCACATATTGTAAGCTATAAGCAATATTCTTATTGAGAGGCGTTATTTGACTACTCTGAAAGTAGCTATTCTGTTTAATAAAGACACCCAAATGTTGTTCTAAAGAATCGATTGAAGCTGGATACCAAGTATCTTTACTTCCTTTGAAAGTTAATTTATCTGCCATAAAATATTCTGAGTTAATCTCTTAGAAACGGCCATTTGTAATAGTTGAATAAATCTTTTTGTCTTTAGAAATATACAGGTATCATCTTTCGCTGTCCATAGCATCTAATTAAAAATGGGGCAAGCAGCATAGCTCACCCCGGTAAATTGAAAAATAAGATTTGGCTTACTTGAAGAATGCCTTCTTCAATCCGTATGCTGCTAAACCGACAACAGCACCAGCAGCAACAACTGGTGCAGCAGTGATTGCAACAGCCGTTCCGCCAACTGCTAAACCCATTCCACCTACTGTGGCAGCTACGCCTGCTCCAGTCACAGCACCACCAGCCACATACGCAGCAGCCTCTGCTTTGTCTTTAAAGTCATCATTAGATTTAGACATTTATTATTTCTCCAGGAGAGTGAGGGATTGCAACTAATTCCTATTGTAACCCTATGACGCTTTAAACTGTCCAATCTTCGATCGATAACCCTGTTACTTTACCAAAATCTCTATGATTGCGGGTTAACAAAATCAACCCACGGAATATTGCAATTGCCGCAATCCGAGCATCCATCTTTGCCAGTTGAATCCGTTGTGACTGTAATCGAGCAAGTGTTGTAGCCGCACCTGGATCGAATGAGACAAGGGGCAACACTTTGAAGTCACTAACGAGCCGCGCCATCATTGTATACCCTTTCACTACGTCATCCGGGTTACGAGCACGATTAATATAAGCGTGACAGCCAAGCATCTGTTCATGAAACGTTACAGTCGATACGGCAAAATCTGATAGTGGGTACTGAGCCATGCGCGTCGAAAGGTTGCTAAAATCTGTCCCTGCTTGACGTTGAAGAATACTCAGATGATCTGTATCCAGTAAATATTTCATAGCTCATCTTGAGCTTCGAGGAGAGACTCATCCCCTTGGCGAATCGCTCGTCCATAGGCAAGTAGCTCCTCAAAGGCAGGTTCATCTTTGAAAGACCCTATAATTTGTTGCAACCAATTCGTCGGTTGAGAAGCTACAATTTGCTTCTGCAACTGGGCGATCGCTGCTTCCACTGCTGCAAGCCGTTCCTCTAAAGAAGTGTTAATTGCCATTTTACTTTCCCTAATGAATCTTTCCTATCCCAGCATTATGATAAAGCAAGCAGCGATAAATTCTCGTCTTCATAAAATAATTCGATCGCGTTAAAATCCCGACGTAGCACATTTTCAACTTGCAATGTCGAACAGTTTCCAAGGCGAAGCCAAATAACTTTCGGTGGATTCCCAAATACTAAGCTCAGGTCGTGCATATCCGCGTCTTTCGAGACAATCATCAAATCATTGTCTTTTGCATAATCCCAAACTATTGGGTCGATCGTTGATTTCATGCCCACATCTCGAACGTGAAGCGAATTTGGGAAAATATCGCTCAAACTGTTCGGCAACTTGGGCGACAAGTTTTCATCAAAAAGTAATTTCATGCGGATAAGGTCGCGGTCATAAACCGACGCTCACGATCAGCAGCATAAGCAATACAGGCTTTTAAATCTTCTCGCGTCAAATCGGGGAAATCGTCTAGAATTTCTGCTTCGGTCATCTCGGAAGCCAGGTACTCAAGCACTTCATAAACCGTAATTCGCAAGCCGCGTACACAAGGCTTACCACCGCGTTTATTTGCTTCGATCGTGATGTGATTTCGGTAGTTCATAGTTGGATTATTATTATTATGTTCTCCACCTTTGCAAAATCTTCGCCTATGGCTGCGGCCCTGGTAAGGTTGTTAATCTTGTTTTTAATACCTATTCTACGTCCCTAACTGCTGCAACAACTCTTGAATAGATAAAACAGGTATTGGCGAACTTAAAAAACCTTTATTATCGCGGGTCAGAATCGCATCCAACCCTTGAGCAACTGCACCAAAAATTTGAACAGCATCTTCAAAATCAACCAAACCAGAGTTGAAAGCTGATTCCAAAACGGCTCGATCGATAGGACAAATGACCATAGCAATCAGCGTTTCAGAAACTGCTTGTCGTGCTTGCTCAACGCTGCGAGTATGTTTCCGAGAAATGTAGAAAATATCCGTGAGCGTTGTCGCAGTGACATAACCGATGAGTTGCCCAGTATCAATCGCTTGAAACAACAACTCTGCGTCTTGGAAAAATGGCGATCGCTGCAACAGAAAATCTAGGACAATGTTGGTATCAATTAAAACTCTCACTAAAGATACTTCTCCACTCGTCGCGCTTCCAACATTGCAGCCACTTCCTCATCTGTCGGTGCGGGTTGGTCTGTCTTTAGCAAGCCTCGCATCCGCTGAATCGCGCCAGAACGATCGCCCCTGGCAACTGGCCGATCTTGTAAGGACTCAATGATGGCACTGACTAACGCAAGGCGATCGCTCGGTGGCAGTTTGAAGACCTGCTCTTTGACTTCTTCTAGCAACATAGACGGCTCCTAAGATTGAACGTGTCTACCATCTAGTATGAACGATTGCGCTCTGCATGACCAGGTAGAATTAGCTCCATAACAGCTTCGTAAGAGCGATCATACCACTAAGCACCCTACAGCGTAATTCAATTCTCAAAGCTTATACATTTGACGAAGTTCAAGTGCGTTGCAAAAGCTATTTAGGCTATTCAGCAAAGCATTGTAGTAGGGGTAGGCATCATCCTGTTCATCTTCAAGAAGAGCGTACAGAGTGAGTTCTGGCTCTGTGGCTAAACAATTTTTCGGAACATCTAAGCCCGCTTCGGCTAGGCGCGTTGCTGCGATCGCGACTAACAATGACCCAACTGTATTAGTTTTACCATGATGAAGATCGTCCAGTCCAGGTAGAATTAGCTCTGCTCCCGGCAACTCATTCAAGCTCATGACTTTTCCTCCCAAGACTTGCATCAATCGTTCTATCTTCTGAGAGTCAACATTTGGACGCATATTCTGCACACATATTTAAACAGAAGCCATCGCCATGAAAAAAGCTATCTTTATTACGTTCTCGACCTTTGCAAAATCTTAGCCTATGGCTGCGGATCGGGCAAGGTTGTCAGTTATCTTTAGCGCTGACGGTCAAATTTTATTAAGTGGCCGTCTCGATCGCTACTTGGATCGCGATCGCACTGATACGATCTAAATATATAATTATGATGGAACTGGAAACGATATAAATCCTAACCTAGTTAACACAAGAGGGCTTGTCTTATGGTTCAGACAAAAACTAAACTAACATTTTTAGAGTTTCTCGAAAAGTACCCAGACGGATCGGGCATCTACGAACTTGTAAATGGAGAGATTGTCAAAGTGGAAGCAACCAGAGCTCATAAAAATGTAGCACGATTTCTAGTTAAGTCTTTCGACAGAGAAAGCGAGCGCTTGGAACTTGACTATATTGTTGACAAAGATATAGTTTTCAGAACTGTAACAGCGAGGGGGCAAGAACAAGGCAGAAATCCTGATGTCGGCGTGGTCAAGGCATCAGTATGGAATAGCAATGTCCGCGGCTACGGAGCCCTTACCGAACCAATCCAATTAGCAGTAGAAGTAACTTCAACTAACTGGGAAGACGACTATGTTGATAAGTTGGATGAGTATCAACGGCTCGGTATTTGTGAATATTGGATTGTGGACTATTTAGCAATCGCTTCTAGGACTTATTTAGGCAATCCCAAAATTTCCACAGTTTTTGTTTACTCTTTGGAAAATGACCGCTATTTAGTTCAAAGTTTTACAGGTAATGAGCGCATTATCTCTAAAACTTTTCCCGAACTAGAAATCACTGTAGAGCAAATTGTGATGAGCAGCCAAATGCAAAGCCTTTAGAGAAACGAGATGAGCTTACACCGATCGACTTTATCCTAAAAATAATTTTTTTATGCCTCGCTTACATTACTCTCTACTGTTTGCCTTCCTGTTGCTATTTCCCGCAAGTGCGATCGCCCAAATCGTCCCCGATAATACCCTGGGCCCGGAAAGTTCGCGCACAGTTTCCGATACTATCAACAACTTGCCCTCAGATAGAATCAGTGGTGGCGCAACTCGCGGCTCTAATCTATTTCACAGTTTCCGCGAATTCAACATCGGTGAAGGGCGGGGAGCTTATTTTGAAAATCCCAGCGGCATTTCTAACATTTTTACCCGCGTTACCGGCAGCAATCGGTCAAATA
This sequence comes from Cyanobacteria bacterium SOY_34_metabat_3, assembly GCA_031399265.1. GTDB lineage: Bacteria > Cyanobacteriota > Cyanobacteriia > Cyanobacteriales > Microcoleaceae > Microcoleus. The sequence continues at coordinate 522 of JANNOR010000194.1, read as the reverse complement.
TTTTAGGGACATTAGGAGTCCAGGGAAATGCCAATTTATTTTTAATTAACCCAAAAGGAATTGTCTTCGGCCCTAATGCTCGGTTAGATTTGCGCGGTTCGTTTATCGGTTCAACTGCTGACAGTATCGTGTTTAATAACGGCTTTGAATTTAGCAGCACTAACCCGCAAACAGCTCCGTTGTTAACAGTGAATATTCCCGTGGGTTTAAGATTTCGGGATAATCCCGGTACAATTGTCAACCGTTCCACCGCTTTAGGGAAAGTAAATCTCCCAGCTTCTCCTGTGCCAATCCCGATCGGCGATCGAGTTGGTTTAGCAGTAGACCCAGGTCAAACTTTAGCACTGATCGGTGGCGACATCCAAATCCCAGGTGGCAATTTAACTGCTAGTGGTGGACATGTTAAAAATGCATAACTCAATTGAATTAGAAGATTTGAGATTTATGGAGATGAAAAATTAAACAATTTGTGGAATTACCAAATCTCTAATTCTATAAAATTTAATGAATGAGTGAATTAGA